>DAOTYI010000223.1:0-11761 GCA_034434895.1 Anaerolineae bacterium
GCCCGTTCGGCCGAGGTCCGCGCCCGGGGCCAGCACGAGTTTGTGGATTACATCCTGCCGCTGATGCTCATTGACTTCAAGCAGGGGTTTGGCCGGCTGATCCGGGGCGAAGAGGACATGGGCGCGGTATTGCTGATGGACAAGCGGGTGTGGAACAGAGATTATCGTCAGGATCTGATCGCGGCCCTGCCGGGGATGGACGAGGCCCACCTCGGTCCCCCCATCGGCGAGGGGAAGGGCAAAGGCCCCAGGCTGCTGGATGAAGAGACCCAGATGTCGCGGCGGGCAGTTTACCGGGCCATCGCCGACCATATGCGCAACGCGCCGCCGGAGTGGCAGATTGACCTGGAGCGGATGGAGGCCATCCTGGCCCAGGTGCCCGAAGAGCTCCTGACCAGGCTGGAGCAGCTCCTGGCCGAATTGCGGCTCCCCGACGTGATCCCCCTGGAGAGACTACGGGGGTTTTGGGATAGGGTTCTGCGGGCCCTCACGGAGCTTTTCCGCTTCCAGGATTGGCGTGTGCCGGAGCAGGAGAGGGTGGTCCAGGCCCTGCTCACCGGTCAGGATGCCCTGGTGGTGCTGCCTACAGGTTCGGGCAAGTCCTTTACCTTCCAACTACCGGCGCTGCTGCGCGATGGCACCACGCTGGTCTTCTCGCCTTTGAAAGCCCTGATGAAAGACCAGGTGGACAAGCTATTGGACCGGGGGCTCGCCCTGGCCGACCGCGTGGATAGCACCCAAACAGCCGAAGAGCAGGAACGGGTCTTCCAGCGCATGCGGGAGGGAACGGTGCGCCTGGTTTACGTAGCCCCGGAGCGGGTGCGCGATCCCCGTCTGATGGCTGCCCTCAAAGAGGCGAAGAAGATCGTGCAGGTGGTCGTGGATGAGGCCCACTGCGTGCACATGTGGGGGCAGAGCTTCCGCCCCGATTTCCTGTACATCTCGCGGTTGGTGGATGCCATCGCCGAAACGCGTGGACGACGCCCGCCGGTGACAGCTCTGACAGCCACAGCGACGCCCCATGTGCGAGAGTCCATTGCCCGCCGGCTGAGATTGCGAGAGGGCTACATCGAAATTGATCGCAATCCCAACCGGCCAGAGCTACGCTTTGTGGTGTACAACCGGACCAGTCCCGGATTCCAAATACGAAGTAAGCGGGACAAGTTGCGCATCTTGCTACGCATCTTACGACACGCTGATCGCCATGACGAGAGCGCGATCGTCTACGTGAATACCACACAGGAAGCCGAGCGGCTGGCCCGCCGTCTGGAGGCTATAGGGCTGGACGCCCGGTACTACCACGGCAAGATGGACGACCAGGCCCGCAAAGATGTGCAGGACATGTTCCTCGATGGGCAGATCAGGATCGTCGTGGCCACGAAGGCCTTTGGCATGGGGATTGACAAGCCGGACATCCGCTATGTGGTCCACTACCAGATCCCCGGCGACATTGAGTCCTATTTCCAGGAGGCAGGCCGAGCCGGGCGCGACGGCCGGGTGAGTTGGTGCGTGCTACTATACCACGAGGACGACCTCTGGATCCACGAGAACTACTTCATTCCCAAGAGCCTGCCGGAGCCAGAGCAGGTGGAAAACGTGCTCGACTGGATCCGCAGGCGCTGCCGGGCAGCGGAGTGGGGCGAGATATATGTGGATCCAAGGGAAATGGCCGATGCCCTTGATTTCGACGAAGACCGTGAACTGGGGATTCACCTGCACCTGTTGGAGGAGTTGGGTTTTGTCCGGCGCGGCGCCGACGTGACCCTCAAGGCCAGCGCCCGGCTGCTGGCGCCGCTGGAAGCGGTAATTGCCCAGGCCAGAGAGCTGGCTCCTGGGCCGGTGGGAGAAGCGGTCGGACAGGTCTTGGCCGAGCAAGGTGTCGGCCCGGTGGCCCGGCGTGAGCTGCGGTTGGTGGAGGAAGCATTGAGCAAAAGGGTGCCGCCGGCAGCATTAGATGACGTGCTCTACCGGCTGGCACTGCGCGGCAGCCTGATCTACCGGGCTTTTGCCCGGGCCTTCACGCTGGCGCCGGGACCGAACATGCTGAAAGGAGTTCGCCTGGACCTGGACAGTGGGGAGGTTTGCCGGGTGCGCCAGGAGATGGAAGCCAACCTGACCGCCATGCGGCGGTACGCCGAATCGCTGCAAACTGGCGACTGCTTGCGCGGCGAGATTCTGCGTTACCTGGGCGCCGAAAAGCCGCCCACCAGAGCCGACCGGTGCTGCTCGCTGTGCGACGTGAACCTGGCCGTGCCCTGGGCCGACGAGCTGCTGTGGGAGGACCTCACCGATCCGGGACGCTATCAGGATGCCAAGTACGAGGTCCTGAAAGCGGTAGCCTGGAACGCGGAATTGGCCAACGTGAGGGGACGGGCGCCTTACGGAGCCTGGACGTTGGCGCAGATCGTGGTGGGGAATGACTATATGGCCACCAAGTACGAGACGGACGCAGAGCGGAAGAAAGCCCGGCGCCAACTCATCGTAGCCAGCGAACACTTTGGTGTGCTGGAAGGTTTGCGCGGCGGCGCGGACACGGTGCTGGGGCTCATTGATGAGTTGCGGGACGAGGGGTATGTGGCGGATGTAGAGCGGCAGTGGGAAGGGGGTGGGTATGTGTATGCGGCGCTTACGGAGAAAGGTTGGGAGCGACTGGAGGAAGGAAGGTTGTTTGGTTGAGGGTGCCGACTTTCACCGATGTACACGGGACAATCTGCTCCAGGGGGAATGAGGAAAATGGCGGGAAACTTCGATCACCTGCTGCTGGTCGCCCTCCTCCTGGGCGGGCTGGGGTTGTGGCTGTTCCTCCGCGCCGGGGCTGCCCGCCGCCAGACCGGCCTGCCGGTGGGGCGTGTGATCTATGCCGACACCGGTGCCTGGGATCGCTGCGAACGGCCTCTCTTTTCCAGCCGTTACCGGTTGACCGGCAGGCCGGATTATCTGCTGCGCAGCCGGGAAGGGATCATCCCGGTGGAGGTCAAATCGGGCGCAGCACCACCACAGCCCTACCCGGCCCATCTGCTGCAACTGGCGGCCTATTGCCTGCTGGTGGAGGAGCAGGAGGGACGCCCACCTCCCCACGGCATCCTCAAGTATGATGACCGGGCTTTCGAGGTGGACTATACGCCGGCCCTCCGCAGCGAGCTGCTGCGCACCCTCGAGGCCATCCGCCGCGACCTGGACGCCCGTGACGTGGGCCGCAACCATGACGACCCGGCCCGCTGCCAGGGCTGTGGCTACCGCGAACGGTGCCAGCGCTCCTTGGTGTGAGGTCTCTATCCCGCCCCACGCACCTGCACCCCCCGGAACCGCGCCGGAGCTGCGCCGTGGGATACATGGGCAATCTGCACCGGCTCCCCTTTGGCGCAACTGGGAAAGCCCCATAACTGCCAGTGATCGGCGTTGCACACCGCATCACAACTGTTCCAAAAACGGGGGGTCACGTCGGTGTAGCTGGCATCGCGCAGCAGGCGGCCCAGCCTGCCGTGCCTGATCTCATAGGCCACCTCGACGCCAAAATGAAAGTTCAGCCGCCTATCGTCCAGGCTCCAGCTTTTCGGGGTGTCCAGGAACAGGCCGTTGTCCGTGGCGGCCAGCAGATCTGCCAGCGTCCAATCGCCCGGCTCCAGGCTGATGTTGGTCATGCGGATCAGCGGCAGGTGCCCCCAGCCATCGGCGCGCATGGTGCCGTTGCTGAAAGGCAGAGGGGGCAGGGGAGTGGTGTGATGATAGTGGTGGGCCAGCCACCAGGCCGTCTCGCGAGAGGTGAGATAGTTGACAAACAGGCCTCGCTCAACGAGGGGGAACCATTCGGCCGGTGTGCCTTCATCGTCCCAGCCGAAGGTGCCCAGGCCACGGGGCAGTGTGGCATCGGCCACGATGGTCACCAGGGGCGAGCCATATTGCAGCAGGCCCAACCGGTCCAGGGTCAGGAAGCTGGTGCCGGCGAAGGAGGCTTCGCTGCCCAACACCCGGTCCAGTTCAGCAGGATGGCCGCAGCTTTCGTGCACCTGCAAAGCCAGCATTGAGCTGCCCAGGATGACGGTCCGCTGGCCCGCCGGGCAGACCGGCGCGGCCAGGAGCGCCTCGGCCTCATCGGCGCAACGCTCAGCCTGGGCCGGCAGGTCCAGTTCGGCGATATATTCGTAGCCGGCCTGGGCCTGGTTGGCAAAGCTGCGCCGCTGAAAGAGGCCATCCTCCCCCACGGCTGTGGCTGCCACCCCGCCGCCGCACTCGACCACCGTCTGTTCCAGGCGGCTGCCCTCGCTGGAGACAAACCACTTGTGCTCACGAAAAAGGTTCATGTGCGCCTGGGCCACGCGCACCGCCTTGCGGCGCTGCATCGCCTCTGCACAGGTGAGGAGCAGGCCCAGCCGCGTCTCCAGCGGCACGGAGAAGGGGTCTTGGACCAGATCGGAAGCATAGTTGCCTGTCTCGCCGGGGCGAGGAGGCAGCACCACCGGCTCAGCCTGGAGCTGAGCGCTGGCCCGGGCGATGGCCAGGGCGCGCTCCACGGCGACGGCTGCCCCTTCGGCAGTCAGCTCGCTACTGGCAGCAAAGCCCCATGCCCCGCCGGCCAGGACCCGAACCCCGAACCCGATCTCCTCAGTTGAGGCGATCCGCTCCGGACAGTTGTTCTTAACCGCCAGGTGCTCGCTGCGGCGCTCGACGACGCGCACATCGGCATAAGTCACACCACGCTGGACGGCCAGGTCCAGCACATGGAAGGCGAATTCTTGCATAGGCTCCCCCTCCTCTCCGAGTCTGTCGGCGAGATGATCTGAATCAAGGCTTTAGAGCTTGTTCAGTAACAGGACCTACGCAATGGTCAGGCAAGCTCAGCCAGAAATCCTCAAGGCCCCGACCGGCTCTCCGATCTCCCAACCCGCCTGTTGGGTTGCGAACCGGCTCCGATCCTATCACAGAGCGTCATATCCTGCAACTTTGACTGCCTGCCCTCCCGCAGGTTTAGGCGCAATCTCCGCATTGGAGTGCGCCGCAATGAGCCGCTCGCCCTGTTGCCGGCCACTTTCTAACCTGCGGGAGGGTAGCTCTTTTGACGGAGGGGGCAAAGTATGCTACACTCTGTCCAAACACAGGGAATGAGGAGAGGGCATGGAGGCCCAAAGCGAGAAGCGGATCCTGGTGCTCTCCGGGGGTGGCGGTCGCGGCGCGTACCATGTCGGCGTGGTGGAGTATCTGGAGGAGGTCGGCTGGCGGCCTGATGTGATCATCGGTTCGTCGGTGGGAGCGGTCAACGCCGCTGCCCTCGGCTCCGGCATCAGCGTGCGGGGCCTGAAGTCGCGCTGGCTGGACCTGACCACGGCCGATGTGCAGCGGATGCGGGTGGATGATGTGATCCTGGACAATGTGCTCCGTCGCCGTGACCACATCTTTGACCTGTGGCCCTGGCCCAAGACCCTGACCGGGCAGTCGCCCCGGTGGCAGGGGCGGCCCTGGTTCCGCCCGGAGGTGATCAACAGCCCCGATGCGCCCTATGAGGTGCATGTCACGGCGGTCAATGCCCGCACGGCGCAGTTGGAGTTCTTTAGCAACCGCGATCCCGGCGGCCTGCGGTTGGAGCATATCCTGGCCAGCTTCAGCATCCCGTTGTGGTATGGGCCGACCGAGATTGACGGGGTGCCCTACTGGGATGGGGGCACGCTGGCCAACACCCCGTTCCGCCGGGCGCTGGAGTTGGGCGGCACCGAGATCGTGGTGGCAACCATGGTCCCCTGGCCGGAGCGGCCGTTGTACAATTTCGAGCGACCGGGGTATGTCACCGACATTGACCAGGAGTTTTTGATCATCGCTCAGGAGCTATGGAACGCCTTCGAGCCGGCGCTGGATGCCATGCTGACCGAGACGGTGTGGCGCGATTACCTGTTGTACAGGGCGGAGCGCCAGGCAGGCCGATATCCTGCTCTGAAGTGGCTGGAGATCGTGGCCCCGGATCATTTCCTGCCGGTGGGGCTGATGACCCACTATCAGCTTGAGTATCATAAACAGTTGTTCGAGCTGGGCTACCAGGATGCCCGCAAGGACCTGGCGGGGGTTCTGCCCCTGCAAGGGCCAGGCATCTGAACAGATGCGTCTACAAAAGCTCCTGGCTCACGCCGGGGTGGCTTCGCGGCGCAAGGCGGAGGAGTTGATCCGGCAGGGCCGGGTCACGGTCAACGGCCAGGTGGTCATCGAGTTGGGCAGCCAGGTGGACCCGGTCCATGACGACATCCGGGTGGATGGCCGACGCCTGCAACCCCGGCCTGACCATGTGTATATCCTGCTCAACAAGCCGCGTGGTGTCCTGTCGGCCATGGACGACGCGCAGGGGCGTCGCTCCCTCGGCGATCTGGTCCGGGTTCCGGTGCGACTGTACCCCGTTGGCCGGCTGGATGTGACCAGCGAGGGCCTGATCCTGCTCACCGATGATGGGGAGCTGGCCCACCTGCTCACCCACCCCCGTTACAGGCATGAGAAGGAGTATCGTGTGCTGGTGGAGGGCCATCCCTCAGACCAGGCGCTGGCGGCCTGGCGGCGGGGGGTGATGCTGAAGGGCAGGCCAACCGCCCCGGCGCGGGTGGAGGTTCTCCGCAGAGAGAAGGAGGCCACGCTGCTGCGGGTGGTGATGCACGAGGGCCGCAAGCGTCAGATCCGCCAGGTGGCAGCCCTGCTGGGGCACCCGGTCCGGCGGTTGACGCGGGTGCGCCTGGGGCCATTACATCTGGGCACGTTGGAGCCGGGGCAGTGGCGCTATCTCACCCCCAGAGAGGTCCAGGCCCTGGAACTGATCAGGCGGCAGGGAAAGCAGGGGGGCAGGGGTTGAGACGACCATCCACGATCGCCATTGACGGCCCGGCAGCTTCGGGCAAGAGCACGGTCGGCTGCCTGCTGGCCGAGCGGCTGGGCTATCTCTACTTTGATACCGGGGTTATGTACCGGGCGGTGACCTGGGCGGCCCTGGGGCGCGGCATTGCCATCGAGGACGAGGCTGCCGTGACGGCGCTGGCCCGCCAGCTCAAGATCGAGGTGATGCGCCCCACGGTGGACGATGGCCGGCAGTACACCGTCCTGGCCGATGGGCAGGATGTGACCTGGGACCTCCGCCGGCCGGAGGTGGACCGGAGTGTGTCGCCGGTGTCGGCCTATCCCGGCGTGCGGGCGGCGCTGACCATCCAGCAGCGGCGCATCGGCCGCAAGGGGCGGGTGGTGATGGTGGGCCGTGACATCGGCACGGTGGTGCTGCCCAACGCCGACCTCAAGATCTATCTGGACGCCACGGTGGAGGAGCGGGTGGAACGGCGCTATCGGGAGGTGGTCAGCCGGGGGGAGCCGGCCGATTATGAGCGGGTGCGGGACTCGGTGCGGCGGCGCGATCAGATTGATAGCAGCCGGCCGCTGGCCCCGCTCCGGGCCGCGCCCGATGCCGTGGTCATAGACACCACGCCGCTGAGTGTGGAGCAGGTGCTGGAACGGGTACTGGCCCTGGTGGATGGACGGTGAAGAAGCCGGGCGGGTGGATCGTCGCCGTTGAGCCGGGCAGCCTGGGCGAGCGGATCGGGCTGAAACCGGGCGACCGGCTGGTGGCGGTCAACGGCCATCTCCTGCGTGACGTGATTGACGTGCAGTTCTACAGCGCCGAGGAGGTGCTGGAGCTGCGGGTGGAACGGCATGGCAAACCGTTCCACCTCCAGGTTGAGCGAGAGTACGGCGAAGAGCTGGGCCTTGAATTTGCCCACCCCACCTTCGATGTGGACATCCGCCGCTGTGTCAACCGCTGCGATTTCTGCTTTGTCAAACAGAATGCGCCGGGGATGCGCCCCTCCCTGTATGTCAAAGATGATGACTATCGCTATTCCTTCCTGTTTGGCCACTTTGTCACCCTGACCAACCTGACTGCCGACGACTGGGCGCGGCTGGAGGAGCAGCGGCTCAGCCCGCTGTATGTCTCGGTCCACGCCACCGACCCGGCGCTGCGACGGCGCCTGCTGGGCCGCCAGGATGCCCCGGATGTGCTGAAGCAGTTGCACCGCCTGGCTTCTCTGGGCCTGGTTGTCCATGCCCAGGTGGTGCTGGTGCCGGGCCTGAACGACGGCGAGCCTTTCGCCCGGACCGTGGCCGATTTGACGGCGCTGGCCGACAGGCCGGTCGCCTCGGTGAGCGTGGTGCCGGTCGGCCTGACCCGCTACCATCGCGGCCCCTGCCGACCTTACACCCCGGCTGAGTCGCGGGCGGTGCTGGATCGGGTTGAGGAATGGAGGGCAGAGAACAGAAGGCGGTGGGGCCGAAGCTTGATTCACCCCTCGGACGAATGGTATCTGGTGGCCGGGCGGGAGGTACCCCCTGCCGACGAATATGACGGCTTCCCCCAGGCAGAGAACGGGGTGGGGCTGGTCCGCCTGCTGCTCGACGAGTGGGCAGAGGTGGCACACACCCTGCCCGCAGGCTTTAGCGTCAGGTCGGCGACCCTTGTCTGTGGCACCCTGATCGCCCCGGTGCTGGGCCGCGTGGTGGAGGAATTCAACCGCCTGACCGGCGCCAGCTGGAGGCTGGTGCCGGTGGTCAATCAATTCTTCGGCCCGGTGACCACCGTCTCTGGCCTGTTGACCGGCCGGGATGTGGTGGCCGCTCTGCGCGGGCAGGAGCCGGGCGATCTGCTGCTCCTGCCCCGGGCCATGTTTACCGGCCGCTATGGGGCCGGCCCGGCCCCAGCCGGCACAACACTGGACGACCTGCACATCTCCGACCTGGCTGCGGCGCTCGGCAGGCCGGTAGAGATGGCCGGGACGCTGGCAGAGGCGCTGGCCGCCGCCTACCCTCCCGCAGGCTCCTAACCTGCGGGAGGGTCTACGGTTTCAGCCAGCGCACGCTATTGGAGCGGCACTGCGGGCAGACCCGTTCCTGGTTGACATGGAAAATGCCGGTCCAGCGGTGACCGCAGCGCAGGCAGGCGAACCTGGCCTCCTGGTTCTCGTCGCTCTCCTTCGGATTGCGGGGATTGGGCACCCTGACCTCCCTCAGAGCAGCGCGGGTCTGCTCGATCTCTTCGGGGGTCACACTCTGCCGTTTCCTCTCCGCTTCGACCATGATCGTCTGCCAGCGCCCCCCCTCGGCGGCGGAGCACCATTCCAGCAACAACCGGTCGGGGCGCAGGCCGGCCTTTTCCAGCCCATCCCACAGGCCATCCAGCCGTCGCATGGTGCTGCGGTTGGCGTCAATGTAATGGCAGTCCACATAGTGACAACCGGAGACCAGCACCACCGGCGCACCCTTGCGGAAGGCATACCACACAAAATCAGGGTCCACCCGCCCGGAGCACATGGTGCGGATGATGCGGGCGTTGGGCGGGTAGGCCAGGCGGCTCACCCCGGCGGTGTCGGCGCCGGCATAGGAGCACCAGTTGCAGGCAAAGGCGACGATCTTGTGCAGCGGGTCTTCCTCCAGGATGGCATCAATCTGGGCATAGACCGCCTGATCGGAAAAGTGGCGCATCTGGATGGCATTGAACCGGCATTCGGCGGCGCAGGTGCCACAGCCGGCACAGGCAGCCGTGGTGACGCGGGCCACCTGCTTCTTTTCCCACTGGATGGCTTTGAAGGGGCACACCTCGGCGCACTGGCCGCACATCTTGCACAGCCCCTCATCCACCACGGCGGTGATGGCCTCGACCCGCAGTTTGCTCTTGCTCAGCAGGATGTTGGCCCGCGAGGCGGCGGCACTGGCCTGGGTGACGCTTTCGCGCACATCTTTGGGGCTTTCAGCCGCTCCGGCGATAAAGACCCCCTTGGTGGGGGTATCCACCGGCCGCAGTTTGGCGTGGGCCTCTTTCAAAAAGCCGCTGGGTGACCTGGACAGGCTGACCATCTGGCGGATCGCTTCGGTGCTGCTGGCCGGCCTGGCCCCCACAGCCAGGACCAGCATGTCGAACTCGTGGCTTTCCAGACGGTTGGCGGTCGTGTTCTCCACCGTAACCCACAGATTCCCGTCGGCGGGGTCCTGGCGCACCTCGCCCGGCAACCCGCGGATGTAGCGCACCCCACTCATCTTGCTGCGCATCAGCAGCTCCTCGAACCCCTTGCCGAAGGCGCGCAGGTCCATATAAAAGACGGTGATGTCGGTATCGGGATAGTTGTCTTTGACATACTGCGCCTCTTTGATGGTGTTCATGCAGCAGATGTTGGAGCAGTAGGGGTTGCCCCGGGTCGGGTCCTGGGTCCGCGAACCGACACACTGGATAAAGCCGATGCGCCGGGGCCGTTTCAGGTCGCTGGGCCGGCCAAAGTGCCCGGCCAGGGGGCCGCCGGTGCTGATCAGCCGCTCGAACTCCAGGCTGGTGACCACGTTGGGGAAGCGAGCGTAGCCATACTCATCCAGAGCCGTCGGGTCATACACCTCCATGCCGGTGGCGACGATGACAGCCCCCACCTCGATATCCAGGATCTCGTCCTGCATGTCGAAATCAATGCACTTTTTCTCGCAGGCTTCGATGCACTTGCCGCAGGCGATGGGGTTCTGCCCCAGGCATTCGTCGGCAAAGACGATATAGGCTGCCGGCACCGCCTGGGGGAAGGGGATATGGATCGCCTTACGGCTGCCCAGCCCCATCTGGAATTCGTCGGGAACGACCACCGGGCAGACGTTGGCGCATTCGCCACAGGAGGTGCATTCATTCTCGTTCACATAGCGGGCCTTCTTGCGGATGCGCGCCCGGAAATTGCCCACGTAGCCTCTGAGATCCTCGACCTCCGAATAGGCCAGCAGTTTGATCTTTGGATGCCGACCGACATCCATCATTTTGGGGCCGAGAATTCATATGCTGCATTCGATGTCGGGGTACACTTTGTCCAGTTGGGCCATCACCCCGCCGATGGACGGCTGTTTTTCCACCAGATAGACCTGGTGACCGGCGTCGGCCAGGTCGAGGGCGGCCTGCATACCGGCCACCCCGCCGCCGATGACCAGCACGCCGGGCGTGACCGGGATCTGCTCCTCGGTCTGGGGGTAGAGCCATCGGGCCCGCGCCACCGCCACCTTGACGATCTCCTGGGCTTTGCGCGTGGCCGTCTCCCGGTCGCCGGGCGTGACCCACGAGCAATGCTCGCGGATGTTGGCCATCTCCAGCAGGTAGGGGTTCAGCCCGGCCCCCTCGATGCACTGGCGGAAAATCACCTCATACGAGGTCGGCGAGCAGGAGGCCACGACCACCCGGTTCAGGTGGTGCTCCCGGATGTGGCGCCGGATCTCCTGCTGGCCCGGTTCGGCGCAGGTGTAGCGGTTTCTCACCGCCACCACCACATCGGGCAGGCCGGCAGCATACTCACGCACCGCCTCCGTGTCCACCGGCCCGGCGATGTTCGAGCCGCAATCACACACAAATACCCCGATGCGAAGATTCTCTGATGTCAATTTGCTCCTCCTGAAGTGCTTAAACCAAAAGGCGCAAAAGAACCTGTCGGCGGCGGGGTCACAGACCTCGCCGGGGCAGGAACCCTGCTCTCCGCCGCTCGCCGGTCGGGACAGAGAGGCGCCCCGCCCATACAGACCCGGCGGGAGCCTGAATACAGGGACAAAAAGGAGCCCACGGCTGTCTTGTCCCTCTTGGGCGGTTACTCTTTTGTTGAACGACTTGACAGCGATCGTTTACCATGCTATAGTAAAAACCGGCAGCGGGATCTTGGGTGTTCGAAGCAGAACATGGGCGTGGGGCACCCCGTTGCTCGGCGGGGGTCTGTGACCCCCGCCCGTGGGGGGCCGCCGGGTCACAGAC
>DAOTYI010000224.1:0-17185 GCA_034434895.1 Anaerolineae bacterium
ATTCAGCTCCGTCATGGGGCCTCCTGATGGACCAATTATAACATCTTTCGCCGGGGAATGCAATAGCGATTCACCTTCGTCAAGCCACTTGCCCGGCGGTCCATAAAATGCTATAATCAGCCCTGGAGAAAGGTGGCTCCAGGCGGGTCGGCGCCCTGCCTCTTTCGACGGCCACCGACCGCCAGAGACACCAAGACTCAAAGGACAGAAAGGGGCATAGGATTTGGGAGTCGAGCCTTCAAAGTCCAATCATAAGGATCTGCCAGATCTCATGGAGGAGGAAAGAAGCATGACCATTGTGTTGGACGGGTCGAATCTGACTGTTGAAAATCTGGTGCGTATCGCCCGGCACGGGGAGCGGGTGGAGCTTCACCCTGAGGCAGTGGAGCGGATCAGGCTCTGTCGCGCCATGCTGGAGGAAAAGCTCCAGGCACGGGAGATCATGTACGGCACCAACACCGGCATCGGCGAGTTCTCAGAAGTGGTGCTCAGTGATGAACAGGTGAGGCAGTTCCAGCGATATCTGATCTACAACCATGCCGCCGGCATCGGCGAGCCGCTGCCGGTCGAGGTGGTGCGCGGGGCGATGGCCAGCCGCATCAACGTCCATGCCCACGGCAATTCCGGCTGCCGGCCTGAGATCACCCAGACCTTCGTCGAGATGCTGAACAGGGGGGTCACCCCGGTCGTCTGCCGCAAAGGGTCGGTGGGGGCCTGTGGCGACCTGGCCCCTATGGCCCAACTGGCGCTGCTGCTCATGGGCGAAGGGGAAGCCTTTTACCAGGGCGAACGGCTGCCGGGCCGGGTGGCGATGGAACGGGCCGGCATCCCCATTCCCGACCTCCACGCCCGGGATGGACTGGCAGCGATCAACGGCTCCAACGTGCTGACCGCCATGAGCGCCCTCCATCTGTACGACATGGACCGCTGGCTGAAGCAGGCCGAGATCGCCTGTGCCATGAGCCTGGAGGCACTGCTGGCCAACCTGAAGCCCTACGACGTGCGGCTCCATGAGCTGCGTGGCTTTCCGGGAGCGGTCCGCGCCGCCAGGGCGATCATGAAGTGCATTGCCGGCAGCGACCTGATGACCGGCAAGATGAAGACCAAGGTGCAGGACGCTTACTCGATGCGCTCCTCCCCGCAGGTCATCGGAGCGGCCCATGATGCGCTGGATTGGGCCCGAAAACAGGTGGAGATCGAGTTGAACGGCGTGGCCGATAACCCGGTTTTCCTGCCGGAATACCGGCTGACCCTGACCGGCGCCAACTTTCAGGGATCGCCGGTCTCGCTGCCGATGGACATGGTCGGCGCGGCCATCACCATGGTGTGTGTGCTCTCGGAGCGACGGCTCAACCGGCTGACCAACCCCGCTCTGAGTGTGGGCCTGCCCGATTTTTTGACCCCCAACCCCGGCTTCTTTTCCGGGATGATGCTCAGCCAGTACACAGCCGACATGCTGATTGTCGAGCAGCGCATCCTGTCTATGCCGGCCAGCATTCAGTCCATCCCGGCCGCTGCCGACCAGGAGGATTTTGTCTCGATGGGCATGAACACGGCCCTCAAGAACGAGCAGATTCTGGATAATGCCTACGGGGTGTTGGGCATTGAGTTCATGGCTGCTGCTCAGGCGTTGGACTTTCGCTCCTTTACACCCGGCCACGGCGTGCAGGCCGCCCGGCGCGTGATCCGTCAACATGTGGCCCACCTGGACGAAGACCGGCCCCTCTATCCTGACCACAACGCGATGAAAGAGTTGGTCAGGTCGTGCCAGATTCTGGAAGAGGTCGAACAGGTGGTTGGCAGCCTGGACTGACGGATAGGGCACCTGCGAGCAGTTGTCTTACAGGAGGAGTTGGATGAAAGGCATTATTACCATCGCCGGCTATGGCACCCGCTTCCTGCCGGCCTCCAAAGCCATCCCCAAAGAGCTGTTCCCCATCGCCGGTGTCCCGCTGATCCAGTACCACGTGGAAAGCCTGGTGGCGGCCGGCATCCGGGAGATCATCATCGTGGTGCGCGATGGCGGTGAGTTGATCCAGCGGCACTTTGCACCCCACCCCGAGCTGGAGCGGCATCTGGAGCGGTCGGGCAAGACGGCCCTGCTGGAGGAGATGCGCCGCCTGTCGCGCCTGGCCGACATTGTCACCGTGCGCCAGTCTGACACGCTGCCCTATGGGAACGCCTCGCCGGCCCTGGCCGCCCGCCCCTGGCTGAACCCCGGCGAGCCGTTTTATTATATGTTCGGCGACGACCTCATTATCGGTGAGCCGCCGGTGCCCGGCCAACTGCTGGATGCTTACCACCGCTACCGGCCGGCGGCGGTGATGGCGACCCAGTGGGTGGCCGACGAGGAGGCCAGCCTCTACGGCTGTATCGAGCTCAAGCCCGGCACAGAGAATGTCATGGCACGCATCATCGAAAAGCCGGCGCCGGGCACTCAGCCCTCGAACTGGGTGCAGATCGGCCATTTTGTGTTGACGCCTGAACTGTTCGACGTGCTGCACGGTTCAGAAACAGGCCAGGGGGGCGAACTGTGGCTGGCCGACGCCATGGACCGCCTGGCCCGGCGCGCGACGGTCATTGTCCAGCCGATTCACGCTTTGTGGATGGCGGCCGGCGATCCGCTGCGCCAGCTCAAGGCCAGCATCGAGATGGCCCTGCGCCGCCCCGACCTGCGTGACGGGCTGCTGGCCTACCTGCGCTCTCTGGATCTGTCATGAGCGTCCACGCTGAGGTCGAGTGCTACTCCGGCCACACCTACGCCCAGGAGCCGAGGGCGTTCCTGTGGGAGGGATGCCGCTACCGGGTGGCCGGGGTCGAGGCCCGCTGGCGCACACCCGACGGCCCGGCCTTTCGGGTGCGCGTCGAGTCGGGAGAGCGGTTTGACCTGCATTATCAGCCAGAGACAGACACCTGGTCCCTCTTCCTGCTGGAGAAGCATGAAGAATGGTAGGACAACTGCGAGCAGTTGTCCTACAAAGACAAGGAGGTCCCCAAAAAGATGCGTGATTTTGTTGCGAACAAGGTCCGGGCGGTGCCGCCGTCGGGCATCCGCCGCTTCTTTGACATCGCTGCTACCATGGAGGATGTCATCTCCCTGGGCATCGGCGAGCCCGATTTTGCCACGCCGCCGGCCATTGTCCGCGCCGGCATCGCTTCGCTGGAGGCCGGTCAGACCCACTACACCTCCAACTCCGGCATCCGCGAACTGCGCCAGGCTCTGGCCGAACATCTGGGGCGGCTGTATGGTGTGCGCTACGACCCCGACAGCGAGCTGCTCATTACCGTCGGCGTCTCGGAGGCGCTCTACCTGGCGCTGGCCGCCACGGTGGACCCCGGTGATGAGGTGATCGTGCCGGAGCCTTGCTTTGTGTCTTACAAGCCGGAGGTTCTGTTTGCCGGGGGGGCGCCGGTGACCATCCCCACCAGCGTCGTGGACGGGTTCCAGGTGCTGGCCCGGCAGATCGAGGCGGCGATCACGGCCAGGAGCAAGGTGCTGCTCATCGGCTATCCCAATAACCCCACCGGCGCCGTGATGAGCCGCGAACGGCTGCTGGAGATCGCCCGCCTGGCCGACCGGTACGATCTGCTGGTCATCTCCGACGAGATCTATGATCGGCTGGTCTATGGGGTGGAGCACACCTGCTTTGCTTCGCTGCCGGGGATGCGCGAGCGCACCATCCTGTTAGGCGGCTTTTCCAAGGCCTATGCCATGACCGGCTGGCGCATCGGCTATGCGGCTGCTCCGGCCGAGCTGTTGGGGGCCATGCGCAAGGTGCACCAGTACACCATCATGTCGGCGCCGACCCCGGCCCAGTTTGCCGCCCTGGAGGCGCTGCGGCACGGTGAAGAGGCGGTGCAGGAGATGCGCGCCCGCTACGACCGCCGCCGCCGCCTTATCGTGGAGGGGTTGAACAGCATCGGGCTGACCTGTTTTGAGCCCAAGGGGGCGTTCTATGCCTTCCCCTCCATCGCCGCCACCGGCCTGAGCGATGAAGAGTTCTCGGAGCGGTTGCTGTTGGAGGAAAAGGTGGCCTGCGTCCCCGGCAGCGCCTTTGGCGCCTGCGGTGCAGGCTATGTGCGTTGCTCCTATGCCACCGCCTATGAAAAGATCGAGCAGGCGTTGGAGCGGATGGCCCGCTTTGCGCAACGGCATGGCTGATGGAGAGCCAGAGGCAAATGGAAGAGTCGGTCCATCCACCCGATCCGCCCCTCTCCCCTCGTCCTTCCTGGGACGATTATTTCATGCAGATCGCCTTTCAGGTGGCCCGGCGCAGCACCTGTCCCCGGGCAGCGGTGGGGGCGGTCCTTGTCCGCGACAAGCGGATCCTGACCACCGGCTACAACGGCGCGCCGCGCAACCTGCCCCACTGCACCGAAGTCGGCTGCCTGATGGTCAACGGCCACTGCGTGCGCACCCTCCACGCCGAGCAGAATGCCATCATCCAGGGCGCACTCCACGGCGTAAACGTCTCCGGCAGCACAATCTATGTCACCCACCAACCCTGCCTGACCTGCGCCAAGATGATCATCAACGCCGGCATCGTCCGCGTCGTCTATGCCGGCGACTATCCTGACGAAATCGCCGTCAGCTTCCTGGAAGAGGCCGGGGTGGAGATGTGTAAATTTGAGAGGGGAGATATCGGCTCCCCGCCGGTCGGGGGGCGGGCGATTGGAGGTCACACCGGGTAGCCGAAGGCATTGCCTTCGGCTACCCGGATACGGGACGCCTGCCGCTCAGCGCCGCTTCAAGATGACGGGCAGGTAGTGGTAGACTGGCGGCAGCTGCACCGCCGCCGAACGGATCAGGGTCGTGCAACCGTCGCCGATCTCGGCGCTGTTGGTGATGACCTGGGTCGGCCGACCGGCCCTGATCCACGCCGTGCAGGTGATGGCTACCTCCTCCCCCGGATCGAGCGAGCCTGCCCAGTGCACCTCCTCGCTGTTGCAGCTCACCGTCCCTGCCGAAGCAGCACAAAAGCCGGTGCCCTCCAGCTCAGCCGGCAGATCGTCATGCAGCCAGGCAGCAGGGGCATAGCCCCCTGTGTTGCGGAGGATCAGGGTATAGGTCAGCAGATCGCCCACCTCTGCCCCGGTGGGGGTGACCTGTTTGACCGAAGAGGTCAGGTCCGGCAACCGGACAGGAGTGGCCGCCTCCAGGGTCACCGGCCCGCCCATCTCCTCTTCGAGATAGGCGGTGTTGGTCAGGAGCGGATGTTGGGGGTCGGGCGGACAGCCGACGGTGATGGCAAAGGTCAGGGTCACCGGCACGCCGACACTCACCGCCCCGCTCCAGGTGATGGCCTGGCGTCCGGGATCATACCCACCGCTCCCGCCTGATTGCCAGAAGCTGCCGGGGAGATAGGTGGCGTTGGGCGGGATCGGGTCGGTCAGTTCCACCAGGCCGGCATCCCAGGTGCCCACGTTGGTCAGAAGGAGGGTGTAGGTGAGCAGGTCGCTCAGTTCTACCAGACCGGGGCTGGCCATCTTGACCGATCCCCGCAGGTCGGGGGCCAGCACGGTCGTGGTGGCCGGCGGGGCGATGGCGAACGGCGGGTTGACCCCATCGTTCAGCCGGGCGGTGTTGGTGATGAGGGTGCCGCCCGGCAGCGGGTGGGCAACGGTCACCCGGAAGGTGATGGTCACCGGTTCATAGACATTGACATCTCCCTGCCAGGTGACCAGGCCGCCGGCATAACCCACCGTGCCTGTCGTCGCCGTCAGATGGTCGGCCCATATCACAGCGGGCGGCAGTGGGTCGGTCAGGATCGCCCCGCGTGCGTTGTCGGTGCCGGTGTTGGTCAGGATCAGGGTGTAGGTCAGCGGGTCGCCGGGGAAGGCGGTGTTGAACGGCTGGCCGTTGACCAGTTTCCATGAAGTGGTCAGGTCAGGCGTGGAGACGACGGTGAAGGTAATGCACCGTTCAAAGGGCGAATGCAGACCATCCCACATCCAGGCGCAGTTGTCAATCACCAGGTTGTCGGTCAGGGGCAGATGGAGCTGAGCGTTGAACTCGATGGTCACCGGCAGGTTGAAGGTGATGGATTCGGTCCAGGTGATCCGGTCCGAGGCATAGCTGTAAGCAAGGGTGGGATGGCTGGCCCAGGGCACGCCGACCAGCTCCAGGCCGGCCGGCAGCGCGTCGGTGATCATGCCCGGTGGCCGGCCCAGGTCGGTGTTGGTGAAGACGAGGGTATAGGTCACCCACCCGCCGGGGATGGCCAGCGTGGGGGTGACGGCCTTGAACGACTGCCGCCAGTCGGGGTGGAGGTCCACCCGGAAGAGGGAGGTCTGGCTGCCCAGGGCCGGGCGTTGAAACAGGCCGGCATGCGCCATCTGGGGATAGACCAGGATGCGGAAGGCAACATCGTCCTGGCGCGATTCCCGGTAGATCAGCGGGCTCAGGTGGCCGTCGCGGATCAGGTCGTGCATGGCATCCCAGATGAACAGGTGGAGCGTGCCGCTGGGGCTGGTGGCCAGGTTGTCCGTCCCGTCGCCACCGGCGGCTGTGGCCGGCAGCCACTGGCCACCGCCATCCCACGACACCTGCGGGACGATCCGCAACGCCGGGTCCGACTCGTCATCAAACAGGGTGTAGGTGATGGGGATGGTTTTGAAGACATGGAATTCCTGAGTGGAAAAGCCGGCTGCGTCCGCGGTCAGGCCCGGCCGGTCAATCCACACATAGGTCGGGTCGTTGGGCAGGCCGGGCGAGGAGATCAGGCTGTTGTAGTAAAGGCGATTGAGCTGGTTGTAGTTGGCCACGGCCAGGTCCAGGTCGCCGTCACCATCCACATCCCCCCAGGCCAGGCTGCGGCTGTCGCTGACATCTGTTGAGCTCCAGGCGGCTTTGTTGCCCAATGTCCCGGCCAGGTTCAGGTAGAGGCGGTTGGCCTGGTTGCCGGCGTTGGCCACGGCCAGGTCCAGATCGCCGTCGCCATCCACATCGCCCCAGGCCAGGCAGCGGGTGTTGTCCACCTCGGTCGTGGTCATGACCAGGGTCAGGGTGTGGCTGATATTTTCATAGAGCCGGTTGGGCTGGTTATAGTTGCCCACGGCCAAGTCCAGGTCGCCGTCGCCGTCCACATCCCCCCAGGCCAGGCTCCAGCTGTTGTCGCCCTCGCCAAAATCCAGGACCGGGGTCAGGAGATTGTCTCTGTTCTCGTAAAGGCGGTTGGGGCCGGTGGAGTTGGCCACGGCCAGGTCCAGGTCCACGTCATTGTCCCAATCGCCCCAGGCCACAGCCTGCGAGGTGTCCGACTCGGCAGAGACCCAGACGGGATTGGGGTTCAGGGGTGGATTCCCCCCCACATTTTCGTAGAGGACGTTGGGCGCGCCGGTGCTGGCGGTGTTGGCCGCGAACAGGTCCAGGTCGCCATCGCCATCCCAATCGCCCCAGGCTACGGCGGTCGTGCGCCGGCCATCCGCCGAGGTCCAGGCCAGCACCAGGTTGCCGCCGGTATTTTCGTAGACGCGGTTGGGCTGGGCCAGGCTTGAGCCATAGTTGCCCACCGCCAGGTCCAGGTCGCCATCGCCATCCCAATCGCCCCAGGCCAGGCTGCGCGTGTCGTCTGCCTCAGCCGAGGTCCAGGCCAGCCCCAACACTCCGCCGTTGTTCTGATAGACGTAATTATAGCTCGCAGTGCCCATCGCCAGGTCCAGGTCCCCGTCGTTGTCCCAGTCACCCCAGGCCAGGCTGTAATTGGTGTGGACGGGGGAGGTATCCCAGCCGGTGTCCGACCGTTCGAAAACACCATTCCGGTTGCCGTAGAGCCGGGAGGGTTGGCTGAGGTAGCTGCTGTCGTTGGCGGCGAACAGGTCCAGGTCGCCGTCGCCATCGGCATCGCCCCAGGCGACGGCCCATGTCCTGTCATTCTGTTCATTGTTCGCCGTCCAACTCAGGGTCAGCGCCCCGCCGTCGTTGCGATAGACACGGTTGGCGGCATTGTCCGGCCCGTTGCTGGGGCCGTTGCCCACGGCCAGGTCCAGGTCACCATCGCCATCCCAATCACCCCAGGCCAGGCTATAGGTCACATCGTTCTCTGTAGAGGCCCAGGAGGGGTTTATGGGCAGGTAAGGGGGTCCCCCGTTGTTGAGATAGAGATAGTTGGGTCCACCGGCCGGTGCGTTGGCGTTGCCCACGGCCAGGTCCAGGAAGCCATCACCGTTCAGGTCGCCCCAGGCCACACTCCAGGTATCGTCATTCATGGCCGATTGCCAGACCGGGATGAGGTTGCCACCGGTGTTCTCGTACACCTGGTTCTGGCCCTGGTTGCCCACGGCCAGGTCCGGGTCGCCGTCGTTGTCCCAGTCGCCCCAGGCGATGCTGCGGGTGGACTGTCCGGCGGGGGCCGACCAGCAGGCTGCGCCGAAATAGCCGCCCTCGTTGCAATACACCCGATTGGGATCGCCATAGTTGCCCACCGCTAGGTCCAGGTCACCATCGTTGTCCCAGTCACCCCAGGCGATACCGGTGGTCTGGTCCTCCTCGCCGGAACTCCAGGTGGCCGAGGAGGGCAGGCCCAGACAATGGCTTCCGCTCAAGGTGTTGCGGTAGATGCGGTTGGCCTGGCCGTTGAGACCATAGTTGCCCACGGCCAGGTCCAGGCAGCCATCGCCGTCCCAGTCACCCCAGGCCAGGCTGCGCGTGTCGTCCGTCTCGGACGATTCCCAGACGCGGGTGAATGCCCCGCCGTCATTGCGAAAGACCCAATTGTTCTGGCCACTGTTGCCCACGGCCAGGTCCAGGTCGCCGTCATTGTCCCAGTCACCCCAGGCAACGCTGGTCGTGGTGGCCGAATAGGGAACGGTCCAGATCGGTTCCAGGATGGCCTCGATGCCGGAGATGTCAGCCTGGGCCGGAGATGGCAGGGCCATCGTGACGAGCAGACGGAAGCCCAAGGCCAGGGCCAGACCGAAAAGAACTACCGGGAGCTTTTTCATCGGCCTTCTCCTTTCTTATCCTCTCTTCCAGATTGCCGAGACCGGTGGACAGGGCTGAGTGAATGGATCCACGCCTTGCGGATGGCGAGAGGGCGAAAAATCCCTGGTTGACATTATACCAGGTGTGACCTTTGCTGTCAAAATGTAGGGCAACTGCTCGCAGTTGCCCTACAAGGGTCTATTTGCCAGAATCGCCGTTTGAGAGTATACTCTGCCCGGCGAATCTGCCTGCTTTAGAGCCTGTCTGAAAGGTCCAGGGCAAAGAGATGGGAGTCTATTCGCTCCGCGATTTACCTCATGGCGAGATGATCCTGGCCGTGCAGCGGGCTGCCCTGGCCGCCGTCGAGCCGGGCGCCGCGGTGCGCCGCCATGTCCAGCGGCGGGGGGACCGGCTGACCGTGGCCGGGCAGAGCTACGATCTGACCGCCTTTGAACGGGTATGGATTGTCGGCGGGGGGAAGGCAGCCCCGGCCATGGCTGCTGCCCTGCGCACCATCCTGGGCGAGCGGCTGAGCGGCGGCCTGGTGGTCACCCGGTATGGCCATGCCGACCCCCGGCTGAATACCGGGCCGGTGGAGGTTATTGAGGCCGGGCACCCGGTGCCTGATGAGGCAGGGGTGTCCGCCGCTCGCCGCCTGGCCGAACTCCTGATCCGCACCACCGGCCGCGACCTGGTGCTGGTGGCGCTTTCCGGCGGAGGATCGGCGTTGTTGACCCTGCCGACGGCTGACCTGACCCTGAGCGACCTGCAACGCACCACCGACCTGCTGCTCCGCTGTGGGGCGACCATTGTCGAACTGAACACCGTGCGCAAGCACCTGTCACAACTGGCCGGCGGAGGGCTGGCCCGTCTGGCCGGTCAGTCGCCGGTGGTCAGCCTCATCCTGTCCGACGTGGTGGGCGATCCGGTGGATGCCATCGCTTCCGGCCCCACCGCGCCCGACCCGACGACCTTTGCCGACGCCTGGGCGGTGCTGGAGCGGTATGATCTGGCCGATCAGGTCCCGACGGCGGTGCGGCAGCGGCTCCAGGCCGGGTTGGGGGGGCGCCTGCCCGAAACACCCAAACCGGGTGCGGCGCTGTTCCGCCACGTGCAGAACGTGATCATCGGCAGCAACCGCCTGGCCGCCGAGGCGGCCTGCGAGGCAGCCCGCGCCTGGAAGTTCAACGCCCTGCTGCTGTCCACTTTTGTCGAAGGGGAGGCCCGTCAGGTGGGCCGCGTGGCGGCCGCTCTGGCCAAAGAGCTGGTCCACCATGATCGGCCGGCGCGCCGCCCCGCCTGCCTGGTGTGGGGGGGCGAGACGACCGTCACCGTGCGCGGCCAGGGGCGGGGCGGGCGCAACCAGGAACTGGCCTTGGCGGCCGCCCTGGCCATGGAAGGATTGCCGGGTGTCGTCCTGGTGGCCCTGGCCACCGACGGCAGCGATGGCCCGACCGATGCCGCCGGCGCGGTGGCTACCGGCCAGACGGTGACCCGCGCCCGCGCTCTGGGTCTGGACCCGGTCGCCCACCTGGAGCACAACGACGCTTACCCCTTCTTTGATGCCCTGGACGATCTCATCCGCACCGGCCCGACAGGGACCAACGTCAACGATCTGCTGTTTCTGTTTGCTTTCCCGGAATAGCGACTCCAGATGCCTGGCACCTGGGCCGATGGAGGTTCGTAGCCCGCAGAAGTGCCGGGTACCCGGCAAGGAGGTGTCTGGTGGATAAACCGAAGGTTTTCGTCACCCGCCTCATCCCCGAAGGCGGGTTGGAATTGATCCGCCGGGCGTGCGAGGTCGAGGTATGGCCCGGCGAACTGCCGCCGCCCCGCCAGGTGTTGCTCGACCGGGTGCGCGGCCTGGACGGCCTGCTCTGCCTGCTCACCGACCGGGTGGATGCCGAACTGCTGGATGCTGCCGGGCCGCAGTTAAAGGTCGTCAGCAATATGGCCGTGGGCTACGACAATGTGGATGTGGCCGCCGCCACAGCGCGGGGGATCCCGGTGGGTAACACCCCCGGCGTGCTGACCGAGACCACAGCCGACATGGCCTTTGCCCTGCTCATGGCCGCTGCCCGGCGCATTGTCGAGGGGGCCGACTATGTGCGGGCCGGCAAATGGCATACCTGGAGCCCCACCCTGCTCCTGGGCTACGACGTGCATGGCGCGACGCTGGGCCTTGTCGGCCTGGGGCGCATCGGCCGGGCGGTGGCCCGCCGCGCAGCCGGGTTTGAGATGCGCATCCTCTACTTCGATCCCTACTGCGATGCCGGCCAGGCCCCCTTTGTGGACCTGGTCCCGTGTTGCAGCCTGGACGACCTGTTAGCCGAAGCCGACTTTGTCAGCCTGCATGTCCCCCTCACCGCCGAGACCTACCACCTCATTGGTGCCGAGGCGCTGGCCAAAATGAAGCCCACGGCGGTGCTGGTCAATACCTCCCGCGGGCCGGTGGTAGACAGCGACGCGCTGTACGAAGCGTTGAAAGAGGGGCGGATCGCCTACGCTGCCCTGGACGTGACCGATCCGGAACCGCTGCCGGCCGACCACAAACTGCTGACGTTGCCCAACTGTCTGGTGGTGCCCCACATCGCCAGCGCCAGCCATGCCACCCGCACCCGCATGGCGATCATGGCTGCCGAAAACCTGCTGGCCGGCCTGCGGGGTGAGCGGCTGCCCAACTGCGTCAACCCGGAGGTATACGCAGCCCGGCCTTAGAGCTTGTCTGAAAACCACCAAGACACAAAAGACACCAAGGGTATTCGTTTCCTTCGTGTTCTTTGTGTCTTTGTGGTGAGCTTTTCAGACTGGCTCTCAGTCCTACAACGATGGTGAGTTGTCAGGCCGGCTGCCCCGGCAGCGGCCAACGCAGCCGCTCCATCAGCGTGCGGTAAAAATAAGCCTGGTCCTGGAAGCGCACAAAGCGGCCCAGGTGCGGACTGGCCTGGACCGTCACCCAATCGCCGTCGCGTAGTTCATACTCGAACTGGCCGTCCACGGTGAGGATGGCCTGATGGTCGGTATGCACCAGGACCTTGACCACTGCCCCTTGCGCCAGAACGATGGCCCGGTCCATGCTTAGATGGGGTGCGATGGGGATGAGCAGGATATTCTTGAGCTCCGGTGGCAGGACCGGCCCGCCGGCAGCAAAGGCATAGGCCGTCGAACCGGTGGCGGTGGCGACGATCAGGCCATCGGCGGCGTATGTCGTCAGAAAGCTGCCGTCAATATGGGTTTCCAGGCGGACGATGCGGGCCAGGCTCCCCCGGCTGACCACCACGTCGTTGAGAGCTTCATATTGTCCCCGACACTCCTCGCCGCGGTGATATTCGGCATAGAGCATCATCCGCTCCTCAAGCCAGTAGTCGCCGGCCAGCAGGCGGGGCAGAGCAGCGGGCCACTGGCCCGGCTCCAGCTCGGTCAGGAAGCCGAGCCGCCCCATCTTGACCCCCAACACCGGCACCCCCCAGCGCGCCCCCATGCGTGCCGCCCGCAGGATCGAGCCGTCGCCGCCCAGTGTGACCAGCAGATCCAGGTCCGCGATCTCACTGCCGACCGCCTCCTCGTCCCAGGTGGAGCCGATCCAGGCGGCCAGGCCCATCTCCCCGGCCTGGCGGGCCATCTCCACGGCCATCGGTTGTGTGGCAGGCAGCCTGGGGTGGTGCAACAGACCGATACGCTTCATCGCCACGACCTTGTGACCAGACCTGACAGGCTCCGCCCGGCGGAAACCTGTCAGGTCTGGCCGGTGGAGACTATTCCTTGACGATGACGGGCAGGTAGATGTAGAACCTGGGCGTCACCGGCTTGCTGACCACAACCGACACCGAGTCGGTAACCGGCACGGTCATGGCGCAGTTCCAGACGGCGATCTCGACGGTGTAGGTGCCCGGCTCACCGGCGACCAGGGTAAAGGTCAACGGGTTGGCGGAAGAGAACTCGACGCCCCCCGGCACCCCGTTCACCGTCAGGCCGTAGCTGTAGGGCGTGGTCAGGTCGAGGGGGGCGAGGTCGGCGCGGAACAGTTCCTCGTCGCCGGGATGGAGGGTGCCCGTTGTGACCAGGCTCAGCTCTACCCCTGTCACCTCGGTGCAGACCACCGGTCCCTCGATCACGACGACGCTGTGCGTGGCCGTCATCCACGCCCCGTCGCAGTTGGCCGCCGTCATGACGACAGTGTAGGTAGCCGCAGCGTCGTAGGTATGGGATACCACCTCACCGGTCGCGCTGTTCCCATCGCCAAAGTCCCAGGTGAAGGAGATGGGCAGCGTGCCGGTGGCGGTGCCGGTGAAGATCGTTTCCTGGCCGACGGTGGGCGTGATCGGTGTCCAGCTCAGGTCGGCGTCGGCCACCGGCTCACACACCAGACATTCGACCGTGACCTGGCCGCCGAAGGTGTCGGAGGAGGCCCCGTCGCAGTTGGTCACGGTCAGGGTGTAGGGGTAGCTGCCCGACAGGCCGAAATCCACCACCGGGGCCGGGTCGGCGCTGCTGCCAAAGGGACCCAGGTCCCAGTCGTAGACAAAGGGCGGGTCCCCGGCCAGATCGGCGGTGAAGGTCACGACACAGCCGGCTGTCGTCGTCAACACGTTGAGGATCTGCACCGGCTCGCAGGGGGCAGGCAGGACAGTCACCAGGTTGTTGACCGCGTCGGACCCACAGGCATTGGTGGCGGTCATTGTCACCGTATAGTCGCCTGCGGCGGCGAAGGTATGCACCACGCTGGAGCCGGTGCCGCTGCCGCCGTCGCCAAAGTCCCACTGGAACAGGAACGGCGCGGTGCCGGTGACGGTGCCGCTGAAGGTTACCCCCTGGCCGGCGATGGGGGCAGGTGGCGTCCAGGTAAAGCTGGCGTCGGAGGGCGGGGTGCAGGCACAGCCGCCGAACCAGTCAATGATCTGCTGCAACACCTGCCGGCCGTTGGCCGCGTTGTTGTAGTAGATCGGCACCCAGTCGGTGCCGAAAAAGACCGTCTTCCACGAGCCCCCGGCCTTGTCCACGTCCAGGTTGTTGCCGCCGTTGGCCTGGCTGCGGAAAGCCACCGACGCCCCGGTGCCGGCATTGACAATGTCGCCATAGTCGGTGAAGCCGGACGGGTAGGTCAGCGGGTAGGGGCCCAGCCCACCGCCGATCGGGTCGCCCGGCACGCCATACTTGGTGCTGGCGTTGCCGCTGTCGTTGGTGAAGGAACCGATGCCCAGGTAGTTCTGGCCAAAGGTCGTCAGGCCAAAGTCGTAGAGATAGTCCTGGCTGGAGAGGAAAAGGTGCCCGCCGCCGTCCAGGTAAGCGGCCAGAGCCGCCTCGTCGGCGGCATTGGGGCCGGCGGAGCTACCGAACTTGTCGCCGGAGAACCAGATGACGATCGAGTAGCCCTGCAGGCCGGCCAGGTCGGGGCCGTTGCCGCTGCCGCCGCCCACGTCGAACACGTCATAGTCGTAGCCCAGGTTGTCCAGGGCGGCGGTAAAGTAGGGCCGCGTGTCGGGGTTGTTGTTGTCGTCGTCCACCAGCAGGATGCAGGGCAGCGGTTCCAGGGCAAAATCCTGGGTCTGGCTGTGGTCAACCACCACCACCCGCTCTTCCGACCGGTGTTGAGCAGCGGTCACCCGCAGGGTGTAGGTCCCCTCCGGCATCGTGATGGAGTAAAAGCCGGTGCCGGGGTTGGTCCACACCGGCGCGAGCGGCGTGCCCACCGCCTCTACCTGGGCCAGCAGGGGGATGCCTGTGCCCATCTCGGTGACCGTGCCGGAAACGACATACTGCGGCGATGGGGTCAGGTACAGGTCCTGGGTGGTCACCTGGTCGGTAATGACCTGGACGCCGGTCACCGTTTCGGGGATGTAGCCGAAAAAGGTGGCGGTGACGGTGTAGCCGCCGTTGGGCAGGGTCAGGGTATAGTAACCGGTGGCGTCGGTCTCGTCCTGCCACTGGCCGCCATGTTCCCATGCGGCGGTGACGGTCGCCTCCTGCAGAGGGAGCAGGGTCACCGCATCACGGACGTGGCCGTCCAGGTGGCCGATGCCGGCGCACTGGGCGATGGCCATCTGCACCGCGGCCAGGGTGTTGATGGTCCCCATGCCCCAGTCGTTGTTGGGGCCGGTGGTATAGTTGCCGCCGCAGTTGGAACCGTACTGGCCGGTCAGCGGACCGGCGGTGTCCCGGATAATCTGGATGGTCTGCTCCACCTGGCCCCGCAGGCTGGGGCAGGCCGACCACATCAGGCCGACCAGGGCTGTGGCGTGCGGCCCGGCCATGGAGGTGCCGCCCCAGTAAGCATACTGGTTGCCCGGCAGCGAGGAGCGGATGGTGTTGCCCGGGGCCATGATGTCGGGGAAGTAGTTGCCGTCCAGGTCTGAGGGGCCCCGGCTGGTGGACCAGGTGGGGGCGACGGTGATGATGCCGGGGAAGGTCTGGCCGATGTGGTCCACCGAGCCGGTGGTCAGCACTTCCTGATAGTCGCCTGGCGAGCGCAGGGTGGCGCAGGCTGTGCCCTCATTGCCGGCCGAGACCTCGACCAGGATGCCGGCGGCATGCAGGGCCAGGATCTCGTCGCGGAACTGGTTCTGGCCGCCACCCCAATAGCCCCACGAGTTGTTGATGGCATCGGGAGCCAGGTCAGGCTGGGGGTTCTGGTGGTTCAGGTCCCAGGGAGCCAGGTCCCATTGGAAGCAGGTGGTAAAGGTAGCATCATTGCCGGTGCCGGTATTGGTCATGTTCTTGCAATGGATTGTCTGGGCGCCGGGGGCCACACCGATCTGATTGGCCCCGCCGTCATCGCCGATCATGGTGCCGGTGGTATGGGTGCCGTGACCATGACCATCATTGGGGTTGGTAGGGTAGGTGTTGGTGGCATCCCACCAGTTATAGTTGTGATCCCAGGAGGTGCAGGAGGGTGGGTTCAGGCAGCCGCGGTAGTGGCGGGCAATGGCCGGGTGCGTCTCGTCCAGGCCGGTGTCGTTGCCGGCCAACACGATGCCGCTGCCGGTCACGCCCATCGCCCACACCTGGTCGGCAAAGATGAAGGACAGGTTCGGCTCCACCGCTGTCACCTTGGGCGGCGGGTTGGGACTGACGATCGGCTCTTCGAGCTGATATTGGTGGTTGGCCGTGATCCGCTCCACGTCGGGGCGGGCGGCCACGGCCAACAGCAGGGCCTGGTTACCGCCCCGGACCAGGATCTTGTTGGCGATGTAGAACGGCTCGTAGCTCACCCCCTGAGCATCCAGGTAGCGGCGCAAGTCTTTTTGGGTGCGCTCGGCCGTCTCGACCAGGGCGTTAAAGACAAACCGGCCCTTTTCCTGTTTGGTTTGGAGCTGATAGGCCGGGCTGAGGTCTGCCTTCTCGACCATCCACACAAAAAAGTCGGTTTGGCCCCTGGCCGCCAGCTCCTCCAGGACCAGGGGTTCGACCCTGGCCAGCGCCTGGTCGGGACTGCTGGCCGAGGCAGCGGGGGTGCCGCCGCCCGGCAGGGTCCATCCTGCCAGGAGGAGCACCATCAGGAATCCACTCAATAGCCTTTTTGGTTGCATGTTTGCCTCCATGTCCTCTTGGATTTTTCGGATCACGTCGCCTTTGCGACGGATCCCCTCATTTGACCTCAGATTTGGCGATCATCGGCGCCTGGCGCAGGCGAGGGCGCAGGCGGCGACGGGCCCAGGCATCCCGCAGGCCCTGCAGGCCGATATAGCCATACCCGCCGACATATAGCAGGAGAAAGGGCACGGCCAGCGCCTTGCCCAGCCACAGAGCCAGGGCCGCCGTGGCCAGGGCATAGGCAGCCAGGGCCAGTTCGCCCAGGCTGATCCAGTCAAAGGGCAGGGCGTAGCGATTGCCCAACCAACGGTCACCCCGACCGACAAGGTGGAACTTGGGCGTGCGACGGAACGGCTGCTGCCGACCCAGCAGCCCACGGGCAATGGCCAGGGTGTTGGACAGGGCCAGGCCGGTGCCCAACAGGGCCAGCAGCGGCATGGCGGCCATGCGCCGTTTCCAGTCAGGATGCAGGTGTCGCTGCGACAGGCTGTAGGCCAGGACCGGCCCCAGGGCCACCAACCAGAAGAGGGTCAGGTTGAGGGTGATCCGGATCTCGCCGAGCAGCATGGGCAGAGTCAGCAACAACATCAGCAGCGACATGGGATGGGCCAGCCACACGCTGAGGTGCAGCAGGCCCTCCAGCCGGGCCGACCAGGGAAGCCGGAAGACCGCTCCCTCTTCTCTGGGGGAGGGTAGGGGTGAGGGGCGGAGGACTCCCTCTCCCGTGGGGGG
>DAOTYI010000225.1:0-21829 GCA_034434895.1 Anaerolineae bacterium
TCTCCGGCTATCGGCCGCAGTTCTACATCCGCACGATGGATGTGACCGGGGCGGTGGAGTTGCCGGCCGGGGTGGAGATGGTGATGCCGGGCGACAATGTGAACCTGAAGGTCAAACTGATCGTGCCGGTGGCGTTGGAGGCCGGGTCGCGCTTTGCCATCCGCGAGGGAGGCCGCACCGTCGGCGCCGGCGTCATCACCAAGATCCTGGAGTGATTGACGATTGACGATTGACGATTGACGATTGACGATTTACGATTTACGATTTACGATTGACGATTTATGATTGACGATTTACGATTGACGATTTACGATTGACGATTGACGATTGACGATTGACGATTGACGATCGGGGGAACCATGGCCAAACAGAAGATCAGAATACGGCTCAAGGCGTTCGATCATCGCATCCTTGACCTGTCGGCACGGCAGATTGTGGATGCAGCCGAACGCACCGGCGCTTATGTGGTGGGACCTGTGCCATTGCCAACGCACATTGAAAAGTTCACCGTCAACCGGTCGCCCTTCATTGACAAGGACTCACGAGAGCAGTTTGAGATCCGCACCCACAGGCGCCTGATTGATGTCATCGAGCCTGGTTCCAAAACGGTTGACCAATTAATGCGGTTGCAACTGCCGGCCGGCGTTGACATCGAGATCAAGCTTTAACAACCATACCTTTCAAATAACAGGACTTTGCAGTTGCTCCTGTTTGAACACGGACCAACATGGATTTTGGAATTTATCGGTGGAAATCCGTGTCTTTCCGTGTCATCCGTGTTCCTTTTGACTGAGCAACTCTTTTACGAGCCGGCAAGTGCAGAGCCAGATGAGCCTGCAAACTGCCGTCTGGTAGGGATGATGCAGGTATGCCTGGCCTGACAGTCCCTGGGAGGAAAGGAATGAAAGGAATTCTGGGCAAAAAGGTCGGAATGACCCAGATCTTTGATGAGCGGGGGGAGGTCGTTCCGATCACAGTTATCGAAGCTGGCCCCTGTTTTGTGGCCCAAGTCAAAACGGTCGAGCGGGACGGTTATGCAGCCGTCCAACTGGGCTTTGAAGAGGTCAAGCCCAGGCGCCTGACCAAACCTCAAATGCAGCACCTGCAAAAAAGCAAAGTGCCGCCGCTCCGCTATCTGCGTGAGTTTCGGATCGGGGAGGAAGAGCTGGCCTCTTTCCAGGAAGGCAAAAAGGTCACAGTTGACATCTTCCAGGTGGGGGAGTATGTGGACGTGACCGGCACTTCCAAAGGCAGGGGCTTTGCCGGCGTGATGAAGCGACATGGGTTTCGCGGCGGCCCCATCACCCATGGCCAGTCGGACCGACAGCGGGCCCCAGGGGCCATCGGCGCCTGCAAGACGCCGGGCCGCATCTTCAAGGGCCACCGCATGGCCGGGCGAATGGGTGGCGAGCGGGTCACGGTCCAGGGTTTGCAGGTCGTGTTGGTGGACCCGGAGCGGAACCTGCTGGCCGTGCGTGGGGCGGTGCCGGGAGCCCATAATGGCCTGCTGATGATCCGTCAGGCACGCAAAACCAGAGTGGCGAAAAAGGCGCGCAAATAAGTGTCAAGTGCCAGGGTGTCAGGCATCACCTGACACCTGACACTTGCTGAGGAGTGATGGCCCATGCAACTGCCTGTGTATAATATCCAGGGTGAGCAAGTAAGTGAAGCGGAACTGCGCGATGACATCTTTGCCGCGCCGGTCAACCAGGCGCTGATGCACCAGGCGCTCGTGCGCCAGCTGGCCAACGCCCGGTTGGGCACGCACAAGACCAAGACCCGGGGCGAGGTCAGCGGTGGAGGGCGCAAGCCATGGCGGCAAAAAGGCACCGGCCGCGCCCGCCAGGGCAGCACCCGCGCCCCCCACTGGCGTGGTGGGGCGATCATCTTTGGGCCCAGGCCGCGCAGCTATGAGCAAAAGATGCCGCGCAAGATGCGCCGGGCAGCCCTGCGCTCCGCTCTGTCGGTCAAGGCGGCCAGCTCCCAGGTGGTGCTGCTCGACGCGCTGGAGCTGACCGAGCCCAGGAGCAAGGAGATGCTGAACATCCTGCAAAACCTGAAGGTGGACTCTTCGGCCCTGATCCTGTTGCCACACCACGACGAGGTTATCCTGCGCTCGGTGCGGAACCTGCCCGGTGTCAGGACATTGGTGGCGAACTATTTGAATGTGCGCGATCTGCTCAAGTATGACTATATTCTGATGCCTCTGGCTTCGCTGGCGGTGATCGAGAGGTTCCTGGGCCAGGCAGCATAGGGGGGTGCGATGAATCTCTATCAAGTGCTCAAGCGTCCCTTGCAGACGGAAAAAACCGACCTTCAGCGGGACAACAACCAGTACATCTTTGAAGTGGATCGCCGCGCCAACAAGCTCCAGATCAAAGAGGCGGTGGAAAAGATCTTTGACGTGAAGGTCACCGCCGTGAACACGATGATCATCAAACCGAAGCGACGGCGGTTGGGGCGCAAAGTTGTCATCACGCGACCCGCCTGGAAAAGGGCAGTGGTGACGTTGGCCCCTGGTGAGCGGATCCGGGAGTTCTTTGAGGGGGTATAGCCATGCCGATTAAGGTGTACAAGCCGACTTCGCCTGGGCGGCGGGGGATGAGCGTCTCGACCTTTGAGGAGATCACCCGCACCACTCCGGAGCGGTCGTTGCTGCGTCCGCTGAAAAAGAAGGCCGGGCGCAACTTTCGGGGCAAGATCACCGTCCGCCACCGGGGCGGAGGCCACAAGCGGCAGTACCGGGTGATTGATTTCAAGCGGGACAAGTTCGATGTGCCCGGCCGGGTGACGACGATCGAGTACGATCCCAATCGCTCGGCGCGGATCGCCCTGGTGACCTACGCCGATGGGGAAAAACGGTACATCGTTGCCCCATTGAACCTCAAGGTCGGGGATGTGGTCATGTCCGGCCCCAATGCCGAGGTGCGGGTGGGCAGTGCTCTGCCGATTGCCAACATCCCGGTGGGGACCACCATTCACAATGTCGAACTGCACGTCGGCAGAGGAGGGCAACTGGCCCGGGCGGCGGGCACGTCGGCCCAGTTGCTGGCCAAGGAGGGACGCTACGCTCAGATTCGGCTGCCATCGGGGGAGGTGCGGCTGGTGAGCGTGGAATGCATGGCCACCATCGGCCAGGTGGGCAATACCGAGCACGGAAATATCAGCCTGGGCAAGGCCGGGCGCAAACGCTGGCTGGGGTTCCGGCCGTCAGTCCGGGGTTCGGCCATGGACCCGAATTCCCACCCACACGGTGGCGGCGAGGGACGGACGCCCATCGGCATGCCCGGCCCCAAGACCCCGTGGGGCAAGCCCGCGTTGGGCTACAAGACGCGGCGGAACAAGACCACCGACCGGTGGATTGTACGGCGACGCGGCAAAAAGCGCTGAGAATGCACAAGGCTCAATGGCCGGCTGTGCATTGAGCATCGTGCCTTGTAACTGGGAGGTTGGGATGTCGAGATCGCTGAAAAAAGGTTCATATGTAGAGCCCAAACTGCTGCGGCGGATTGAGGAGATGAACCGGCCCGGTGTACCCAAGCGGGTGGTCAAGACCTGGTCGCGGGCCTCGACCATCTTTCCGCAGATGGTCGGCCATACCATTGCCGTCCATGATGGGCGACGCCATGTGCCGATCTACATCAGCGAGAACATGGTCGGCCACAAGTTGGGTGAATTCGCCCCGACGCGCACCTTTCGCGGCCACACCAAAAAAGAGCGCAAGACCCAGCCGAGAAAGAAGTAGGGGGTGGAGATGGAGGAGTTTCAAGTCCGGGCTGAAAGCCGGTATGTGTGGCATACGCCGCGCAAGGTGCGCCTGGTAGTAGACCACGTACGCGGCATGGGCGCCCTGGAAGCGATGAACGCCTTGAAGCTGATGCCCCAGCGGGCGGCGGTGACGGTGCACAAGCTGCTCAAAGCAGCGGTGGCCAACGCTGAAAACAATTACGGCATGGCGGCCGAGGACCTGTACATCGCCCACATCTCCGCCGACGAGGGACCGGTGCGCCGCTGGCGCCGGTTCGGCGCACGGGGGCGATTCAAGCCCATCTTGAAGCGGTCATCGCATATCACCGTCATTCTGCGCGAACGCACGCCAGGTGAGTAAAGGGGGGACAATATGGGGCGAAAAGTGCATCCGTACGGCTTCAGGCTCGGCTTCATCAAGGATTGGACCGCCCGCTGGTACGCGGACAAGAAGGAATATGCCGATCTGTTGATCGAGGATATGCGCGTGCGAACCCTGATCCGCAAGCAGTTGGGGCACGCCGGCATCTCCAACATCGAGATCGAGCGCTTCCCTCGGGCGCGCAGCCTGTCGGTCAAGATCTGGACGGCCAAGCCGGGGATTGTCATCGGCCGGAAAGGGGCCAGCGTCAACCAACTGCGCAAGGATCTGGAGGAGTTGACCGGCAAAAAGGTCCACGTGGATGTGGCCGAGATCGAACGGCCAGAGCTGGATGCCAGCCTGGTGGCCGAAGGGATTGCCCAGCAGATCGAAAAGCGCATCTCCTACCGGCGGGCGATGAAGCAGGCGGTGCAGCGGGCCATGCGCTTCGGCGCTCAGGGGGTGATGGTCACCTGTGGCGGGCGGTTGCAAGGGGCAGAGATGGCGCGCGCCGAGACGACACGCGAGGGTCGAATTCCGCGCCACACCATGCGCGCCGACATTGATTTTGCCAGGGCAGAAGCCCTGACCACCTTTGGCCGGATCGGCATCAAGGTCTGGATCTACAAAGGGGACATATTGCCCGAGAAAGGGAGCGCAGGGGCCGGCAGCGCGTAGCAAAGAGCGAGGGTCACGCAACACGCACTACGTAGATGGCTGACACAGGGGAGAAGCAATTATGTTGATGCCAAAACGTACAAAATACCGCAAAATGCATCGAGGACGGATGAAAGGCAAGGCGGGGCGAGGGAACACCGTGTCCTTTGGCGACTATGGCTTGCAGGCCCTGGAGCCATGCTGGATGACCAGCCGGCAGATCGAAGCGGCACGCCGGGCCATCGTCCGTTACGTGAAGCGCGGCGGGAAGCTGTGGATCCGGGTCTTCCCCGACAAGCCGGTGACGGCCAAACCGGCCGAGACGCGGATGGGCGGCGGCAAAGGGGCGGTGGACCACTGGGTCGCCGTGGTCAGGCCGGGCCGGATCCTCTTTGAGATCGCCGGTGTGGGCGAGGAAGCCGCCCGCGAAGCGATGCGCCTGGCCTCGCACAAGCTGCCGATCAGAACCCGATTCGTCAGCCGCCACGAGATAGGGGGAGGGGAAGGATGAAGTCGCGGGAAATCTGGGAAATGACGCCCCAGGAGATCAAGGGAAAGCTGGACGACGCCTACGCTGAACTGTTCAACCTGCGCTTCCAGTTCGCCACAGGCCAGATGAACAACAACGCACGGCTGCGGCAGATGCGGCGGGAGATCGCCCGCCTGAACACGATCCTGCGGGCCAAACAGTTACAACAGGGGCAGGGGGCAGCATGAAGGAACAGAGAAAGGTCTTTGTCGGCCGTGTCGTCAGCAACCGCATGGACAAAACGGTCGTGGTCCAGGTCGAACAGCGGCGGCGACATCCACTCTACGGCAAAGTGATCGCCACCCGCCGCAAGTTCAAGGCCCACGACGCCGAGAATTCATGTCAGATCGGCGATCTGGTCAAGATCGTAGAGTCCCGTCCTCTGAGCCGGGAAAAACGGTGGGTCGTCACCGACATCCTGGAACGAGCCTGACCTGCGGAGAACGATTTTCTCCGCCGTCTGGGAGGAAGAAGATGATTCAGCAAGAGACCAGATTAAAGGTGGCCGATAATACGGGAGCCAAAGAGCTGCTGTGTATCCGCGTGATGGGGGGCTCGACGCGCAAGTATGGCAGTGTAGGCGACATCATTATCGCTTCAGTCAAGAGTGCCGCCCCCGGCGGTGCGGTGAAAAAGGGGGATGTAGTCCGGGCGGTGGTGGTGCGCACGGCCAAAGAGATCCATCGCCGCGATGGATCCCACATCCGCTTTGACGATAATGCCGCCGTGATTCTGGACCAGCAAAAGAACCCCAAGGGCACACGCATCTTTGGCCCGGTAGCCCGTGAGCTGCGCGAGATGGGGTTCATGAAAATCGTCTCGCTGGCCCCTGAGGTCCTGTGAGCGAGGGGGGAAAGAAGATGCAACGGATTAAAAAGGGTGACACCGTAGAGGTCATCGCCGGCCAGAGCGCCGCCGAAGCCCGGCGGGGGAGGAAAAAGAGGTTGCAGGGTGTGGTCCATCGCGTGATCTATGGCTACAAGATTGACCGCCATCACCGCCGGCTGGGCCGCGATCCGAACAAGGACCGGGTGGTGGTTCAGGGGGTGAACCTGATTGTCAAGCACCAGCGCCGCACCGGGGATGTGCGGACGCAGACCGGTCGGATCAGGCGCGAGGCCCCGATCCACATCTCGAACGTGATGCTGGTCTGCCCGGCCTGCAAAAAGGCGACACGGGTTGGCTTCCGGCTGTCCGAGAACGGGTCCAAAACCCGCTTTTGCAAAAAGTGCGGGGAAGCGATAGCGTAGAGGTGGGGGATGCCAAGATTGAAGGAGTTGTATCGGGAACAGGTGGTGCCCACGCTGCAAAAGGAATTGGGCTACAAGAACGTGATGGAAGTGCCCCGCCTGGAAAAGATCGTCGTCAACGTTGGGGTGGGTGAAGCCTTGCAGAGCGCCAAGGCGCTGGATGCGGTGGTGCAGGACCTGATGGTCATCACCGGCCAGAAGCCGATTGTGACCCGGGCCCGTCGTTCCATTGCCGGCTTTAAACTGCGGGAGGGAAACCCGATCGGCGTCAAGGTGACCCTGCGCGGCAACCGGATGTGGGACTTTTTAGACCGGCTGTGCAACATCGCCCTGCCACGCCAGCGCGACTTTCGCGGCGTCCCGCCCGATGCCTTTGATGGCCGGGGGAACTACAGCCTGGGCCTGCGCGAGCAACTGGTCTTTCCTGAGATCAAATATGACAAGATTGACAAGATCCGGGGGCTGGAGGTCACCATCGTGACCACGGCCAGGACGGACGAGGCGGGCTACCACCTGCTTCGCCTGTTGGGGATGCCATTCCGGGCACGATAGGGGGAGGAGAAAACGTGGCCAAGAAAAGCATGATCGTCCGGGAAACCAGGCGCAAATATCCGACGCGGGTGCGGAACCGGTGCAGCCGGTGTGGCCGCCCACGGGGATATATGCGGCGTTTCAAGCTGTGCCGCATCTGCTTCCGCGAACTGGCGGGCCAGGGAGTGATCCCGGGCGTCATTAAATCGAGCTGGTGAGCGGGCCGGCCGTTGACCGCAAGCTGAAATGGAAAGTGGGGTGACGTATGCCTGCATCTGATCCGATTGCCGACATGCTGACCCGGATCCGCAACGGGTTGAGCGTGCGAAAATCGTTTGTGTTGGTGCCCAGCTCCAAGATCAAGGTGGCCATCGCCCAGATCCTGCTGGAGGAGGGCTTTATCCAGGGCTACGAGGTGACCAACGAGCGTCCCCAGCCGAACCTGCGCATCTGGCTCAAATATGACAGGAACCGGAAGCCGGTCCTGACCGGCCTGCAACGGGTCAGCCGGCCGGGGCGGCGGGTATACAAGAGGAAAAACGACCTGCCCTGGGTATTGAGCGGTCTGGGGATCGCCATTGTGAGCACTCCCCAGGGGGTGATGACCGCGCGGGAAGCCCGGCGGCAGGGCCTGGGGGGCGAGGTCCTCTGCTACGTGTGGTAGAAGCCGGGCAAAGGAGGAACGATGTCGCGCATTGGTTTGAAGCCGATCCCTGTGCCGGACAGGGTGCAGGTTGAGATTCAGGGCAGCCAGGTGACCGTCAGGGGGCCCAAGGGGGAGCTGGTTCGCTCCTTTCATCCCGACATGCAGATTGTGTTGGAAGGCAAGAGCCTCCGCGTCCATCGGCCAACCGATCAGCGGGCCCACAAGGCCATGCATGGTCTGACCCGGGCTTTGTTGGCCAACATGATCGAAGGGGTGTCGCAGGGCTACAGCAAAACGCTGGAGATCGAAGGGACCGGCTACCGCCCTGAGTTGCAGGGGCGGAAGCTGGTGCTCTACCTGGGCTACTCCCACCCCATCGAGTTCGATCCCCCGCCGGGGATCTCATTCGAGGTGCCCAAGGGGGGGCGGACGATCACGGTGCAGGGGATGGACAAAGAGCTGGTGGGCGAAATTGCCGCCCGCATCCGACGACAACGCCCGCCGGAGCCCTATAAGGGCAAGGGGGTCCATTATTTGGGTGAGCACATCCGCCGCAAGGCCGGCAAAGCCGGGAAGGTCAAAGGAAAGAAGTAGGAGGAGGCATGGACAGGGCGAAGGCGAGGCGACTGGCACGCCGGCAGCGTCACGAACGGGTGCGGAAGAGGGTCCAGGGCACTCCGCAGCGCCCGCGCATGTCGGTGTTTCGCAGCCTGAGACATATCTACGCGCAGATCATTGACGATAGCCAGGGCCACACCCTGGTCTCCGCCTCGACGCTGGATGCCGAGGTACAGGCTGCCCTGCAGGGCAAGGATAAGGCCGGGCAGGCGGCGGTCGTCGGAGAACTGTTGGCCCAACGGGCATTGGCCGCCGGCATCAAACAGGTGGTCTTTGACCGGGGGGGATACCTGTATCACGGCCGGGTCAAGAGCCTGGCCGAGGCGGCGCGCGCCGGCGGCCTGGAGTTTTAGAAAAACAGCGGGGAGGAAGCATGGGCCGGAGTCGTGAGAGTGAACCGCGCAGGCGAAGGGGCCAGGAAGAGGAAGGGGAAGAACTGGACGAGCGGGTGGTGCACATTGCCCGCACGGCCAAGGTGATCAAAGGGGGACGCCGCTTTGCCTTCCGCGCCCTGGTCGTCGTCGGCGATAACAAAGGCAGTGTGGGCATCGGCGTGGGCAAGTCGCGCCAGGTGCCGGATGCCATCCGCAAAGGAACCGAACGGGCCAGGAAAAACATGAAGCCGATCCCTCTGGTAGGGACGACCATCCCGCACGAGGTCACGGTGCAATACAGCGCCGCCAAAGTGATGCTGCGGCCGGCTTCGCCGGGCACCGGCTGTATCGCCGGCGGTGGAGTGCGGGCTGTGCTCGAGGCGGCCGGCGTCAAGGACGTGCTGACCAAGTCGTTGGGCAGCTCCAACATCCTGAATGTGGTCAAAGCCACCATGAAGGCGTTGGAACAGCTCAAAGACCCCGCCGTGGAGGCCGAGCGGCGTGGCGTGCCGGTGAAGAGGCTGTTACCTTTCTGGACAAGGGGGCAGGGGGACAGATGAGCCAGGAAACCGATACCAGACTGCGGATCACCTGGGTCAAGAGCAGCATCGGCTATTCACGCCGGCAAAAGGGGACGATCCGGGCCTTGGGGCTGCGTCATCTGGGGGATGTGGTGGAGCAACCCGACACGCCAGGCATCCGGGGCATGGTGGATAAGGTCCGTCACCTGATCAAGGTTGAGGTCATTGCTCAGGTCTGACCGGTTCTGGAGGAGCAGGCTGAAGATGAAACTACATGATTTACGCGCGCCTCAAGGGGCCAGAAAGCCGCGCAAACGAGTGGGACGGGGCATCGCCGCCGGACAGGGCAAGTCGGCAGGCCGGGGCACCAAGGGACAGGCCTCCCGCTCCGGGGGGACCAAGGGCCCCTATTTCGAGGGAGGCCAGCTTCCGCTGGTGCGGCGGTTGCCCTTCAAACGGGGCTTTACCAACCTGTTTAAGGTCGAATATGTCCCGGTCAATCTGTACCGTCTGGACAGGTTCGAAGCCCATGCCGAGGTTTCGCCCGAGACCTTGGCCGCCGCCGGGATCATCAAATCCGCTTCCCTGCCGGTGGCGATTCTGGGCCAGGGGGAACTGGACCGGCCGTTGACGGTCAAGGCCCATCACTTTTCAGCCAGTGCTCGCGCCAAGATCGAACAGGCCGGTGGCTCTATCGTCGAGTTGCCGTGGGAAGTCAGGCGCGGGCGAAGGGGGTAAGGGACGATGATCCAGGCTGTCCGAAACGCCTTTGCATTGCCAGACCTGCGGAAAAAGATCCTGTATACGTTTCTGATCCTGGCCGTCTACCGGCTGGCAGCCCATGTCCCGGTGCCAGGGGTCAACACGGCTGCCCTGGCCGAGCTGTTCAAATCAAGCCAGTTGATGGGCCTGCTGGACCTGCTATCGGGGGGGGCCATGGCTACCTTCTCGGTCATGGCCATGGGGGTCTATCCCTACATCACCGCCTCGATCATCCTCCAGCTGCTGACCCCCATCATCCCGGCGCTGGAACGGCTGCAAAAAGAGGGGGGGGAGGAGGGCCGCAACAAGCTCAATCAGTATACCTGGTGGCTGACGGTGCCGCTGGCCGCCCTGCAAGCCTATGGCACGGCTGTGACCATGACCCAGTTGGGAGGGGGCACCCCAATTCTGGCCCAGTTTGGCTTTCGGGACGCCCCCCTGGCCACGGTGGCGATCCTGGCCACCATGACCGCCGGCACCCTGTTCGCCGTGTGGCTGGGTGAACGGATCAGCGAGCAGGGCATCGGCAACGGCACCTCCATCATCATCCTGGGAGGCATCGTGGCCCGCCTGCCCCAAAGCCTGCTGAACCTGATCGTCGGTCAGCAGTGGCTGGCTCTGATCATGTTCCTGATCGTCACCACGATCACCGTCTTTGGCATCGTCATTATCCAGGAAGGCAAGCTGATGATCTGGGTGCAGTACAGCAGCCGGACGTTGGGTCAGCATGGCGGCCGTCTGCGGCAGACACGCGCGGTGCGGACCCACATCCCGCTGCGGGTGAATATGGCGGGCATGATCCCGCTCATCTTTGCCCAGAGTTTCATCATCCTGCCCAGCACCATCGCCAGCTACTTTATGGCTCCGGCCGGACAGGCCCCACAGAACTATGTCCAGGTGATCGCCTGGTGGGTGGACCGCATCTTTAACCCGCAATATACTGTGTATTGGCCGCTCTACTTCCTCATGGTCGTCGCCTTTACCTATTTCTACACCGACGTCATCTTCCAACAGTCGAACATGGCCGAAAACCTGAGAAAGCAGGGGGCTTCGATCCCCGGTATCCGGCCAGGCAAACGGACGGCCGATTATCTCACGCAAAAGACGCGGCGCATCACCCTGGTGGGAGCTCTGTTTTTGGGACTGGTGGCCATCCTGCCCTGGCTGGTGCGCCTGATCCTCAGCCTGTTCCCCGGCGCCGGCACCGGAATCGGTGGGAGCAACGTGATGCTCATCTCGTCAACCGGCCTGCTCATCGTGGTCGGCGTGATCCTGGACACGATGCGCCAGTTGGAGGCCCAGTTGCAGATGCGCCATTATGACAGGTTCCTGCGCCGCGGCCTGCTGGGGTAATTGCGCCTTGAGCATTGACATGGCATTATTTCTGGTGTTGCTGGGGGGGCCGGGGGCCGGCAAGGGAACCCAGGCGGAGCGCCTGGCGCAGACGTTGGGCATTCCCCAGGTTTCGACCGGCGACCTGTTTCGTGAGAACCTGAAAAACGAGACGCCGCTGGGCCTGCTGGCCAGGGGCTACATGGAGCGCGGGGAACTGGTGCCCGACGAAGTAACCGTGGGGATGGTCCGGGAGCGGCTGAAACAGCCCGATTGTGCTCACGGAGCCATTCTGGATGGCTTTCCCCGCACCGTGGCCCAGGCCGAGGCGCTGGAAGCGCTGCTGGCCGAACTCGGCTCCAGGCTGACGGTGGTGCCCTATATCCAGGTGCCCGAGGAGGTGCTGCTGGCACGACTGGCCGGGCGTTGGACCTGCAAGGTGTGTGGGGCCATGTATCACCAGCTCTTCAACCCGCCCCAGCAGGCCGGGGTGTGTGACCGCTGTGGGGGGGAACTCTACCAGCGGGCCGATGACACCCCCCAGACACAACAACGCCGCATCCGGGTCTATCTGGAGCAGACCGCGCCCTTGATTGATTACTACCGCCGCAAGGGCCTGCTGGTCGAAGTGGACGGCCGGGGGGAGATTGACCAGGTCCAGGCCGGGCTGTTGGCGATTATCCAGAAGCATGATCACCCTCAAGTCAAACCATGAACTGAGCCTGATGCGCCAGGCCGGTCGGATCGTCGCCGAAGCACTGGCCCGAATCGAGGAGCTCATCGCTCCGGGGATGACCACAGCCGACATCGAGGCCATCGCCGCCGAGATCATTGTGGGCAAGTATGGAGCCATCCCCTCCTTCAAGGGCTACCGTGGCTTCCCGGCCATGGTGTGCGTCTCGGTCAACGAAGAGGTGGTACACGGCATCCCGGGCAGGCGGATGCTGCGCGAAGGGGATATCGTCGGCGTGGACATCGGCGTCATCTACAAAGGGCATCATGGCGATGCGGCCGTCACTCTGCCGGTGGGCAGGATTGATGCAGACAGCCAGCGGCTGATTGATGTGACCAGAGAATCGCTGCGCCTCGGCATCGAGGCGGCCCGGGTTGGCAACTGGACGACAGACATTTCCAGGGCCATTCAGACCTATGTGGAAAGTCAGGGGTATTCGGTGGTGCGGGAATATACCGGTCACGGGATCGGTCGGCAGATGCACGAGGAGCCGCAAATCCCTAACTTTTACGATCCACAGGCAGGGCGCTTCCGCCTGCGAGCAGGCATGACCTTCGCCCTGGAGCCGATGGTCAATGCGGGAGATTGGAGGACCAAAGTGTTGGCCGACAACTGGACGGTGGTGACGGCGGACGGGAAGCGGTCGGCCCATTTTGAGCACACGGTGGCCGTCACCAGGAACGGACCCGACATCCTGACGAGATTGTAAGCCAGAGGGAAGCAGAGGTGAATCATGAAGGTCAAACCGTCTGTCAAGCGGCGTTGTGAAAAGTGCAAAATCATCAAGCGGCGCGGTGTGGTACGGGTCATCTGCACCAATCCGAAGCACAAACAGCGGCAAGGATGAAAGGATTGGGATCAGGGAAGGGGGAATGGCCTCATCCCTTATCCCCTCAGTAAAGGAGGAAGAATGGCACGTATAGCAGGTGTGGACCTGCCCAGGGACAAAAGGGTCGAAGTGTCGCTGACCTACATCTACGGCATCGGTCGGACGACAAGCCGCCAGATCCTGGAGCAGGCCAGGATTGACCCCAACACGCGGGTCAAGGACCTGGCCGAAGCCGAAGTGGCCAAACTGCGCGAGATCATAGACCGCAACTACCGCGTGGAGGGCGATCTGCGGCGCGAAGTGGCCATGAACATCAAGCGCCTGCAAGAGATCGGCTGCTACCGGGGCATCCGTCACCGGAAAAACCTGCCGGTGCATGGACAGCGGACCCGCACCAATGCCCGTCAGAAGCGCGGTGCCCGCAAGACAGTGGCCGGAAAGCGCCGCTCACGGGCCAAGAAGTAGTTGCCCGCCGGCTGATGGCAGGAACCCTGCCATCCGCCATTTGCTATTCGCCATTCGCAATTGAGGAGGTAGGATGGGACGAACAAAGCAACGTGGACCCAGGCGCGGACCCCGCAAAGAACGGCGGGTGATCCCACGAGGGCAGGCCCACATCCAGGCTTCGTTCAACAACACAATCATCACCATTGCGGACCCTCACGGCAACACCATCGGCTGGTCCAGCGCCGGCACGGCAGGTTTCAAGGGGTCGCGCAAGAGCACACCCTACGCGGCGCAGATTGCAGCGCAACAGGCGGCCAAGATGGCCCAGGACAACGGGATGCGAGAGGTGGATATCTATATCAAGGGACCTGGCCCTGGCCGTGAGGCGGCGATCCGTTCGCTGCAGGCAACCGGCCTGGTGGTCAGGTCCATCACCGACGTGACTCCCATCCCGCATAATGGATGCCGCCCACCCAAGAAGCGAAGGGTGTAAACACAGGCATTGCCCGACAAAGGGAGGTGGAATGGCCAAATATCAAGATTCGGTATGCAAGCTCTGCCGCCGTGAAGGGGAGAAACTGTTTCTGAAAGGGGAACGCTGCTTTTCGCCCAAATGTGCCTTTGAGCGGCGGCCCTATGCCCCTGGTGCCCACGGCCAGGAAGCTCAGTTCCGCAAGAAACCATCGGACTATGGGCTCCAATTGCGGGCCAAGCAAAAAGCCCGCCGGGTCTATGGCCTGTTCGAGCGGCAGTTCCGCCGCTATTTCCACGATGCGGAGCGGCAACGTGGATTGACCGGCCTGAACCTGTTGATCATGCTGGAAAGCCGCCTGGATAACGTGGTCTACCGCCTGGGCTTTGCCTCATCCCGACCCCAGGCGCGGCAGTTGGTGCGCCACGGCCACGTGGAGGTGAACGGCCAGAAGGTGGACATCCCTTCCTATCTGGTGGAACCGGGTGATGTGGTCGCCGTGCGGGCCGGCAGCCGGCGGAAGAGCTACTTCAAGGAACTGGCCCAGGAGCTTGCCCATCGTGCTGTGCCCGAATGGCTGAGCCGGGACGATGAGAACCTGTCAGGCCGTGTGATGGCCCTGCCCGAGCGGAAGGACATAGACGTGACCATCAGCGAACAACTGATCGTCGAGTACTACAGCCGCTGACAGCCAGCTCGACCACGAAGGCCATTGTCCTTCGTGTCCCTGGTGGTTTTCAGACAGGCTTTGAGGGGGGTGCAGCTTGTTGAATCTGGTTTTGCCCAAGGTCGAAGCCGAGTTTCAGGCGAGAAACCATGGCCGCTTTATCATCGGACCGCTGGAGAGCGGCTATGGCATCACGTTGGGGAATGCGCTGCGCCGGGTCCTGCTGGCATCGTTGGAAGGAGCGGCCATCACCTCGGTTCTGGTGCGGGGGATCCACCACGAGTTCTCGACCATCCCCTACGTCCGCGAGGACATGACCACCCTCCTCCTCAACTTGAAGCAGGTGCGTTTCAAGTTCACCGATGAGGAGGAGGAGACGGCCCGGCTGCGTCTGGAAGTGCGCGGCGAGGGGGTGGTGACGGCGGGAGACATCCTCTGCCCACCCTATGTGGAGATCGTGAATCCCGACGCTTACCTGCTGACCGCCGATTCGGCCGAAGCTGACCTGGAGATGGAGATGACCGTCAGCCGGGGGCGTGGCTACTCGCCGGCCGAGGAACGGGGCAAGTTGCCCGTGGCCGAAATTCCCACCGACGCGGTCTTTAGCCCTGTCCGCAAAGTGGGCTACAAGATCGAACGGGCCAGGATCGGGCAGATCAGCAACTTTGACCGCCTGATCATGGATGTCTGGACCGACGGTACCATCTCGCCCGCCGAGGCACTGAGCACGGCGGCCCAGATCCTGACCAGGCATCTGACCCTGATCGCCGAGGTGGGGCAGGTGGTGTTGGAGGTCGAACCGGAGGTTGAGGAAAGCCGCATCCCGGAACGGGTGGCCGAGGCCAGCATCGAGGAATTGGAACTGTCGGTGCGGGCTTTTAACTGCCTGAAGCGGGCCGGCCTCACCAGGGTGGGCGACATTCTGGAAAAATTGCAACGGGATGAAGGAGAACTGCTTTCCATTCGGAACTTTGGCCAGAAATCCCTGGATGAGCTGAAAGAAAAGCTGGCCGCCAAGGGATTTTGGCCTGTACCGCTTGAATAGAGGGCTGGAGAGAGATGAGACATCGCAGAGCAGGTCGCCATTTGAAGCGGTCAACGGGTCAACGGCGAGCCTTGTATCGCAACTTGATGACCGAACTGTTCCGCCACGAGCGGATCACGACTACGGAAGCCAAGGCCCGGGCTATCCGCCCCCTGGCCGAGCGGTTGGTGACCAAAGCGCGCAAAGGGCGGGCCGATCGCCTGATAGCCCTGGCCAAACAACGTGACATGCAAAAGCTGTCGGCCTGGTTCAACCCCAGGCGGGCCGGGCAATTGATCGCACTGGCAGAACAGGGGGACAGCCAGGCGTTGGAGCAGATGGCACAACAGATGGCGTTGCACGCCAGACGCCAGGTGCTGGCCTCATTGACCGACAAAGAGACCGCCCACAAGCTGGTCGAGGAGATCGCACCCCGGTTTGAGGACCGTCCTGGCGGCTATCTACGCCTGTTCAAGCTGGGGATGCGCCGGGGAGATGCCGCCCCGATGGCGGTGCTGGAATTGGTGGAGTGAAGCCGGGAAGGGGCAGCGAAGGCCGGGGCGAACGGATGGCGTTATGGGCGCGGGTCGAATATGACGGCACCGACTTTTTCGGCTTTCAGATCCAGGCAGGTGAGAGGACAGTTCAGGGGGAGATCGAACGGGCAGTTGAGGCCATTACCGGGACAGCAACACGGGTGACCGGGGCAGGCCGGACCGACCGGGGGGTTCATGCCGTGGGGCAGGTGATCGGCTTTGAGGTGGAGTGGCGACACAGCCTGGCTGAACTGCAGCAGGCCCTCAACGCCGTACTGGCTGACGACGTGGCTATCCTGGAAATGGGCCCGGCCCCCCAGGGGTTCCACCCCCGCTTCAGCGCCATCAGCCGCAGCTATCGTTACACACTGCTCAACCGGCCCTGGCCCTCGCCGCTGGCCCGGCGGACCGCCTGGCATGTCACCGCCAGCCTGGATGTGGGCCGCATGGCCGAGGCCAGCCGTTGTCTGGTCGGGACGCACGACTTTGCGGCCTTTGGGCAGCCCCCGCAGGGTGAAAGTACGGTGCGGGTGGTGCTGCGGGCCGAATGGCAGGAACAGGAGCCGTTTCTCACCTTTGACATCGAGGCCAACGCCTTCCTCTACCGCATGGTGCGCAGCCTGGTCGGCACCCTGGTCCTGGTGGGGCGTGGTCAAATGTCAACCGATGAGTTCAAAGCGATTCTGCACAGCCGGGATCGGAGCCTGGTCAGGCAACTGGCACCGGCTCACGGCCTGTGCCTGATGCGGGTTGATTACCCCGAAGGAGTTTTGCAGTGAGGACCTTTACGGCAAAAGCAGCAGAGATTGAACGCAAATGGTATGTCGTCGATGCGGAAGGCCAGACCCTGGGGCGGCTGGCTGCCAGGATCGCGCCGATCCTCAAGGGCAAGCACAAGCCGATCTACACCCCCCACCTGGATTGCGGCGATTTTGTCATCGTCATCAACGCCGATAAGGTGCGGGTTACAGGCCGTAAACTGGATCAAAAGTTCTACTACCGCCATTCTGGCTATCCAGGCGGCATCTCCAGCATCAGCCTGCGCGATCAACTGGCCAGACACCCGGAACGGGTGATCCAGGCGGCGATCCGGGGCATGTTGCCCAAGAACAAACTGGGCCGGCGGATGATCAAAAAACTCAAGGTGTATGCGGGGGCTGCGCATCCTCACCAGGCCCAGCAGCCCAAGCCCTTGGGGCTATAATTCAGGTGCCCAGCATCTGCGGAATGGAGACCAGAGGAACAAGATGTCCGACCAAGTGCGCTATTATGAAGGTGTAGGCCGCCGCAAACGGGCAGTGGCCCGGGTGCGGCTTTACCCTGGCAACGGCCAGGTGGTCATCAACGAGAAAGGCCTGAAGGAATATTTTGTCCGGCCCCAGGACTGGCTGGATGTCATGGCCCCCTTGCAGTTGACCCATAACGAAAGCCGCTACAACCTGTCGGTGCTGGTCAACGGCGGCGGCATCACCGGCCAGGCCCAGGCGATCCAGCATGGCGTGGCCCGTGCCCTGTTGCAGGTCGATCCCCAACTGCGGCCTGTTTTGCGCCGGGCCGGCTTTCTGACCCGCGATCCGCGCGAGAAGGAACGCAAGAAGGCGGGCCTCAAGCGGGCCAGGAAGGCACCGCAGTACACCAAGCGTTAGCAGCCTGTCGGAGAACCAGGTAGGGGCAGGTCTGGCACCTGCCCCTGTTCATCGGCAGGTCTGGCACCTGCCCCTGTCCATCGGCAGGTCTGGCACCTGCCCCTGTCAATTGGCAGGTTGAAAACCTGCCCCCCATGATCGGGAGGATTCAGGTCAAAGCCGTCAGGCGGATGGCCGCCACCTTGCGATACACCCGCTCCGGGGACCAGAGCCGGCCCTCGACAGTGAGGAGCGATTCGACGCGGATGCCGAACAGCCGCTCATTTTCCCGCAGATAAGGCTCGATGAGCGCCCAGTCGGCTTCGGTCAGGGGGGCAAATTGCCCGCCGTTGAGTTGCTCTTCTGTCACCAGATGGTATGGGTCCCGCACATAGATCGCCCCGCCGGAGGCCAGGGAAAAGAGGTTGCCGCCGGGGTAGGGTGTTGGCTGGGGCACCATCTGGCCGTGGGGGGTGAACTCTACGCCGTTGAGGATGACGAACCCCCCGCCGCGCAGCGGATCGCCGGCCATGAACGACTCGGCCAGGTAGTCCAGACAGGTGCCGTTGATGACCACGCGCGGCTGGCCGGCGGCGTTGATGAGCGGCCGGCCGGCGGCGTTGCCCAGCACATAAGCCTGGCCCCCCTTGGCCCCATACATAAAGGTCTGGCCCACATCGCCATAGATCACCAGCCGCCCGGCCTTCAGGATCTGCCCCACCTGGTCCTGGGCGCTGCCGTGGACATACACCTCGGCCCCTTGCAGGCCGGACCCCAGATAGTCGCCGCTGGAGCCGTAAACGTCAATGCGGATCTGGTCGCTGCCCGGCCCCAACCCACAGCCGCAGAACCGCCCGCCGCGCCAGTTGTAGGTGATGAACTGCCGCCAACCCAGTGCCGCTGCCTGGACGATGAGCCGTGCCGCCGAGCCATCCCCTTCCGCCGGAAAGCCGCCGGCATCCAGCACCAGGGCCTCCTCACCGGCAAGGGGCCTGCGCAGTGTTGAACGGCTTGCGTGGTCCAGCCGCCGCCGTCGGCCCCCGGCTAAACCGCTCAGCAGCGGCACAGCATCGAAAATCTGCCGCAGCGTCCGGTCCACCAACGCCAGTACCGAGGCCCGTCGCTTGGCGCCGGGGTCGTATGGCCGGTCGCGCAGCCGGGTGAGCAGCGCCACGGCAAAGGCCCACGCCTCCTCGCCCGAACCGGCCATCTCGGCCAGTTGCCGACAGAACCCGGTCAGCGCCCCATAGTCCCAGCCTGTCACCTCCTGGGCTACCTCTTGCCAGGCCGCCTCCACCCCTTCCAGGCCGGCGATAATCCAGGCAGCCGGCGCAGCCACCAGCCAGTTCAGCCGGGGCGGGATCACGGTCGTCGTAGTGGGGTTATTGTGCACCTGATCGGTCGGCACCGCCACCCGATTGCCGAACTTGTCCGTCACCCACAACTCCCTTGTTTCCTGCCCCTTGCCCCTGTCCTCCTGCACCGTGAACACGAACGCCCCGCCATCGGTGTGGCTGCCGCCGCGCGCATTCCAGTAGCAATCGGCCACGGGGCAGATCCGCTCATCCTCGGCGGCCAGGCTCTCCAACACGGCATCAATCGCCTGTTTTTCCGAGGCGATCAGCCCGACCTGAACCTTGCCAGCGTGGAGGGCAAAGACCTGAGGGCGCAACATAGAGGTATCGGTGATCCCCAGCAGTTGCCATCGGCCCTCGTCGGGGCGGCTGCGGGCGATGATAAAGAACCACGGCCCGTCAGGGGAGGCGTGCAGGTGGGTCGCCTGGATGGCCTGATAGAGGCGTTTCCTGTCCGGCGGCAACAGCTCCAGGTCGCGTTCGGTCGTCGGCGCCAGCGCCTCGATGGTCGCCTCTAGCGGATAGCCATAGATCCGGTCCAGCAGGTCGAACAGCAGTACGCTGACTTCGGTGTCGGTCAGGAACAGGGGGACGATATTCCGCTGGCGGAGGTAGGTGCTGACGGCGTAATAGTTGGCAAAGTCGCCGTTGTGGACCAGGGCCTCGTTGAGGCCGACGAAGGGGTGGGCCCCGCCGGGATGCCACACCCGCCCTTTGGTGGGGTAGCGTTGGTGGGCGATCCAGACGTGGGCCTGCAGGTCCTCCAGTTGGTAATAGGCTGCTGCCTGTTCGGCGTAGCCAACGATCTTGAAAACCAGCAGGTCGCGCCCGTGGCAGAGCACGAAGGCCCGTTTCTCGCCCAGGCTGGCGTAGAAGCGCCGGTTCAGCCGAAAGCTGTGTTGATAGACAAACTCGTCCTCCACCTGGCGGGCGTTGAGGCTTTCCAGGCCATGTTCGGCGGCAAAACGGGACAATGCCCCCGGCCTGACACGCACAAAATAGCGCCACACATCGGGCGGGCGGACCTCCAGGCCCGGCAGGCACCGGTAATCGTCCAGCGTGGGGACGGCATAGCCCTGCAGCAGGTCGTAGCAGGGCAGGAGGACCTCCTGCTCTACCTCGGCGCGGGCGGCCGGGTCCAGGTAGGCGATCTGGAGCAGGGTTGCCTCCCGCAGCACATCGGCCGAGACGCGCATCTGGGCCGGGGACAGGCCGGCGGCGGCCAGCCCCCCGCCCTTGCCGTTGCCCCGGTTGTGCATCTGCCTGGCGGCCGGGATCAGGTGGCGGCCGGCTACCGGCCGGCCGGCTGCCACCCCTACCACCCCGCATCCCCCTTCGGCCTCGCTGCTGGGGGGCAAAGAGAGCGGCCCTTCCCGGATCAACCGCCGGCGAGAGGCGATGAGCAGGTCGGCCGGCGATGGCGTGCTCATGCCAGGACCTCGGTCACGGCCTGATAGAGGTCGGCCGGGTCTACCAGCCTGACCCGGTCGCGCACGTCGCCCAGCCGTTCCCGCGCCGCCTCGTGAAACGCCTTGTCCACGATCAGCAGCACCGGGATGTTGTGGATCAGGCAGGCAAAGAGCAGATCGCCGGGGGACACCGGTACCCCGTTGTAGGGCAGGACCTTGTGCAGGTAGCCCACAACTACCGACACACCATCCTGTTTGGTCAGGTGGTTGACATACTTGCCGTGCATGTCAAATCCGTTGCTGAGAGGCAGCGTGCCCATGCCTGTTGCTGCCAGCCGCGAGAGGATCGCCGGATCCGTCCCTTCAAAGTAACCGATTGTTGCCATTTTCTTTCCCTCCTTTTCTCATTTTTTGATCAGTGGTCATTGCTATCGAGATAAACCAGGCAATCGGTTCTGCCGCGCAGGTGCCGCACGCCCGGCAGCCCCAGCTTTTCCAGAATGGCGGCCAGTTGGATCCGCCACGAAGCATACAGGTTCACGATGCGCTGCCCCCCTGCCAACGGGTCTATTTGCCCGGCCAGTTCCGGATCGGTGGTGGCGATGCCCAGAGGACAGCCCTTGTCTCGCTCGCAGGTGCCCAGGCGCATACAGCCCAGGGCCACCAGCTCGGCCGTGCCGATGATACAGCCATCGGCCCCCAGGGCGATGGCTTTGGCCACATCCCAGGCGGTGCGCACCCCGCCGGAGGCCATGACCACCACCTCGTCGCGGATGCCCTCCTCCTCCAGGAAACGATGGACCTTGGGAATGGCATATTCCAGCGGCATGGCGATATTTTTCTTGGCGATCTCGGGTGCGGCCCCGGTGCCTCCGTAAGCCCCATCCAGATGGAGGATATGCGCTCCGGCATAATAGCTGCCCACGGCCACCATGTCCACGTCGGTGGGGGTGGATACCTTGACCGAGATGAGCGCCCGTGGATTGACCGTTTTTACCCAATCTACATGTTTTTTGTGGTCTTCGACGGAATAGACGCTGTGGAACGGAAAGGGGGAAAACAGGCTGGTGCCCTGCACCGCCTCGCGCATGGCGGCCACCTGGGGGGTGTTTTTGCTGCCCAGCAGGTGCCCGCCCAGCCCCGGCTTGGCCCCCTGGGCATACTTGAATTCGACGATCCGTGCCCGCTGGATGGTGTCTTCGCGCACCCCAAACAGCCCAGTGGCGATCTGGGTGATGATGTGGTCGGCGTAGGGCAACAGTTCATCGGGATAGCCCCCTTCGCCGGTAGAGGTGAACGAGCCCCAATACTGCGCGGCCCAGGCGCGGGCGATCATGGTTTGCAGGCTTATTGAGCCGAACGACATCCCTGCCCCATACCAGGGATGGGGGATGCGGATGCGGG
>DAOTYI010000226.1:0-8548 GCA_034434895.1 Anaerolineae bacterium
CTTCTACCCCTTCCCCTTCTCCCCCGGCGCCAACCCCTTTCTCTGGCGAGCCGGCGCCCCTTTCTCTCGGCTGGCGGCTGGACGCCGATGGCCACCTGACGGCCGGGATCGCCACCGGGCAGGAGGGCTGGCCGGCCTTTCTGCTGACCTCATTGGGGCGGACCCTCTACGCTCTGAACGGGGGAGGCCAGGTGGTCTGGCAGGTGCGGCTGGCCGGGCCGGCCTACACGCTGGCGCTCCTGGCCGGAAGAGGGATCGCCGTGGGCGACGATGCCGGTTTCGTGACCCTCTTGGACGGACAAGGGCGGCGGCTGTGGCGCTATGAAATCGGCAGCCGGGTGACGGCCCTGACCGCCTGGCAGGAGGGGCTGCTGGTCGGCGGCTGGGACAGGCATTTGACCCTGCTGGATGCCGCAGGTCAACGGCTGTGGCAGGCCGATCCAGGTGGACCGGTGAGCGGCATCGCCATCCTGCCCCATTCCGGGCCTTCAGCGTCGGGCCTGGCCGTGGCCGCCACGCTCGATGGTCAGGTACGCGCCTTTGACCCGGCAGGGGCTGAAATCTGGCGCTTTGACGGCGGGGCGCCGGTCCTGGCTGTGGAAGCGGTTGAAGGGGTGGGGCTGCTGATCGGCGGGCAGGATGGCCGTCTGCTGATCCTGGACGGAGAGGGGGCAGTGCGCCGGCAGTTGGCCCTGGGCGAAGGCGCTCCGGTGTGGCACGCCATCAATCTGGTGGACGAAGCCACGCCGGAGATCGTTGCCGGAAGCGGGGGGGCAACGCCGCTTCTGACCCTGCTCACTGCCGACGGCCAGGCGCTGTGGCGTGTCGCCTTGCCTTCGCCGCCAGGGGCCATCACAGCAACCGACCTGGATGGCGACGGTGGTCTGGAAATTCTGGTCGGGCTGATGGACGGCCAGGTTCAGGTTTTTGACCGGCAGGGAAGGCTGCGGGGTGCGGTCCAGGCCGGGCTATCGGTGTGGGGGTTGATCCCGGCCGGCGGAGGCAGCGTGCTGGCTCTGGCCGATGTGGCCGCCTGGCAACTCCAGGCCGGCCAGGGCCCGATGGGCAGGGCCTGGCTGTCACCGCCGCCGCTGCTGTCGGTCCCCCCCGATCGGTTGCCCCCCGACACCGGCCGGGCCGAGGGGGAGGCGATCCTGGTTTTTGTGGGTGACGTGGCCCTCAGCCGGACGATGGAGGAACAGTTGATCCGCTACGGCCCGACCTATCCCTGGTCGGGGCTGGAGCCGTTGCTGCGCCAGGCCGATCTGGCTGTGGCCAACCTGGAGGGGGTGCTGACGACCCGGGGCCGGCCGTTGAACAAGCCCTACCTGCTGCGCGCCCATCCGCGCTGGGGCGAGAGCCTGACCGCAGCCGGGTTTGACCTGGTGACGCTGGCCAACAACCACGCCCTGGATTACAGGTCGGCCGGGCTGGACGAGACGCTCGGCCTGCTGGAGGGTCTGGGGATCGCCGCCGTGGGGGCCGGCCACACGGCAGACGAGGCCCACCGGCCGGCGCTGTTCCAGGTGAACAATGTGCGGGTGGCGCTCCTGGGCTACGCGGCTGCCCGCTGGAACGGTTCGGCCGACGTGCCGGCCACGGAACAGATCGCCTGGGCCGAGCCGGCGGTCGTCCAGGCCGAGGTGCGCGCTGCTCGCCGTCAGGCCGATCTGGTGATCGTCCTGCTCCATGCCGGCACCGAGTATGCCACCCATCCTTCGTCCGATCAGGTGGCTGTGGCCCATGCTGCCGTAGAGGCCGGAGCTGCCCTGGTGGTCGGCCACCATCCCCACGTGATCCAGGAGGTGGAGCGGTACAAAGGGGGCCTCATCGTCTACAGCCTGGGCGATGCCCTGTTCGACATCCCCCGCCCGGCGGCGATGCTCGGCCATCTGCTGCGCGTGCATGTCACCCCGGCCGGGCTGGCCCAGGCCGAACTGTGGCCTTTTTGGATTCAAGATGCCATTCGGCCCTGTCTGCTGGACGATGGGCAGGGCGGACCGCGCTATCAGGTCATCTACATTGCAACCCAATCAGGAGGATAGTGTGATGAAAGGTAATTACCTGCCCCCGGCGGCAGGCAGCCGGGGGCCGATTGGAAATCGGCCTTTCTGGGCGCCTGGGGCGCCGGGCGTCGGCCTGCGCCGACGCGGAAACAACGGTCAGCGCAGGCCGACCGAAGGCCTGCGGCCCCAAGCGGGCGACTTTAGTCGGCAAAGGTGGTTACGATGAAAGAACATCTGCGTTGGGGCCTGTTGTCTACCGCCCGCATCAACCGCCGGCTGATCCCGGCCATCCGGGCGGCTGAACGGGCTGAACTGCTGGCCGTTGCCAGCCGGCAGGCAGCCCAGGCGGAAGCCTACGCCGCCGAGTGGGGCATTCCCCGCGCCTACGGCAGTTACCAGGCGCTGCTGGCCGATCCAGAGGTGGATGTGGTCTATATCTCGTTGCCCAACAGCCTGCACGCCGAATGGACGGTGCGAGCTGCCCAGGCCGGCAAGCATGTGCTGTGCGAAAAGCCACTGGCTCTGTCCGTGGCCGAGGTGGAGCAGATTGCTGCTGCCGCCGCATCAGCCGGGGTCGTGGTGGCCGAAGCGGTGATGTACCTGTATCATCCCCTGCTCCACCGGGTGCGTCAGCTGGTCCAGGAGGGGGCCGTGGGCCGGGTGACGCTGGTGCGGGGTGCCTTTTCCTTTTTCCTGGACCGGCTGAACGACGTGCGCTGGCGGCCGGAGTTGGGGGGTGGTTCGCTGTGGGATGTGGGCAGCTATCCGGTCAGTTTTATCCGTTGGATCGCCGGCGAGCCGGCGCAGGCCTTTGGCTGGCAGGCGCTGAGCAACAGCGGGGTGGATGCCACCTTTGCCGGCCTGTTGCGCTGCCGGGACGAGGTGCTGGGGGTGTTTGACTGCGGCTTTCGCCAGCCGTTCCGCGTCGAAGCCGAAGTGATCGGCAGCGAGGGGCGGCTGATCGTCGAGCAGCCATATCTCGTCGGCCCGGAGAGCCGCATCGTCCTGCACCGGGACTCGGGCCGGGAGGAGATCACCTGGCCTGGGCCCGATGCCTATCGGTATGAGGTGGAGGCGCTGGTGGCAGCCGTTCTCGACAGCGCCCCTCTGCCGGTGCCGCTGGAGAGCAGCCGGGGCAATGTGGCGACCCTGGTGGCCCTCTACGAAGCGGCGCGGCAGGGGAAACCGCAGAGGGTGCCGGAGGGGTAACGATGGAGTTTGTCCATATTCTGGGTACTTTGCGCTTCAGCGAAGACCTGCTGGACAGCCTGCGGGCGGTGTCGCCCAGGGTACAGGTCAGCCAGCAGACCTGCCACAATGCTCAGGAGGTGGCCGCTGCCCTGGCTGACCACCCGGCCACCGAGGTGCTCTACACCTTCCACCTGCCGGACAACGCCCTGGAGCTGGCCCCCCGGCTGCGCTGGGTGCAATTGCACAGCGCCGGCGCCGACCATCTGCTGGGGCGGCCGATCATGGCCAGCGACCTGCTCATCACCACCAGCAGCGGCATCCACGCCACACCGATCGCCGAGTATGTGTTTGCCTCCATCCTGGCCTATCGCTGGCGGGTGCCTCACTGGACGGCCTGCCAGCGCCAGGCCAGATGGCCGTCCGGCAGGTGGGAGCTCTATGCCCGGCCCGAACTGCGGGGCAGCACCCTGGGCATCCTGGGCTATGGCAGCATCGGCCGGGAGGTGGGTCGGCTGGGACGGGCGTTCGGGATGCGGGTGTTGGCCCTGCGCCGTTCGGCAGGTCGGGCCGAGCAGGGCTACACTGTGCCCGGCACCGGTGACCCCGACGGGACCATCCCTGAGCGGTTCTATCCCCCTGAGGCGCTGCACGAGATGCTGGCCGAGTGCGATTACGTGGTGGTGGCCCTGCCGTTAACCCCGGACACCCACCACCTGATCGCTGAAGCCGAACTCAGGGCCATGAAACCATCCGCCTATCTGGTCAACATCGCCCGTGGCGCCATCGTGGACGAGGCGGCGCTGGTCCGCGCCCTGCGCGAGGGGTGGATCGGCGGGGCGGGGCTGGATGTGTTTGAGCAGGAGCCGCTGCCGGCCGATAGCCCCCTGTGGACGCTGGAAAATGTCCTGCTCTCGCCCCACGTCGCCGGCTTCACCCCCCACTATGACCGGCGGGCGGCGGCCCTCTTTGCCGAAAACCTGCGCCGCTACCTGGCCGGCGAGCCGTTGCTCAATCTGGTGGATCGAGCGAGGGGGTACTGATGTCCATTCGCGGGCTTGTCTTTGAGAGGGGGGCGGCTACGACGATGCCGGCCGGCCGGACCCGATTGTGCCCGATGCAACAATCGGCGGCCTGGAGGAGCTGCCGGCCTGCCTGGAGGGGCTAGCTGAGCGGGTACAATCGCCTTCCGCCTGACCGGGGACAGATCAGGCCCTGCGAGCGCGCAGGATCGCCACCTCGCGGCTCAGGATGCGGCGCAGGATGGCGATGGAGGCAGCATACGTGGCATCCACGCCGAAATAGGACAGGCTCTTGGAAAGCAGGGTCTGCCGACGGCTGTAGGGTGTGTCCGAAGCGTAATGGATCACGCCGATGTCATAGGGGGCGTTGATGAACAGGTTGACGATCTCGTTGACCGGGTAGCGGGTCGGGTAGATATTCTCATACACCCCGCTGAGGTAGGGCCCCGCTTCCATCTCGATATCGGTGTAGCCCTCTTTGTAAAAGACGCTGACAAAGTCCTTGTTCTGCAAAAAGGTGCCGCGCACCGTCACCGCTTTCTGATTGTCGAACACGCTGCCCTGCAACAGGTAGGGGGCCACATCGGCGGCGACGAAGCAGTTCTTGAACAGAAAGGTGTTCTGCGAATGCTCGTCATAGACCACATTGGGGATCATCACGTCGCCGACCTGACCGTTGAGGGTGGCCGCCTTGCCCATGAAATAGACGCCCCGCAGTTCGCCCAGGTTGGCTGCCACCTGGCTAAAGATCTGATAGGCGGCCATGCCCAGCGGATAGTCCACATTGAAAATGACCGCTTCGCTCCCTTTGAGCAGCTCCAGACCTTCCATCCTGACCCGTGGGTCGAAATCTTCAGGACGGACGGCGTTCAGTTCGATGACCTGAGCGGCCACATCCAGATAGAGGGGATTTTCCACATGCAGCAGGCCATGCTCACGGTAATAGTGCTGCAAGGCGGCCTGCTTTTCGGCCTGCGCCTGGGCATCACCATAGCGTAGATACCTGCTCAGGGCATAGTACAGCAGATTCTCCAGTTCGCCGTCTCCCCGGCCGGCGGCCTTGCAGCGCCGGTAGTGGTGCCACAGGTTTTCCGGATTGACCTCTTCCAGGAAGGCGGCCAGCTCCGGCTCGATGGTCCGGGCGTAGCCGCACAGCAGGTTCGCCAGGCTGTGGGTGTTGGACGAGACAAAGTAGACCGGTCGGTAGAACAGGTCGCTTTCCAGATAGCGGTCTACCTCCTGAGAGATGGTGGACCACCAGCCATCGGTGGCGCGGCGATAGTCGGTCAACGACCCGGCCAGCAGCCGAATGGCCATGTCTTTCCGTCCCTGGCCGACCTGGAGCAGGTTGGGCCACAATAGCGGTCCCCAGGCCGCCTGGAGTTTGGCGAAATCGTCCGCCGAGAGGTGCAGCAGGTCGGCCACCTGGCCCACCTCGTCAGGCAGCAGTGGCTTTTGACCGGTGACATGGGCCTCGATCCGGGCCAGGGTGGGGGTGTTCGCCAGCCGATCGTGGAGCTTGTTCCACTCGATCTGGTAGGCGGTCAGCATCGGGATCAGGTCGTCAATGTCCGACACGCTGGCGATAAAGGCGGCCAGGGTGCTCTGGCCGTCGAAGAACATCTTGCGCCGGCGGGAGTGGGCCGTCACCGGCTGCCATTTCTCCACGTCGGGGTAGCCCCGTCGGTCAAACACCTCGTCCGACTGGCCCATCAGCACCAGGCGCACCTGGGGCAGGCACTGGGGCAGGCGCATGACGCTGTAGACAAAGGCCGAGATGTCCGAGGTCGGGCTGTCGGCGCCGATGTGCAGGCTGGAGTTCATCGCCGAGTGGGTCTCTTCCAGCGAACGGATGCGGATATCGCTGCTGGAGCGCAGCAGGGAGTAGTAGGTGCGCCTGTACAGGTCAATCTCTTCGTTGCCGCGCGAAGGGACCTCCCGGATCATGGATTGCCTCCGGGTCCAGGCACTGCTCGCTTGAACACGCCCCGATTGGTCGCCGTGTCATAGGCCACCAGTTCCCAACCTTCGGCCCCCAGATCGTTGAGCAACCGGGCGATGGCTGCCAGCGGTGATCGCTCGCCGCTGCGGATTTCCAGCTCCCTTCCCTGGTCCGGGGCGAACAGGTGGCAGGCAATGCGCACCCCTTCCTCGTCCAGGCCGGACATAGGGGTACAGGTCAGCAGGCAATATTCCCATTTGAGGGTGTTCATTCGCCATCCCAGCCGTCAAACCCCTCTGGAGCCTCCGGCATGTTCAGCCGCACCACCTGGCCGTGGGTGTTGACGATCACCCGGAAGCCGAGCATCCCCAGCCAGGCGCGGGCCTCGTCAGGCAGGCCCTGTTCGATCACCCGGTCCATGTTTTTGATAGAGGCGTCAATCATCGCCTTGGTGAACAGGTCATCCTGGCCCAGCATCTGGAGCATGGCCTCGGTGGCGATCTCACGATGGGCCAGAAACTGCTGGCGCAGCATCTCGATCACCTGACGGTCCACAACTTCAGCCTCGATGTGGCGGCGAAAGCCGGCGTCGTCCACCACATAATTGGGCACGTCGCCGACCAGGACGGTGTCCACCGGCTTGCCCTCCTCATCCTGGACCAGCCCGGTAAATAGCGCCGGATGGGGCGGTTGATGAACCATCCCTGTCTCCTTCCTGAGTGCAGGAGGGGGCAGCATCGGACGGTGGCTGCCCCCCGCGTGGTGGACCCGGCCGGATTCGAACCGGCGATCTTCTGCGTGCAAAGCAGACGCCTTCCCGCTAGGCCACGGGCCCGGACGATTGACGATTGACGATTGACGATTGACGATTTACGATTTACGATTGACGATTTTGGCGGGCGCGCAGGGTTTTGAGGGAGGCGATGGTCATGGCGACGATCTCGTTGGTTTCCTTCATCAGGTCGGCCAGTTGGTTGTCGGGCACTAGCCTGGCTTCGATCAGCAGTTCCAGCCAGTACAGAGTCTCGTCAGCCTCCTCTTCCACAATCTTGAGCCTGGCGATCATGTCGGCTGTGGACCTGGCACGGCACGCCGCTCGATAATTCGCTCCCACCGAAGTCGCGGAACGAAGCAACTGCTTGCCAATGACCACCGCCGTCGGTTTCTGGGGCAGCGCCTCCACCAGCCGGATCACCCGCAGCCCCAAGTCCTTCGTCCGCCGTTTGAACTCTTCTTCGTTCACAATCGTAAATCGTAAATCGTAAATCGTAAATCGTAAATCGTAAATCGTAAATCGTAAATTGCGTGTGCCGACGAGAGGATTTGAACCTCCACACCCCGCAGGGTAACAGATCCTAAGTCTGTTGCGTCTGCCACTTCCGCCACGTCGGCCTCTATCGGCCGGGCCGGATGGGATCATACCCCCGATTCTGTGGATTCCCCCCTGGTGCGGGGGTGAACCCTGCCGTCATCTGTCTCACCCCGGGATCGGGGTGGCGGCTCCTGACCTGCCGGGTGTGACCCGACCTCATCGTCGCCGCTGCGACGAGACCGAACCCTGGGCCCGGCCCACTCGCCTTGCTCCCGGTCGCACACTCGCCCAGCCGGCCATGTCACCACGGCCGCTGGTGGGCTCTTACCCCACCGGTTCGCCCCTTACCGGCTACCCTCCCCCTCTCCCCTGCGGAGGGGAGAAAAGGGGGCAGCGGCGGGAATCCTTTCTGTTGCGGTTGTAGTCAGGACGCGGCTTTCGCCGGCCTGCCCCCACTTGCGGTTTCGTGGGGCAACCCTGTCCCGGCCCTGTGCCGGCACAGGAACCGGGACCGGGAGTCGGGAAGTTCCTCCAGACAGCCTGTGCTGCCCGGCGACGGCTCACCCATCGGCCCACTACGATTATAAAGTATCAGAGGGCAGGTGTCAAGTTCAAATGCGCTATGCACCAGGCGCGAGGAGCCGGGTGGGGAATGGTGGCTGTGGGATTTGACACCCGATCGGTTCGGTGGTATCTTTTCAGGAAAGGCTGGGGGCATGGCAATTCGCCCGTAGCCGGTTGCCAGAGGTTGCATCTGTTTATCGTGGAGGCGGCCTCTGCGCTCGCGGCGGTAAAGAAAGTTGCAACGCGTATCTGCATCCCATTGGCTGGCATCGTTGAGAACGCTGGTCTTGCCGTTGGTGGTCCTGTTGATCAGCGCCGCCTATTGGCGCACCGGGATGTCGCCGCCAGGAGAGGCCCAGGACCCCCCTCCGGGCGGAACGGCGTTGCCTGCGGTTCCGACCCTGCCCACCATGACGGCGACCTTCACTCCGTCGCCCACAGCGACCCAGACCCCAACCCCTACGCCAACTGCCACCTCCACGCCGACTCCCACCCCAACCTGGACTCCAACTCC
>DAOTYI010000227.1:0-3389 GCA_034434895.1 Anaerolineae bacterium
GTGTGGGTCGGCTCCGGTGTGGGGGTGGGCGTCGGACCGCAGGCGGCCAGAAAGAGGCCTGTCAGCCACACAATCAGCCACAACAAGCCAGGTTTCCAGTGTGTCGTTTTCATCCAATTCCTCCTCTATGATCTGCCGCAGGCTACGGCCGCCGGCCTGGCAGCCGACCAGACCTGCCTGTACAGGTTCAGGATCTGACGGGCGATGGTCGGCCAGCCATAGCCTCTGGCCCATTGGATCGCCTGTTCGCCCAGCCGGTGCCGCAGGTCTCGATCCTTCAGCAACAGCCGGATTTTGGCCGCCAGGGCCTCGACATCCCCTTCGGGCACCAGGAAGCCGGTCTGGCCATCCTGCACGGTGAAGGCCAATCCCCCTACTTTGGAAGCGACGACCGGGGTGCCGCAGGCCATCGCCTCCAGGGCCACCATGCCGAACGATTCGTAGCGCGAGGGCATGACCACCAGTTCAGCGGCGGAATAGTAGTAGACCAGGGTGTCCTGATCCCTGGCTCCCAGGAAAGCGACCAACTTTTCCAGGCCCAGTTCGGCGCGCAGCCGTTCCAGGCGGGCCAGTTCAGCGTTGACCTGTTCGATGCCCGCTCCCGGCGCACCGCCAATGATGATCACCGCCAGCGATTCTGGCCAGCAGGGCATCTCCGGCGCCAGGAGGGCGATGGCCCGCAACAGGGTCTCGATCCCCTTCAGCGGCTCGATACGGCCCACAAAGAGGATGACACACTGCTCCAGGGGCAGGCCCAGGACCCGTTTGGCCTCCTGTTGGGGGACAGGGGAAAAGAGCTCCAGGTCCACGCCACAGGGCACGACAGAGATTTTGCCTGCCTCGGCTCCATAGAGCCAGACCATCTGCGCCCGCTCCAGAGGGGTGGCTGCCACCAGTCGGTCGGCAAAGGCCATCACCTCTGCCTCGCCCTCGATGCGCTGCTGGGGTTCGTACTCGTGCGGACCGGCAGCGACGCTGTTCTTCATCTGTCCCAGGGTGTGAAACATGTGGACGACAGGCACCCCCCAGGCACGCCGCAGGTCACGGGCAACCAGGCCCGAGAGCCAGTAGTGGCTGTGGATGATGTCATAGTGCACCCGCTCATGCCGGGCAAAAGCCAGGACGCCATCCACAAATTCGGAGAGATAATGGACCAGCAGGTTTTTGTCGTACGGGGCTTCGGGGCCGGCCGGCAGGTGGATGACGCGGACGTTCGGCCCCAGGTCAGGCCGGATGCGGGGTACCTGTGGGTTTTGAGAGCGGGTGAAACAGTCCACCGCGATCCCCTGCCGGCCCAGTTCACGGCTCAGGTCGCGGACATAGACGTTCATGCCGCCCGTCTCCTTGCCGCCCAGGGTGGCCAGGGGACAGGTGTGGACGCTGATCATGGCGACGCGGCGGATCATGGCCTGTTGGGTCGGCTGATCTGTGTGCGCCAGATGATGGCCGCAGCGATGGCCAGCACCAGGCCGATGCCTCCGATGGGCACCAGACACAGGAAAGTGGCATAGATCCAGTTTTGGGAACTGGAATAGCTCTCAGAAGAGGTCAAACCGAACAGAAGGAAGGAAGAAATGCCGAGCAAACAGCAGATGAGGCCCAGGCTGCCGACGACGATGGCGGCCACCCGCCAGCCTGCCTCCGGCGGGCGGGTTGACCGGGCTGTGGGTTGAGCCGGCGGCGTTGCCGGCCTGGCGGCCATCGGGGCTGGCCGGGCCGTGGCGGCCTCCTGGGGGCGCAGCGTGCCGCACTCGCCACAAAATAGATCGTCTTCCTGGAGCAAGGCTCCACAGTTGGGACAATGGATCGGGCCGGGCATCAGTTCTCTCCTCTGATCCTCATGTCATGGGGGGGCAGGTTTCAGCAGGCCGTCTCCAGCGGCACTCCGGGCCGGGCGATGAGCAGCCGCCGGACCTCTGTGTCTTGGGCGCCGAAACGGTACTTGTACTCTTCGTCGCCCCGTAAAAAGTCGAATTTGCGGCGGCCAAGCCGGATTGCATGTTCGATACAGCGGGCCGTGACCACGATCCCTGGACTGAGATGGGCAAACTGCGCCGGGTCATAGCCTGAATTGTAGACCAGGATAGCCTCGCCGTAATCGAAATTGAGCAGGCCGGCCGCCTTGATGCCATCCATCTCTACGAAGGCCAGTTGCAGCCAGCCGCGCGCCTGCAAGGCCCGCGCCGCGTCCAGGAAGAAGCCTTGCATCCTGGGCTCCATGAACCGATCCTTTTCCGGTGCACTTCGCTGGTGCAGGCGGATAAAGGTCTGCATCTCGGCCTGCAGGTCCTGCTCCGGGCCGACGATCAGGAAGCGGGTCTCGGCTTCGAGTTCGGCTTTGCGCAGCTTGCGGCGCATTTCATGGCGTTGCTTTTTGTCCAGCATCCTCAGATATTCGTCCCAGGTGGCCGGCAGCTCGATCAGGGGGCACACCTCTTCGACCTCGACCTGGGTGTGGTAGCCTCGTGCCTCGGCCAGGGTGCGCAACCGCCTCCAGGTGGGCGAGCCGTGGGGGATGTTGCACAGGTCCATCACCTCCCAGCCGGTCGCTTCGTCTGCCAGGTAATCCAGCAGGGCGGTGTAGACAGCCTCCTCCTGGCCACGCTCGACGATCAGGTCCAGGTAATCGGACACGTCGCGGCAGCCGACCACGTTGAGGATGCGGCGGCCAGCCTCATTCCGGGTGCGGAAGAAGGGGGCGATCCCCACCAGCCGTCCATCCCCGTCGCGGCGAAAGCCCAGGAGCAGCAGCTCCCCTTCGCCCAGATGGTGCCACCAGGTGGACTGCCATTCCCAGGTGAGGAAGAGGGTGTCGGAATGGCTGCGCTGCAGCAGGTCGTTCCATTCGGGCTTGAGGGCCCAGAAGCCGCCGCTTTCAAAATGGCGCTCGATGAACATATCAATACCCGTTATCCTCCCGCAGGTTAGCAAGTGGCCGGCAACAGGGCGAGCCGCTCAGTGCAGCGCACTTCTATGCGGAGATTGCGCCCAAACCTGCGGGAGGGTGGTCCTATCGAATTCGCTGCCAGATGACCTGGATCTGCTGGATGCCCCGCTGGAGATCCTCGTCGGTGTTGAAGGTGAACAGTTTGGAGGCCGGCTGGTAGTCGTCGGTCAGCACCTGGATGCTCCAGGTGCCGGCCAGGGGGGCCTCGGCCAGCCGGATCTCGTAGCTGCCGCTGGCATCGGTGCGGACCACCTCCGAGGCCGGCGTGCCATCACGATACCAGACGATGAGCGGCACGTCGGCCAGGGGGGTGCCCCCTGCATCCAGCACCTGGCCGAAAAAGCCGGTCCAGTCCACGCCGGGCCTGCCGCCGGCGCTCACAAAGTCAAAGAGCGGGGTGTCGGTGTCGGACATCCTCGGCGGCGGTGGGGTGGGTGACAGG
>DAOTYI010000228.1:0-19057 GCA_034434895.1 Anaerolineae bacterium
ACCGCAGGGATCTACCGCATATGCGTCAAGTTGAACGACAAGTCGCACCTCAGGGGCCTGCGGCCAGGCGTCCACCGGCGTGGATGCCTCCGTCCGCGCCTTAAGTTGACGCATATGGAGGGTAGGGGTGAGGTCCACCCTGGCCGCCACGTATGTTCATTGGTAACTGTTCAGGCAGGCGACTTGTTAACCACACAGGACACAAAGGACACGAAGAGAAAACTCTGGTATCCTTAGTGTCCTTAGTGGTAAAAAGAGCTATGGCTGAGTAGTTACGTTCATGGAACATGGCCGAGCTATCATGACGGTTGAGAAGGACCGATGAGCACCAGGCTGACCCCTGAAGAATGGGACCTGCAATTCGCCCGCCAGGCCGGTTGGACCCGGGCCACGCGGGCCCATCTCTATCGGCGGGCCAACCTGCTGCGGGCCGGGCGCGTGCTGGATGTGGGTTGTGGCACCGGCGTTGTGACTGAGGAGCTGGCTGCCCGGACCCGGGGGGAGGTGATCGGGGTGGATCTGGACCCGGCGATGGTGGCCTATGCTCAGGCACGGGGTGGCCGGGCCGGATACCGCCTGGGGGATGCTCACAACCTGCCCTTCCGCGATGGCTGGTTTGACGTGACCGCCTGCCACTTTTTGCTGCTATGGTGCCGTCACCCGGCCCGGGCGGCGCAGGAGATGGTGCGTGTCACCCGGGCGGGGGGGGTGGTGCTGGTCTGCGCCGAGCCGGACTATGGCGGGCGGATTGACCATCCTGACCTGCCCCTGGGCCGCTGGCAGCTTGAGGCGTTGCGCCGCGAGGGGGCCGACCCCTGCCTGGGTCGCAGGCTGCGGGCGCTGTTTTGTTTGCCGTCCGTCAAAAGCGTCGAGGTGGGCCTGATCCCCGGCCTGTGGGAGGTGGCTACCCTGCGCGCCGAGTTCGAGGCCGAGTGGGCACTGTGGGACCGCTCGCTGACCGGCCTGGTGCCGGCCGACCAACTGGCCCATGTCCGGGCTGCCGACCAGGCGGCTATCGAAGCCGGAGAGCGGCTGGCTTTCTTGCCGGTGTTCTACGCCCTGGTGCGCGTCTGAAAAAGCGCCAGGTCCCCGTGTTGTGGTGGCCGACGTTTCATGTTATAATGGTGTTCGTCCATGCTGTTCCGGGTCCGATGAAAAGGGACACAGATTTCCACTGACAAAATCTGTGTCGTCCGTGTGGGCCTGTGTCCAGGCGGGAGGAGGAGGCTGCTTCACCCATGTTGGTTATCCTGGTCGCTACTCTGGGGGCGCTGATCCCCACCCTGTTCTATGTCCTGTTTGTCTGGTGGCTCGACCGGTACGAGAAGGAGCCGGTCTGGCTGCTGGCGTTTGCCTTTCTATGGGGCGCGATCCCGGCGGCGATCCTGTCGGCGCTCTTTGAGGTTCTTTTTGACCTGCCTCTGGGCCTGTTGGGTGAAGAAAGCCTGGCGGCGAACCTGATCAGCGTCAGCATCGGGGCGCCCCTGGTTGAAGAGAGCTTCAAGGGGATCGCCCTGCTGGGCCTGCTGTTCCTGTTCCGCCACGAGTTCGACGATATGTTGGACGGCATCGTCTTTGGAGCGATGGTCGGCTTTGGCTTTGCCCTGACCGAGAACGCCCTTGCCTACTTTCTCCCCATCCTGAGTGAAGAGGGCATGGTCGCCGGCCTGATCAACATCCTGATGCGCGCCTTTGTCTTTGGTTTCAACCACGCCTTCTGGACCGGGATCACCGGGGCGGCGGTGGGGTATGCCCGGCTGTCACGCAGTCAGGTGCGGCGGCTGCTGGTTCCCCTCGGCGGCTGGGGGGTGGCCGCATCGCTGCATGGCATCCACAATGCCGGGGCGACGCTCGCCGAACAGACCGGCTGTCTGTCGCTGCTCATCAGCCTGGTGGTGGATTGGGGGGGCCTGCTGTTGCTGCTGGCCGTCGCCCTGTTGGTGCTGCGCAAAGAAAAGCTGTGGATCGAGCGCGGGTTGATTGAAGAGGTCAACCGTGGAACGCTGAGCCGGCAGGAGTTCGATCTGCTGCGCTCGGCAGGGCAACGGTTCCGGGTCCGCTGGCAGGCCCGAGGGCGTGGTGGCAAGGAGGCAGCCCGCGCTGTAGGCCGCTATTTTCAGTGTGCCACCGAACTGTCTTTCAAGAAACAGCGCCTCCGTTCCTTCGGGGATGAGAGCGGCAATCTGGCCGAGGTCCAGCGGTTGCAACAGGAGCTGGCCACCTGCCGCGCCGAAGCCTGGCCGTGGCTATGGGCTCCCTCACAGAATCAACAGGGATGAGCGGGTTCTCGCTTGACTTTCGCCGTTAATTCTGTTACAATGGGCCGGGTGCAGGTCGAAATCAAGTTCAGCCTGCAAGGGAAAAAGATGGTGGCCGAAAAGCAAAAGAAAGCCAAAATCCTGTGCATCGAAGATGAAGCCGGGATGCGCGACCTGCTGCGGCTCATCCTGGAGTCGGACGGCTATCTGTTCCTGGATGCGCGAGATGGCATCGAGGGGCTGGAGAGAATGCGCCGCGACCGTCCAGACCTGGTGCTGCTGGACCTGATGCTGCCCGATCTGGACGGGGCGGAGCTGCTTTTGCGAAAGAAACAGGACCCCACCATCCGGGATACTCCGGTGATCGCGGTGACGGCATTGGCCTCGCCGTTTGATCAGATCATGTGGAAACGACGGACAGAAATCAAGGACTATGTGACCAAACCGTTCATGCGCCGGCAGTTGCTGGAGGCGATCGAACGGGTCTTGAGCAGAGAGCCTGATCGATCTGACGCAGCATCGAGCGGGGGACAGTCCGCCCGCAGAGGGGAAAATGGGCAAAGCAAAGATTTTGTGCATCGAAGATGATCAGGAGATGATTGATTATATCAGGCTGATCCTGGGCAAAGCCGGCTACGAGGTGATCGGAGCAGTTGGGGGAGCAGCCGGCCTGGAGGCCATGCGCCAGGAACAGCCCGATTTAATCCTGCTCGATCTGATGATGCCGGAGATAGACGGGGCAGAGGTGCTGCTGAGGAAAAAGGAGGACCCCACCATCCGTGACATCCCGGTCATCGCCTTGACGGCCCTCGACTCGCCGTTCGATCAGATCATGTGGCTGGCCCGCACCGACCTGCAAGATTTTATTGTCAAATCCAGGTTGCCGCGCCGCGAGTTGATCGCCCGGATCGAGCGTGTGCTTCAGACCCATGCCCGGCCTTCACCCGGCGATGCCGGCCCGGAGCCTGGTGACGTCCGATAGCGAAAATGGCCGGCCAGGTGTTCCTGGGGCGGAGGTGATGGAATGGATTTCTTGCCGTCATGGGCCAATCCTCTCGATTTCCTGATCGGCTTTGCCATGCTGGGGGGGGCGGCCTGGGGGTTTGTCCGCGGCCTGATCCGCATGGTCCTCAGCCTGGTGGTGCTCTATGTGGCCGCCATCCTGGCCATGACCTTCTATACCCGGCTCGCCCGGTGGCTCAGTTTCATCGGCGGCAGGCAACCTGACGAATCGGTCGAGGCCATTGCTTTCGTGCTCATCCTGGTCTTGACGGCGGTGCTGATCAACTTTGTGCTGAGCCGCACCTACAGAGACACGGAACTGCCCGGCGTCCGGCAGATCGATCAACTGGGCGGGTTGGTGATCGGCTTTCTGCTGACCGCCGTCTGGGTTGGGTTGAGCCTGGTCGCCCTGGCATACCTCCTGTACGCGCCGATTGAAGCTGGCGGGAGCGTGCGCCAGAGCATGACCCTCTATTTCCGCAACTCGAAACTGATCCCGCTCTTTTACCAGTTTCTGACGGTCGTCCTGACCACCCTCAAGCCGTGGATGCCCAAGGGGCAGATCCCTGCCATCTTTGCTTTCCGGCTCTTCTGAGCTTTGATGGAGAAGAAGCACCTCAACACACTCGAGTTCCCCCAGGTTCTGGCCCGTCTGGCACAGTACACCTCGTTCTCAGCCGGCACGGAGTTGGCCCTGGCGCTGGAGCCTTCGCCGGTCTATGCGGAGGTAGAGCACCGGCTGCGCGAAACCCGGGAAGCCCGTCACCTGCTGGACGCCCACGGCGGCCTGTCGCTGGGTGGAGTCCATGACGTGCGGCCCCTGGCCGGAATCGCCCGGCGCGGCGGCGTCTTGTCGCCGGCAGACCTGCTCGACATCCATAGCACCCTGCGGGTGGGGCGGCGGGTGCAGCGCACCCTGACCCGCCTGCGGCCGGAAGTGCCGCTCCTGGCCGACATCGCGGCCCGCATCGAGCCGTGCGACTCCCTGACCGCCGAGATCGAACGCTGCCTCAGCGACGCGGGTGAGGTGGTGGACCAGGCCAGCGACAAACTGGCCCAAATCCGGCGTGAGATGCGCACCGCCCACGAGCGACTGCTGGAAAGGCTGAATCGCCTCCTCACCAACCCGCGCTACGCCGGCTATTTGCAAGAGGCGCTGATCACACAGCGGGGGGGGCGCTATGTCCTCCCCATCCGCGCCGAATTCAAGGGGCGCATCCCCGGCATCGTCCACGATATGTCGGCCAGCGGCGCCACCCTGTTCATCGAACCGCTGTCGGTGGTGGAGATGGGCAACCGCTGGCGGCAGCTCCAGATCGAGGAACAAAAGGAGGTGGAGCGCATCCTGGCTCAGCTCTCGGCCCGGGTGGGCGACCTGGCCGACGAGCTGGCCTGGACGGTGGAAGCCCTGGCTGAGCTGGACCTGATCCTGGCCAGGGGGCACTATGCCAATGCCATCGGGGCCACGGAACCGGTGATCCGCCCTCCGCTCCCTCACGCCCGACATCCAGGGACCATGCTCGACCTGCGCCAGGCCCGCCACCCCCTCCTCGATCCGCACAAGGTCGTGCCCATTGACCTGCATCTGGGCGACGACTATTTCATCCTGGTCATCACCGGCCCGAACACCGGCGGCAAGACGGTCGCGCTGAAAACGGTCGGGCTGATGGTCGCCATGGCCCAGGCGGGGCTGCACCTGCCGGTGGCCGAAGGTTCGGCCCTGTCGGTGTTTGAGCAGGTGTATGCCGACATCGGCGACGAACAGTCAATCGAGCAATCGCTCTCCACCTTCTCCTCGCACCTGACCAATATCGTCCACATCCTGGAGCAGGCCAACGAGCGGTGCCTGGTGTTGCTGGACGAGTTGGGGGCCGGCACCGACCCGGTGGAGGGTTCGGCCCTGGCCCGGGCCATCCTGTCACACCTGCTGGCGCGGCGGATCACGACCCTGGTGGCGACCCACTATTCCGAGCTGAAAGCCTTTGCCCAGGCCACACCCGGCGTCGAAAATGCCTGCGTCGAGTTTGACCTGGAAACGCTCTCGCCCACCTTCCGCCTGCGGATCGGGCTGCCGGGCCGCAGCAACGCCTTTGCTATTGCCGGCCGGTTGGGGTTGGACGCAGGCATCATCCAGGCCGCCCAGGCGCTTGTCTCGCCCCAGGAGATCCAGACCGATGCGCTCCTGGGCGAGATCCAGCAGGCTCATCGCCAGGCACTCCAGGCCCGCGACGAGGCGCAGTTGGCCCGGCAGCGGGCTGTCGAGCAGGAGCGTCGCCTGGCCGCCCGGCTGGCAGCGATTGAAGCGGAGCGGGTGGCCATCCTGGCGGAAGCCCGCGCCCAGGCCCGCCATGAACTGGCCAGCGTCCGCCAGGAGATCGAAGCCCTGCGCGCCGGACTGGCCGGGCACCGACGCCAGCCGGCAGTGGTGGAGGAGTGGCTGGAGCAGGCCCGCGCCCGCCTGGCCGAACAGGAAAAGGCCACCCTCCCTCCCCCATCACCGTGGCCTGGGCAGGAGATGGCCCTGGCCGGGGAGATTGCCGTCGGCGATCCGGTGTGGATCGCCGGGCTGGGCACCAGCGGCGAGGTGACCGCGCTGGAGGGCAACAGCGCCGAGGTGCAGGTCGGCAGCTTCCGGGTCCGCGTCCAAAGGGAGGCGTTGGAGCGGCGTGCCCCCCGCCCGGCCGAAGCGCCGGCGCCACGGGCGGTCACCGTCGGCCTCCCTGCCTCGCCGGGCATGGAACTGGACCTGCGGGGTCAGCGGGTGGAAGAAGCGGTGCCCCGCCTGGAGAAATATCTGGACGACGCCTTTCTGGCCGGGCTGCCCTTTGTGCGCATTATCCACGGCAAAGGCACCGGCACATTGCGCCAGGCGGTGCGCCAGCAGTTGCACAGCCATCCCCTGGTCAAATCCCACCGGCCGGGTGAGGAGGGGGAAGGCGGTTCGGGGATCACTGTGGCCTATCTGGTCGAAAGTTAATGGAGGACAACGGCTCGCCGTTGCCCTGCTGTAGAGAGTGAAATGGCTCAGACAGACTATGACGTGATTGTTGTCGGGGCGGGGCCGGCCGGCATCTTTGCCGCGCTGGAGCTGACCCACTCTACCCGGCCACGGGTGCTGATCCTGGACAAGGGGCCGGGGCTGAAAAAGCGCCGCTGCCCGGCGCGGGAGACAGGCCACTGCGTCCAGTGTGCCACCTGCGCTCTGATGACCGGATGGGGAGGGAGCGGCGCCTTTAGCGATGGCAAGCTGACCCTCACCACCCAGGTCGGCGGGCTGCTGGCCGAGATCCGGGGGGAGGAGGAGGCCGAACGGCTGGTGCAGGAAGTGGATGCCCTGTGGGTCCGCTTTGGGGCCGACGGTGAACCGTATCATGGGGACCGGGACCAGATCGAAGAGGTCCAGCGCAAGGCCGCCCAGGCCGGGCTGCGGCTGCAACACTACCCCATCCGCCACCTGGGCACCGAGCGCAGCGGCGACATCCTGGGAGCCATGTACCTGGAGCTGGTGGACCGGGGCGTCGAGGTCCGCACCCGCACCGAAGTGGTGCGGGTCCTGACCAGAGATGGCCTGGTCACCGGCGTGGAGACGGCCCGAGGGGAGGTGCTGTCCGCCCGGCATGTCATCGTCGCCCCCGGCCGCGAGGGGGCCGACTGGCTGGCCCAACTGGCCCGCGACCTGAAGCTCAGCCTGAGCATCAACCCGGTGGACATTGGGGTGCGGGTGGAACTGCCGGCCCACATCCTGGCCCCCCTGACCGACCTGTTGTACGAACCCAAGTTCCTCTACTTCTCGCGGGCCTTTGACGATAAGGTGCGCACCTTTTGCGTGTGCCCCTACGGCGAGGTGGTCACCGAGTGGGCCGGCGACGTGATGACGGTCAACGGCCACTCCTATGCCCACCTCAAGACCGAAAACACCAACTTTGCTGTGCTGGTCAGCAAAAATTTCACCGAGCCGTTCAAAGAGCCGATCGCCTACGGCAAATATATCGCCCGGCTGGCCAATCTGCTGTCGGGGGGCATCATTGTCCAGCGCCTGGGGGACCTGCGGGCAGGGCGGCGCACCACCGGCCAGCGGTTAGAGCGATGTATCACCCGACCCACCCTGCGGGAGGCGACCCCCGGCGACCTGAACCTGGTCCTGCCCTACCGCTACGTGGTCAACATCCTGGAGATGCTGGATGCCCTGGACCAGGTCACGCCGGGCGTGGCCTCGCGGCATACCCTGCTCTACGGCGTGGAAGCCAAATTTTATTCTTCGCGCCTGAAGCTATCGCGCGATCTGGAAACCGAGGTGCACAACCTCTTTGCCGCCGGCGACGGCGCCGGCGTGACGCGGGGGCTGGTGCAGGCCTCGGCTTCGGGCCTGATCGCCGCCCGCGAGATCCTGCGCCGATTATAGCTGCCCGATTGAAATCGGCCTCTTTGGGCGCTCCGCGCCGGGCGTCGGCCTCCACCGACGCGCGGGTCGGCGCAGGCCGACCATTGGCCGCAGGCCCTCCAGGCTGACTTTCAGTCAGCGTTGCAGGCGGCCGATTTTCAGGGCAGCCCAAAGTGTAAACCAACTTCGAGGAGAAAATGAACCATCCCCAGAGCCTGTCTGAAAACCACCAAGGACACAAAGGACACCAAGGGTACCATGCGTTTTTTCCGTGTTCCTTTGTGGCCTTTTTGTCTTTGTGGTAAGCTTTTCAGACTATCCCTCAGATGACAGTAGTTGTGCAATGGGTGGCATTTTCACCACCATTCTTTCAGGAGGAGCTTTAGACGATGCCTTTCCAGATTCGCCGCCTGGAGATCCCGGATGTCCTGCTCATTGAAGCTGAGGTCCACCGCGACGAGCGTGGCTTTTTTATGGAGACCTACAAACGCTCCGAGTTCGCCGCCTGGGGTCTGCCGGACCTGTTTGTCCAGGCCAACCACTCGCGTTCGAGGCGAGGGGTGCTGCGAGGGCTCCATTATCAGAAGGAACCCAGATCGCAGGGCAAGCTGGTGATGGCCCTGCACGGCTGTGTCTTTGATGTGGCGGTAGACATCCGCCGTGGCTCGCCCACCTATGGGCGCTGGGTGGGGGAGGAACTGTCGGCCGACAACGGCCGGATGCTCTATGTGCCGGTGGGCTTTGCCCACGGCTTCTGTGTGCTCAGCGATGAGGCCGACGTCCTCTACCTGGTCACCGAGGAGTATGCCCGCGACCTGGATCGCGGCGTTCTGTGGAATGACCCGGAGATCGGCATTGCCTGGCCCATCGCCGGGCCGATCCTGTCCCCCAAGGACGCCCGCCTGCCCTGCCTCCGGGAGGCCGATAACAATTTTCACTTCCGGGCTTAAGCCTGGGCCAGGAGGGTGCGATAGACCTGATAGGTCTGCGCCGCCACCTGGGCCTGGGTGTAGCCGGCCAGCACCCGCTCCCGACCCCGGCGGGCCAGGTCGGCCCGCAGAGCAGGGTCAGCCTGCAGGCGCGACAGGAGGGCTTGCAGCCGGTCGGCCCGGCCTTCAGGGAAGATCAGGCCGGCATCGCCGATGACGTGGGGGATTTCGCCACAGTCGGAGCCGATCACCGGCACGCCGCAGGCCATGGCCTCCACCAGCACCCGACCAAACTGCTCCTTCCAGTTGGGCCGCGTCCGGGAGGGGAGCACCAACAGGTCCAACCGGCGATAATAATCGGGCAGGTGCGCCGACGGAAGGGGGCCGTCGAACGACACCCGGTCGGCCAGGCCCAGCCGCCGGGCCTGGGCCTGCAGGCTCTCTCGCATCGGCCCGCTGCCCAGGATGCGGGCCTGCCATTCCCCTTCCAACCCGGCCAGAGCTTCCAGCAACAGGTCCACCCCCTTTTCCGCCACCAGCCGCCCCACATAGCCGATGACAAATCGCCGGCCCGGGGGCCGGGGCAGCGGGCAAAAGAGGTCGGGGTCCACGCCAAACTGGGGGATGATGGCGATGGGGCCGGTGTAGCCCTTGGCCCGCCACACCTCCGCTGCCTCCCGGTTGCCGGCCAGGCAATAGTCGGCGCGCTTTAACACGTAGCGTTCCAGCCAGCCAAAGGGCGGAGGATAACGCCGGTAGAGGTTCTGCCAGGAGAAAAAGAGGCTCCTGGCCCCGATCCGGCGGGCCAGCCACAGGGCATGAAAGGTGGCCAGGTTGTACGGCTCCTCGTCTATGTGCACCAGGTCGGGCCGCAGGCGACGCATCTGCCTCCCCAGGCCGGGATAAAAGTGGAGGTGAAAGTGGCCGTTCAGGGCCAGCGGTTCGACGACCAGGTCGTAGCCGGCGGTGTGTTGCCGTTCCAGCCGGAGCACCCCCCGCTCATCCCGCCAGCAGGGAGGGACAATGACGGTCAGCTCCAGTTCCGGCAGGCGGGCCAGTTCCTCCAGCTTTTTCTGATAGGTGCCCACCACACAGGCTTTGGAGATCATCAGGACGCGCACGCCCGGACCTCCTGATACGCGGCCCACGTTTCCTGGGCCGTCCGCTCCCAACGGAACCGGGCCGCCTGCGCCGGGCCGCGACGGCGGAGTTCGGCAGCCAGCGGTTCATCGGTCAGGCAGGCCAGGATCGCCCCGGCCAGCGCCTGCACATCGTCGGGGTCCACGGCAAAGCCGGCATCGCCCAGCAGCTCCGGCAGGGAACCGGCATTGGAAGCCACTAGCGGCGTGCCGCAGGCCAGTGCCTCTAACACCGGCAGGCCAAAGCCCTCGTAGCGCGAGGGAAAGAGGGCACAGGCCGCGCCGCGATAGAGGGCCGGCTTGTGCCCTTCCTCCACCCAGCCGATGAACCGCACCTCAGCCTCCAGGCCCAGCTCCTTCACCAGAGGACGGGGATCGAAAAAGGGAGGCCTGTTCCGCTCCGGCAACCTGCCGCCGATGACCAGGGTCACGTCAGCATCGGCCCGGGCGACGAGGGCAAAGGCGTATACCAGAGCGGCCACATTCTTGCGCACATCATGGCCGGCCAGGTAGAGCAGGTAGCGAGGCGGCAGGCCATACCGGCAGCGGATCGCCCCGTCGTCAGGGGCCGGGTCGGGGCGGAACTGCTCGCCGACGGCCAGATAGATGCAACGCACCCGCGCCGGCGGCAGCCCCAGGTGGGCCTCAATGTCGCGCCGGGAGGCCAGCGAGTCGGTGAGCACCAGCGCCGCCCGCCGGGCCGAGGCGGCGGCCAGGCTGGTATACAGCCGCACCAACGGCCCGCCCCGGTAGTCCGGCAACAGCCACGGGATCAGGTCGTGGACCGTCACCACCGTGGGCACGGTGGGTCCCAGCGGCGAACCCCAGTAGGGCACGTGGGCCACATCGGCCCGCCAGCGGCGGCAGAGGAGGGGGAACGCCACCTGCTCGAACAGGACCTTGCCCGGATTGGTCTGCCACAGCCGGGAGCGCAGGGAACAGAGGTCCACGTCGAGGCCGGGCACCTGGAATCGGGCCAGGGGGCGTGGAGCAACCAGAAGAAATCTGGCATCGGGGGCGATGGCCGGCATGGCCTGCAACAGGCCGGCCAGGTACTGGCCACTGCCGGTGCCGGGTTGCTGGAGAAACCAGGCGTTCAACGCAATTCTCAGCATGCAAGACCGATCATCTCGCCTGACTGCCTGCCCTGCCGCAGGTTGGGGCGTAATCTCTGAAGCGCAGGTGTTCGAAGCAGAAGAATGGAACACCCCGCCCGCCCTGCTCCCGCCGCGTCTGTGACCCGGCGGCCCCCAGTAGGGCAACTGCGAGCAGTTGCCCTACAGCGGGAGGGTCATTGATCGTAGCCATGAGGGTGGGCACGGTGCCAGTCCCAGGCGCTGCGCACGATCTCCCGCAGGTCAGGATAGCGGGGCTGCCAGCCCAGCTCCTGCCGGATCTGGTCGGAGCTGGCCACCAGCACGGGTGGATCGCCGGGCCGGCGGGGGCCGTCCACCGCCGGGATGGGGTGGCCGGTCACCTCTCGCGCCGCCTCGATCACCTGGCGGACGGTGTAGCCCTGGCCGTTGCCCAGGTTGTAGGTCCGGCTGCCCTGATCCAGGGCGCGCAGGGCCAGGATGTGGGCCTGGGCCAGGTCCAGCACGTGGATGTAATCGCGCACACAGGTGCCGTCGCGGGTGGGATAGTCATGGCCATAGACTTCGATAAAGTCCCGCTGGCCCAGCGCCACCTGGAGCACCAGGGGGATCAGGTGGGTCTCCGGGTTGTGGTCCTCGCCCCGCTCGGCGGTGGCCCCGGCGGCGTTAAAGTAGCGCAGGGCGGCGTAGCGCAGGCCATAGACCCGGTCCAGCCAGTACAGAATCCGCTCCAGGAAGAATTTGGATTCGCCGTAGGGGCTGCCGGGCACGATCCGTTCCGTTTCGGCAATGGGGATGTGGGCCGGCTGGTCGAACAGGTTGGCCGTCGAGGAGAGGATAAAGCGCCTGACGCCGTGGGTGATCATGGCGCGCAACAGGTTCAACCCGTTGACGACATTATCGCCCAGGTACAGGAACGGCTTTTGCATAGACTCGCCCACCAGGGTGTAGGAGGCAAAGTGCATCACCGCCTCAAAGTTGTGCCCGGCCAGGAGGTCGTCCACCGCCTGCCGGTCGGCCAGGTCGCCCAGGATGAACTCGGCCTGGGGGTGCACGGCCGCCCGGTGCCCCTGCGATAGATTGTCGAACACGGTGACCCGCTCCCCCTGGCGGATCAGCTCTTCGACCACGATACTGCCGATGTAGCCGGCGCCACCGGTGACCAGGATGTTCATGCTCTCACCTTTCAGAGGGGTAACTACTCAGCCATAGCTCTTTTTACCACTAAGGACACTAAGGACACTAAGGTTTTCTATTGTATTCCTCGTGTCCTTTGTGTCCTTTGTGTCCTTTGTGGTTAACAAGTCGAAAGGGTTACCAGGCCCAGCTTAGCCAGCAAGCGAAAATAGGTCACCAGCAGCTCCACGTCCCGGATACCGCTCTCCAGCTCCACCAGATCGGCGATCTCCAGCACCGACCGGGTGCCGTCGGCCCAGTAGAGGGCCAGGGTGGTCAGGGTGTCGTGGGGGCTGTCCTGGCGTGCCCGGAGAAGTTGCCGCCATGCCTCCCGCTCCTCGTCGCTCAGGTGGGGGAGATACTCCCGCAGCGGGATCGGCCCCCGCAGGCGGCGCACCGGCACCAGGCCGGCTGCCTGCTGTTCCCCGGCAGACAGGGGGTGAGGGGGGAGGTCTGGCAACGCCGCCAACTGCAACTCCATTGCCCTTTTGGCCCAGGCCAGTTCGTGCCTGACGGCTTCCTCAACCTCGGCCTGCAGATCGGCCACCAGGCACTCAACCGCCGCCAGCCGTTGCAGGCTCTGCAGCGCGGCCTTTTGTCGCTGGAGCAGGTAGGCCAGCCGCCGGTCCAGGCCGGCCAGCGCCTGGCCGTCATTCAGGCCCAAGGCCTGGCTCACGGCAGCCTGAGCGGCCTCTACCACCCTGGCTTTGAAGCGGGCGACCAGCTCATAGCCCAGCCAGGTCGCCTCCTCGGCGCCGGCTGCCGCCAGCCAGCAGGCATAGGCGGCTGCCAATGTCCCGGCCCGGGCCAGACTGTGGGGGTCGGTGCGGTCAGGGGTGTCGGCGGAGGTGTGGTAAAAGCGGTCGGGCCACTGGATGAGCATCGGCGTGGGCACCCCCACGCTGGGATCCGAGAGCACATAGTGGTCGCTGCCGCCGGAGAAGGGGGTCTCGGCCTGGCGGTAGAGCGGATAGCCGCCTGTCCCGGCGTGGCTGGGGGAGAGATCGGCCATGCCTTTCAGCCGCGACAGCTCCTCCCGCAGCCGGGCCAGCAGTTCCGGCGCGAAGGAGGCTGCCGCGTCGGGCGGGCGTTCGATGAGCCAGGCGCTGCCGGTCTGTTCCTGATCCTCACCCACCATATCCAGGTTGAGGCCGGCCACCAGCCGGCCCAATTCCGCCTCGCGGCCGGCCAGGTAGGCGAAAGTGCCGGTCATCTCCGGCACCCACAGGAAGCGGATGGTGCGCCGGGGGCGGGGCAGCGCCCCTGCGGCGATGAGCTGCTGCAATGTCCGGGCTGCTTCCAGGGCAGCGGCCGCTCCCGAAGCGTTATCGTTGGCCGACGGCCGGGGATGGCACAGGTGGGCCACCACCAGGACCTCCTGCTCCTCCAGGCCGGGGATGGCCGCCGAGACCACCTCCAGCGAGCCATCATACAGCCGGCTGACCACCCGGGCGCGGACGCGGACCGGCCCTTCCCCCTTTTTCAGCAGGCGGCGCAGCCTCTGACCCTGACGCGGCGTCAACACAAAGCCGAAGCAACGGAGATCGCCGGCCCGCCACCAGAAGGAGGTGTACTGCCGCACGTCGGGCAGGTCCCCTTCCAGGCGGACGGGAGGGACAGCCCGCAGTCCGTCAAAGAGGAGGCCGACGGCCCCGCGCCGGGCGACGGCCAGCTCCCACACACGACGCACCTCTCCGCGGGTCAGCACCACCCTGCCCGCCACCTCCAGCGCCGCATAGTCGGCCTCCTCCTCACCATCCTCAAGGAGCGCCACCTCAACCTCGCCGTCGAAGGGCGCGCTGCGCTGGATCAGAGCGATGGGGCAGGCGCGGAAATCGGCCAGCAACCCGGCCTCCTGTTCCGGCGCGACCAGGTGCAGGGTCGCTTCGGCGCAGTCCCATTCCTGAAAGGCGGGCTGCCCCCAAAAGCGGGCCTGCTCGTTGGCCGGATAGGACAGGAGTTCGGCCTGCAGGCCACTCTCGACCAGGCGTTGGTGGACCAGGTGGGCTGCCTGGCGATAGCCGGGGCTGGCCTGGATGCGGTGGAAGCGGCTCAGGTCGGCAACGGTCTGCCATGCTGCCTCGCCCGAATAGGTCCGGTAGATCTGCTCAAGAACAGGTCGAATTTGGTTCATGTTTCTCCTCTTGGGGTCGCGGGTTACCCGCCGACGGCGATGGCCAGCACCAGAAACTGAAACAGCGCCTGGAATGCTGCTCCGACGGTCGCCGGCAGGATTGATTTCAGGCGAAAGATCTGCTGCACCAGCAGCACGGTGAGCAGAACGGCCCACAGCACGCCGGCCAGGCCCAGCAGCCCTGCCGGGAAAAAGGCGCCGGCCCCCGCGAGCATGGCCATCGGCACGGCCAGCAAGGCGCGGGGTATCTGGGGCAAGGGGTAGAGCAACGCCGCCGGACGGAACTCAATGGTGCCGGGAAAGACCTCGGCCAGGGCGTAGAGGTAGAACGCCCCCAGCCCCCACTCCACGCCGCTCAGGGCCACGATCGCCAGCGGCCTCCACCACGCCCCGCCGATCAGGGCCAGGATCACCAGGTCTACCAGCAGCAGCCCTCCGGCCACCGCCCCCATCGCCTGGGCGGTGAGGAGCAACGGCCACCCCTCGTCGCGGGCCTGGTCGTGCAGAGCAGCCAAAGCAGGCACCGGCTCGAAGACCAGGCGCGCAGGCAGCGAAAAAAAGTCGTCGTCGAACAGGGGGTTGGGGGCAGCCTGGGCCACCTCCTGCCGCAGGCGGTCCAGCAGCGGCTCAAAATCGCGGATGGCAGAGGTAAAGAGCAGGCCCGGCTCCAGGCCTGCGCCCAGGCAGGCGCTCACCAGGCGCGGCCAGGGGGACCAGCGTGCCCACCGGCCCTGCACCAGCACCAGGCGGCGGCGCGATTGCTCAAAGCCGGCCACCCGGACGGTGGTGATCGCTGCCCAGGGGATGGCCTGCCAGCCCCACACGGTGCGTACCGCCAACCCTTCGTCGGCCAGGGAAAGGTCAGGCAGGAAGGCATACACCAGGGCCACCGACCCGGCGGTCAGCAGCAGGCTCAGGTGGGCCGCGATGAGGGGGCGGAGCGGTTGGGTGGCCAGCTCAGCCCCCTGGATCAGGGGGAGGATCAGGTGCAGCCAGGCCAGTGCCCAGCGCCCCCCTGCCACCCCTACCAACAGGAACAGCAGGCCGCTCCGGGCCAGCCGCACCGGGCGCGGATAGCGTAAAATATAAGTCGGCAGATCCTCTTTCGGGATCCGGATCATTCCCCTTCACCTTGCGGGCAGCAGGCCCGTCCAGGACATTATACCCGAAACCGGGTCAGGCGGCAAGCGCCATCACTTTTAGGGTGTTCGTAGCAGAAGAAGGGAACAACCCGCCCGCCCTGCTCCCGCCAGGTCTGTGACCCGGCGGCCCCCCCACTGTAGGGCAACTGCTCGCAGTTGCCCTACAAACGCACCAGCCTTGCGCCCCCCACTGGCGTTCTGCTTCGAACACCCCTTTTATAGGACACGGATGACACAGATTTCACGGATGAACATGATGATCGCCCAGGACTCTGCAATGGGTAGCATTTTTCTTTGTGTCCTGGTGCCTTTGTGGTGAGCCTGCCGGGTCAACGGCGTAACTCCTGCTACTGAGTATACGTTCATGGCGAATCGAAAAGGCCTTCCAGGTCTACAGGGCACTTGACTTTTCGGCAGTCGGGTGTATAATCCGGTCGTGGACGTGATTTCATCAAGAGAGTGAAAACGATGATAAGAAACAGAAATCCACAATTCAGCCCAGGGCAGTCTGAGTACAGCCGTGGCAATCGTGGTTTGATCCTGATAGCTGCCCTGTTGGTGGCCTGCATCGTGCTGGCTTGCCTCTTTGTGGGCCTGGTTGTCATCGTGCGTCTGGCTTCCGGTCCCGAAGCCACACCGACACCCCGGCCGACCTTGCGCCCGACCTTCACGTCGGCCGTTGTGGCCCCGACGGAACTCCCTCAGCCAACGGCCGGGCCTGGGACGACCGAAATCCCAACCGGCGAGGCGACGCAACCGGCCACAACTCCACCCGTCGAGACCCCCTCCCCCAACCCTGCACCGCTGACCGCCACCTCTGCGCCGCCACCCGGCCCAACCCCGCGCCCCACTGCGCTGCCGGCCACCATGTCCTCGCCCGACTTTGGCATCCAGGCTTTCCTATGGTGGCAGCCGGAGATCGCCCACCGGGACCTGGGCCTGATCCGCGATGCCGGGTTCACCTGGGTCAAGCAGTGGTTCGCCTGGCGTGACATCGAAGGGGCAGGCAAAGGCAAATATGACTGGGGGACTACCGACCGGATCGTGGACCAGGCGCAGGAATTCGGCCTGAAGCTGATCGTCCGCGTGGACCGCGAGCCGGACTGGGCCGGCCCACCGCCGGGCAACAGCGACCACTTTGCCGCTTTTCTGTCGGCCATGGCCACCCGCTACAAAGGCCGCATCCAGGCTTACCAGGTGTGGAACGAACCGAACCTGGCCCGTGAGTGGGGCAACAAGCCGCCCAACGCTCAGGAATACACCCAGATGCTGAAAAAAGCCTACCAGGCCATCAAAAAGGCCGACCCCAATGCTCTGGTCATCAGCGCCGGGCTGGCTCCCACGACCGAATTGAGCCAGCGGGCCGTGCCCGATACCCGCTTTGTCCAGGCCATGTATGCCGCCGGAGCCAAAGGATATTTCGATGCCCTGGGGGTTCATGGGGCCGGCTATAAAGCCCCACCGGAAATGGATCCGGATCAGGTGGCCAACGATCCCAACTATTACAACGTAGGCGACGTCAACTGCCCCGGCCCGGCCTGCCGCATCTACTGCTTCCGCCACGTGGAAGACCTGCGCCAGATCATGGTGGACAATGGCGATGCGAACAAGCGGGTGGTGGTGCTGGAGTTCGGCTGGACCCGCGACGAACGGCCCAACAGCCCCTACTACTGGCACCGGGTGCAGGATCAGTTTGTGCAGGGCGATTACATGGTGCGCGCCTACCAGTATGCCCGGGACCACTGGCAACCCTGGATCGGCGTCATGAGCCTGATCTACATGCCCGATGTCAACTGGACCCAGGACGACGAACAGTTCTGGTGGTCGGTGATGGAACCGAGCCAGATTGATGAGCTGCGGCTCATGGCCCCCTATGTCATGCTCTGCCAGTATCTTAACCAGGAGCGCGGCCTGGGGCGCTGCCGCTATTCACCATAATGAACTGCCCACCCTCCCGCAGGTTAGGGCGCCATCTCCGCATGGAACCTGCGGGAGGGTAGCGGGCAATGGCAGTCTAATACCCAACGCTTCAGTAGGTGCGCTGCCACTCCACCCAATACCAGCCGGCCACGCCTGGATCGAACTGAACCACCGCCTGAGGGCTGGCCGGATTGCCGGCTGCGTCCACAACGATGACATACCAGTTGACCCTGTCTATGCCGATGGGGATATCATAGTGGCCCAGGTCCACCCCCCCCTTGCTGACCGCTTCCAGCGACTGCCATTCGTTATAGGCCCGAATGCGAACCCCTTCCAGCATGTTTCCTGCCCCATCCCGGATCGTGCCGCCGATGTAGCAACAGCCGGCCCGGCCGGCATCCGGGCGGGCGCTGATCAGCCGGAATTGATAGGCCGGGACAGGCACAGGGGTAGGCAGCGGGGTCGCCGACGGTGAGGGTTCTGGCGGCGGTTCAGAGGGCGGCGGTTCGGCAGGTGGGAGTTCAGGAGGTTCGGTCGGCGGCGGCGGTTCGGTGACGCCAACCGGCACCAGGGCGGTCAGGGTGGCGGTGATCCCCGACACCGGGGTCGGGATGACCACCGCTGTGGCCGTGGCCGTGGCCGTCGGCGGCCGCGGAGTTTTCACCACCCGGGTGGCCGGCAGTGGGGTGGCCTGGGCGTGCAGCGCCTGTCGGCTGGACATAAAGCCGGTATAGGCGACATAGAAGCCCAAAATCAGGACCAGCAGGACGATCAGAAACCCAAAGGCGTATCCTTTATTCATAAACCCCAGGACTTTCGATTGACTCCCCCGCACGCTGGCGGGAGGGTACGGGTGTTCGAAGCAGAAGAATGGAACACCCCGCTCGCCCTGCTCCTGCCGGGCCTGTGACCTGGCAGCCCTCACCGGCGGGGGTCACAGCCCCCATTGGCATCAAGTTAAGGGGCGGGCGATTGGAAATCGCACCGGGTAGCCGAAGGCAATGCCTTCAGCTACCCGGCCGTCCGCCTGCGCGGACGGAGACATCCACGCCGGTGGATGCCTGGCCGCAGGCCCCTGAGGTGCGACTTGAGTCGCTTCACTTGATGCTTATGGTCACAGACCCCTGCCGGGCAAGGGATGCCCCACCCTGGCGTTCTGCTACGAACACCCGGTACCGCAACGGTCGGCCCGGAGTGCCGGGCACCGGAGCAATTCCTATTATACCTGAAAAACAGGCCGGCGGCAAATAGCCCATCAGGCCGGTCCAATTTGCATTTTTCCGGCAAGAATGCTATACTTTGGATGAATCGGGCGAGTAGCTCAGATGGCTAGAGCGCGTGTCTCACATACACGAGGTCAGGGGTTCGACTCCCTTCTCGCCCATCCTCAGGGATGGCCCACCGTGGCTGCACCGGTTTGAGACCTGGGTGCGCGGCCACGGTTTTTCATAACTATCTCGACCATGTGCGATTCGACCCTGGCCAGGGGGTAGAGTAGGGTCCCCCCTGTCCTCATCCATGTTCATCGATCATTGTCGAGGTAGGAAGATCGAGGCGAGCCGGAGTCTGCTGCTGGTGGAGACAGGGAAGTGGCAACAGAGGCGGTCCGTTGTCGAAAAAGCGGCTGAGACAGACCAAAGGCGAAAGCCAACGGAATAACGACTGGGCTCTCTGCCTGATCCGGTGGGGGATGTTTGTCTGCGCCCTGGTTGTGGCCCTGATCGATCCAACCCATTCCCTTTCCTCGCTGAACCTGGTCCGCTTTTTGCTTGCCTTTGGGGCCTATAACCTCACCATCACCCTGCTTTTGACCGTTCGTTTCCTCCTGGGAGCCATCCCGATCTTTACCCTGATCGCCGATACGGTGACCCTGGTTATGCTG
>DAOTYI010000229.1:0-13783 GCA_034434895.1 Anaerolineae bacterium
CCACCCCTCTGCCCGGTGCTCAACTGGCCGCCGCGCTGCACGACCAGTTCAATGGCGAGTATGAACAGGCCATCGCTGCCTATCGGGCGCTGCTGGCCGACGACCCACCCCCGGACCAGGCCCGCCAGGCCCGCTATCACCTGGCCGAATGCGCCCTGTTGAGCCACGACTATCCGGCTGCGGCCGCGGCCTGGGAGGAGTTCCTGGCCCGCTATCCGGACGACAGCCGCCGTCCCCAGGCCAGCCTGATGGCTGCCCGCGCCTTCCACGCCGCCAACGATTGCGCCCGGGCCATCCCCTACTACCAGGCCTATCTGGAACGGCAAAACCTGCTGGCCGACCTGGTCCACGAATGGATCGGGGACTGCCACACCGCTGCCGCCGAACCGGAGCAGGCCCTGGCCGCCTACCGCCAGGCACTGACCGCCGCTGCCGACCGGAGCAGCCAGGTCGGCCTCCGGGAAAAGATAGCCGGGGCGTATCTGGCCCTGGGGGACTATGACGCGGCCGTGGCCCAATATGATGCCATCCTCGGTGTGGCCCGCATCGAAAGCTATCGGGCCCGCATCGAGTACCTGGCCGGCCAGGCGCTGGCCGCCGCCGGCCAGACCGAAGCCGCCTACGCCCGCTACCGCCGCGCCGTGGACCGCTACCCCCAGGCGGACTATGCCTACCTCTCCCTGGTTGAATTGGTGGATGCCGATGTGCCGGTGGACGAATTCCAGCGCGGCCTGGTGGACTATTATGCCGGCGCCAACCACCCCGACGCCTATGGCGCGGCCATCCGCGCCTTTGCCCGCTATCTGGAGGATGAGTCGGCCCAACGGGCCGACGAGGCACTCTACTACAAGGCCCTGTCCCACCGGGCCGTCCAGCAGTTCGACGCCGCTCTGAAGGCGCTCCAGACACTCATCACCGGCTATCCGCAGAGCAAATGGCTGGCCCGGGCCTGGCTGGAAACGGGTGCGACCCTGGCGCTGATGGGGGAGAACGACCGGGCCGTCAAGGTCTATCAGGACACCGCTGCCTTTTTCCCGGCCGACGAACTGGCCCCCAAGGCGCTGTGGCAGGCCGCCCGGCTGCGCGAAGGGGAGGAAGCCCTGATCGCCGCAGCCCGGCTCTATGAAGAGTTGCAGGCCCGATTCCCGGCCTTCCAGGACGCCGACCAGGCCCTGTGGCGGGCCGGATTGGCCCGCTATCGGGCCGCCGACCGGGAAGGGGCGGTGGCGGACTGGCAGGCCCTGCTGGACAAATACCCCCGTTCCGACTACCGCCTCAAGACCCTCTACTGGCTGGGCAAGGTGGGAGCTACCCCTCCCATGCCGGGCGTTCCCGGTTACTGGGATCAACTGCTCGCCGCCGATCCCCATCATTACTACGCCCTGCGGGTGGGGCAGATCCGCACCGGTGAATCCCTGACCGCGTCGCGGTTGATCACCGCTGCCGTCGAACCTCCGGCCTGGGATACAGCCGCCGTCCAGGCAGAGATGCTGGCCTGGTTGAACAGCTGGGCCGGGTTGCCTGCCGACGCCGACCTGGCAACCCCGCCGGTCACCCTGACCCGCCGCCTGGACTTTCGGCGAGGACAGGCGCTGTTGGCCGTGAACCTGCGGCATGAGGCGCTCGTCGCCTTTGACGGTGTGCGGGCAGCGGCCTGGGATGACCCGTTGGCGCTGGCCTGGCTGGCCCTCTTTTTCCACGATCAGGGCCTGCACGGCCTGGCGGCTCGCTGCGCTGCCCGCCTGGCCGGCCTGTGGCCGGGAGGCACCGTCTACAACGCCCCTCCGACCGTGCAACGGCTGGCCTATCCCCTGCCCTATGCGGACCTGCTGTCGGCTCAGGCCCAGGCCCACAACCTCGATCCGCTGCTCCTGGCCGCCCTGATCCGCCAGGAGAGCCTGTTTGAACCGGCCGCCGAGTCCTACGCCGGAGCGCGGGGCCTGGGCCAGGTGATGCCGGCCACCGGGGAGGGGATCGCCCGTAGCCTGGGCCTGGCCAATTTCAACCTGGATGACCTCTACCGGCCCTCCATCAGCATCCAGTTTGGGGCCTATTACCTGGCCGTGCAGATGAAACGGTTTGATCATCAGATTTTGATCGCCCTGGCCGCCTACAACGGCGGGCCGGGCAACACCCTGCGCTGGCTGGAGGCCGGCGGCAACGACCTGGACCTCTTTGTCGAACTGATCACCAGCAGTCAGTCACGGCTCTACCTGCAACGGGTGTACGAGCAGTATCTCATGTATGAACGGTTGTACCGCCCCGGCAGGGCACAGGCTTGAGCCTGGGCTATGAACTGCGGGAGGGGACAAAAGTGCTGGCCCAGGGCAATGGCGGTGTGGCTTTTCACCTGATCTGTGCGGTCATCGGCCTGATCATCCTGGGCATGGCAGCCGACGAGTGGCGCCGCCTGGGCGCGGCCGAATATGGCCGGCTGGCAGCGGCCGCCGGGGTGTTGCTGCTGGGTCGGGTCGCAGGTGCGGCGTTGGTTCTGACCGGCAGACAGCCGGAGGGCCTCTGGTTCGAGGGGTTTCTGGAAGGGGCGACCCTGGCCGCCTTCACCTGGGCCTGCCTGTTTCAGACCTTTTCTCCCCCGCGTCGGGCCAATCTGTTCCTGGCTGCTTCGGCCCTCCTGCTGGGCAGCCTCCTGGCCTGGGACCTCCTGACCGGGCCTTCCCTGGCGGCCCCGGCCCCCTGGTCGGCATTGCTGCTGCTGTTGAGCGGCTTTGCCCTGGTCCAATGGGGCCGGCATTGGCGGCGCTCTTTGCTCTGGACGGGCGGTGCCTTTTTGCTGTCGCTGTTGAGCGCCGGGCTCGCGCTGCTGGGGAGACAGCCGGCTGCCCTGCTGGGCCACCTGGCTGCTCTGCCCCTGTTTGCCGTCGGAACCTATCGGGCCATCGTCCTCGATCTGAGCGCCTATGGTCTGGAGCTGAAAGCCATCGGGGAACAAACCTTGCGCCAGACCGAAGAGATGGCTTTCCTGCTGGAGGTCAATCAGGCCATTGCCGCCTCCCTGGAGCTGCCGGTCGTCCTGGAGCGGGTCTCCGAAGCGGCAGCCCGGGCGGTCAACGCCGACTGGGCTTACATCCTGTTGCCCAAAGAAGGCAGTGGCGAGGAAATGACCGTCGCTGCCCGGTATAGCTGGTGGGGGCGGCGTTGGACCCAGGAAAGTCAGGTGCAGCGGGAACTGACGATCCGCCTGGCCGATTACCCCCTGCTTCGCCACGCCGTGCTGCGACAGCGACAGTTGCTGGCCAACCGGCCGGAGGAGTATGAGCAGTTTGAGCCGCTACACAGGCTGTTGTCCCGCCCTCAGGCCGGCCCAACCCTCATTCAACCGATCTATCTCCAGGAACGGTCTTTGGGGGCGTTGCTGTTGGGCCATGCCGGGGCGCAGCGGACCTTCAACGAGGCCGACGGCCGGCTGTGCCAGGGGCTGGTGGCTCAGGTGGCGACGGCGATGGAAAACGCCCGGCTGTACCAGAGCCTGGATGAGCAGGCTCGCCAGCTGGCCGATCTGCTGCGTGCTCGTGAGCAAGAACTGGCCCAGCGCCTGGCCATCCTGGAATCAATTGCCGATGGCGTGGTGGTGGCCAGCGAAGCGGGAGAGGTGGTGCTGGTCAATGCGGCCGCGGAAGCGATCCTGGGCCTGCCCCGCCAGCAACTGTTGGGCCGGACCTTCCAACGGCTGTATACCGAACTGCTGCTGGCCGGAGGCCAGGCTGTCTTTGAATGGGGAGACAAGCTGGTCAGGGGCAGCCTGGCGCCGGTCAAAATGAGCGATGGCTCGCTGCTGGGCCACGTGGCCGTCCTCCGCGACGTGACCCGCGAACGACAGGCCGAGGAGGCCAAGAGCAAATTCATTGCCACCATCTCTCACGAACTGCGCACGCCCATGACCTCCATCAAAGGCTACGTCGAACTGCTGGTGGCCGGGGCGGCAGGCCGGCTCACCGCCCAGCAACGCCAGTTCCTGGAGGTCGTCGCCGCCAACGCCGAGCGGATGGTCGGCCTGGTGAACAACCTCATTGCCGTCTCTCAGGTCGAGCGGGGGACGATCCAGATCGAGGCCCAGGCGGTGGATATGAGGCAGATCATCGAAGAGGCGGTGCAGGCGATCCGCCCCCAGGCCGCAGAACGCCAGCTCGACCTGGCAACCAACCTGCCTCCAGGTGCATGTCCGGTGCAGGGAGACCCCTACTTCCTGCGGCAGATCATGGACAACCTGCTGAGCAACGCCTTGCGTTATACCCCACCCCAGGGCCGCATCACCATCTGGACCGCCGAGGCTCACCTGGAGGACGGCCAGGGGGCTCCTCAGTGCTATCTGGTGGTCAATGTCCGCGATACCGGCGTGGGCATCCCCGCCGAAGAGCAGGACCGCATCTTTGAACCGTTTTACCGGGTGGAAAATCCCCTGTCCCTGGAGGCCGGAGGGGTAGGCATGGGGCTGGCCATTGTCAGGCGCCTGGTAGAAGCCCACGGCGGGCGTATCTGGGTGGAAAGCCAGCCCAATGCCGGCAGCACCTTCAGCTTTGTGATCCCCACCGCCCCACCTTGACGAAACGGCCCCGATCTGCTACACTCACCCCAGTTTGTAACCGGAAAGGATGATGATGAGCCAGGATACCCTGACACCCAGCCGTTGGTCGTTGCACGCTTTGCTGCCGGCCACCACCGGCCCGGAACTGGACCGGGTGCTGGCCGACCTGGAAGACACGGTCGCCCAATTGGAAGCCTGCCGCGCCGACCTGTCACCCGACCTGCCTGAGGCCGAATTTGTCCGGCTGATGGCTCTGGTCGAACGGGGCGATGCCCTGACCAGGCGATTGCAGGCCTACGCCTCCCTCTGGTTCGCCGAAGACACCCAGAACCAGGAAGCCCTGGCCTTTCGCGGGCGCATGGACAAGGTCCTGACCGATGTGCGGAACCGGACCCTCTTTTTCAGCCTGTGGTGGAAGGGCCTGGATGAGGGCCCGGCGGCGCGGCTGCTGAAGGTCAGTGGCGACTGGAGCTACTATCTGGAGTCGTTGCGCCGCTTCAAACCCCACACTCTGTCGGAACCGGAAGAGAAGGTCATCAACCTCAAAGATGTCAACGGCGTGCGGGCGCTGCAAACCCTGTACGACATGATGACCAGCGACTTGAAATTCCGGCTGGAGGTGGATGGCCAGGTCAGAGAGCTGACCCGCACCGAGCTCATGCCCTACATCAAAGGCCCGTCGCCGGCGTTGCGGGCGGCCGCCTACCAGGAGATGTATCGCGTCTTTGGTGAAAAAGCCCCCATCCTCGGCCAGATCTACCAGCACATCGTCCGCGATTGGGCCAGCGAAAACCTCCTCCTGCGCCGCTTTGCCTCGCCGATGGCCGTGCGCAACCTGGAAAACGACATCCCCGACCCGGTGGTGGACACCCTGCTGGAGGTGTGCCGGCAGAACGCCACGCTGTTCCAGCGCTACTTCCGCCTCAAGGCCGGCTGGCTGGGGATGGAGCGGTTGCGCCGCTACGACCTGTACGCCCCCCTGAGCAGCTCCGATAAGGTCTACCCCTTTGGCCAGGCGGTGGAGCTGGTGCTTGACAGCCTGAACAACTTTTCGCCCCTCCTGGCCGATCATGCCCGGCGCGTCCTGAGCGAAGGCCACCTCGATGCTGAGGTGCGGCCCCGCAAAGATACCGGGGCCTTCTGCTATGGCGTGTTGCCCGGCCTGACCCCCTGGGTGCTGGTTAACTATAACGGTCGGGTCGGCGACGTGGCCACCCTGGCCCACGAGCTGGGCCACGCCGTCCATGCCCTGATGGCCGCTGCCCACTCGCCGTTGACCTTTCACGCCTCACTGCCCCTGGCCGAAACCGCCTCCGTCTTTGCCGAAATGCTGCTCCTGGAGCGCCTGCTGGCCGAGGAGAGGGACCGGACGGTGCGGCGCGACCTCCTGGCCCGTTTCCTGGACGATACCTATGCCACCGTCATGCGTCAGGCCTATTTTGTCCTCTTTGAACGGGAGGCCCATGCCCGGATCGAGGCGGGCTGCACCACCGACGAGCTGGCTGCCTGCTATTTTGCCAACCTCAGCGAGCAGTTCGGCGAGGCCCTGGAGATGAACGACGAGTTCCGCTGGGAGTGGGTGACGGTGCCTCACTTTTACCAGGTGCCCTTTTACTGCTACGCCTATAGCTTTGGCCAACTGTTGGTGCTGTCCCTGTACCGCCAGTTCAAAGACGAAGGCCCAACCTTCATCCCCCGTTACCTCACCATCCTGGCCCACGGCGGTTCCAGGAGCCCGGCATCCATCCTGCGCGAAGCCGGTGTGGACATGGCCTCGCCAGCCTTCTGGCAGGGAGGCTTTGATGTTATCGCCGGGATGATCGCAGAACTGGAGACAATCTCTAATCTCTAATCTCTACCGTTTACGAGGGGATCCAATGCACAAAAGCCCATCCCGTTACCGCTGGTTCGTTGTCTCTGTCTTTTTCGCCTTTATGCTGCTCCACCAGTCCGACAAGCTGCTGATCGGGACCCTCACCCCCCGGATCATTGACACCTTTGGCATCAGCCTGACGCAGATGGGAGCGGTGTCTACCGGCGCGCTGATCGTGGCCTCGGTGCTGTACCCGGTGTGGGGCTACCTCTACGACCGCTATGCGCGTTCCAAACTGTTAGCCCTGGCCTCCTTCATCTGGGGTTCTACCACCTGGCTGAACGCCATCGCCCCCAACTATTCCACCTTTCTCATCACCCGCGCCTCTACAGGGATTGATGACTCCAGCTATCCGGGACTCTACAGCCTGATCTCCGACTATTTTGGGCCGACGATGCGGGGCAAGATCTACGGCCTGCTGGAGTTGACCATGCCCCTGGGGTATCTGGCGGGGATGATCCTGGCCATGACCCTGGGCGGGCAGATCGGCTGGCGGGGGGTGTTCTACCTGACCGGGTCCCTGGGTGTCCTGTTGGCGGTGGTGATCTTTTTCGGGGTCCGCGATGCCCCACGGGGCAAGAGCGAGCCGGAACTGGAGGGGCTGGAGCAGATCGGCGTCTACCGCTTTGACTGGCAGACCGCCAAGGGGCTGTTTCAGAAGCGCAGCCTGCGCCTGCTCTTCATCCAGGGCTTTTTCGGCGTCTTTCCCTGGAATGTGATCACCTACTGGTTTTTCACCTATCTGGAGAGGGAGCGGGGCTATTCCGGCAACACCCTGTTGCTGACGATGGGCGTGGCTGTGATCGTCCTGGCCCTGGGCTATCCGCTCGGCGGGGCGGCCGGCGACCTGCTGTTCAAACGGACGCCGCGCGGCCGGGCCATCGTCTCGGCGACGGCGGTGCTGATGGGAGCGATCCTGCTCACCATCACCATGGGCATCCCGGCCGCCAATCAGGGGCTGTTTCTAGTGATGCTGGTGCTCACCGCCCTGTTCATCCCGGTCGCGGCCCCCAACGTCGTCTCCACGGTGTATGACATCACCCTGCCCGAAGTGCGGAGCACCGCTGTGGCCATCCAATATTTCATCGAATCGGCGGGGGCGGCGCTGTCGCCGCTGATGGCCGGGTTGATCGCCGACCGTTCCTCGCTGCACGATGCCATTCTGATCATCTGCGTTTCGACGTGGGTGTTGTGTGCCATCTTTTTCGCCTTCGTCGCCTATCTGCTGCCACACGACATTCAGACCCTGCGCAATCAGATGCGAGCGCGGGCGGAGCAGGAACGGGCCCGGGAATTGGCCCCGGCATAAGGCAGATCGGTTGCAGGAGGTTGATCGCCGTGAGCAGACGGAAAAGCCAGAAGCGCAACACCAGCCAGATCATCCTGCTGGCGCTGAGCCTGATCGTCGCCGGCAGCATGATCCTCAGTCTGTTCCTGGCCTACCTGCCTGGGCCCAGGCAGCCGGAAGGTACGCCTTCCCCCTGGCCCACCTGGACCCCGATCCCCCGTCCGACCGCCACTTTCACGCCGACCCTGCCGCCGCAACCCTCCCCCACGGTCGGCCTGACCGCCCTGCCGACAGCCACGCTGCTGCCGACCGGGGAGACCACCCCGCCGCCCATCGGCCCGGTGTTGCCCACGGCCAGCCTGACCGCCCTGCCGACAGCCACGTTGCTGCCGACCGGGGAGACCACCCCGCCGCCCATCGGCCCGGTGTTGCCCACGGCCACCCCGACGGCCACGCCGACGACGGCGGCGGGCTTTACCTTCGCCGTCTGTGGCGACAGCCGCGATGGCCCCGCGGTCTACCGCCGCCTGCTGGAGGCGGTGAGCAACGATGGCAGTCTGTTCCTGATCCACACCGGCGACCTGGTGAACAGGGGCAGCCAGGAGCAGTGGCGGCAGTTCCAGGAGATCATGGCCGGCTTTGCCCTGCCGTTTTACCCTGTCCCCGGCAACCACGATGCCCTGGACGGCAGGCTGGACGGCTATCTGCGCTACAGCGGGGCGCCGGCGTCCCACTACTCCTTCGACTACGGTCCGGTCCATTTTACCCTGGCCGACAGCCACAACGGCGGGCTTACCTCCGCCGAACTGGCCTGGCTGCGCGACGACCTGAAGGCCACAGCCCAGCCACTCAAGATGGTCTTCCTGCACCATCCGCCTTTCGACCCGGACGGCAGCGATCACATCATGGCCTTTGGCAACGAGCCGTTTATGGCCCTGATGACCGAGATGGGGGTGGATTACGTCTTTGCCGGGCACATCCACGCCTATGCCCGGGCGGAGCGGGGGGGGGTGGTCTACCTCTACACCGGGGGGGCAGGTGCGCCCCTGTACAAGTCGGGCCATCCCCAGGCGTTCCACCACTATCTGCGGGTCACGGTGCAGGGGGAAGAGGTGACGATTGACATAGTCAAAATCTAGTGTCCTTTGTAGTTACTCCCTGTTCAGGTCAGGATTAGACCGGTGCCAATCTCACGCGCCCGCCTGTTGCTCAGCCTGAGCCTGGGCATTGTGGCCATCTCCTTCGCTTCGATCTGGATCCGCATGGCCCAGGCCGAAGGGGTGCCCACCCTGACGATTGCCGCCTGGCGGCTGATCTTTGCTTCGGCGGTGCTGTTGCCCTACGCCTGGGCCACCCGCCGCGACGAAATGCGCTCCTTCTCGCGGCGGGAGGTGGGGTTGCTCGTTGCCTCGGGGCTGTTCCTGGGCCTGCACTTTGCCACCTGGATCGCCTCCCTGGGCTACACCTCGGTCGCCAGCTCGGTGGTGTTGGTCTCGATGGGGCCGCTGTTCGTCGGCCTGGGTTCGTGGCTCTTTTTGCGGGAACGCCCCAGCCTGCTGATGGCCGCCGGCATCCTCCTGGCGGCGGTCGGCAGCGTGATCATCAGTTGGGGCGATTTCGGCCAGGGGCAGGACCAGTTGCTGGGCGACCTGTTGGCCCTGGCCGGGGCGGTGATGGTGGCCGGATACCTGATGATCGGGCGCCGGGTGCGCGGTCATTGTTCATTGACCGCCTATATCGCCCCGGTGTATGGCGTGGCGATGCTCACCCTGCTGGCCATTGTGCTGGTGGGACGCCGCCCGATGTTCGGGTTTAGCCTGGCCGCGTATGGTTGGATGCTGGCCCTGGGGCTGGTGCCCCAGCTCATCGGCCACTCAACGCTCAACTGGGCTTTGCGTCACCTGTCGGCCACCTTCGTGGCTATCGTCACCCTGGCCGAACCGATTGGCTCCGGCCTCCTGGCCTACCTCCTGCTCGGCGAAGCGGTCACCTGGACCACGGCTGCGGGGGGCTTTCTCACCCTGGTCGGCATCTATATCGCCTCACGGGCCGAGATGGTTGCGGGCACCAGGGGACAGACAGACGGAGGGGGAAGATGAAGGTCCGATGTTTCCGCTGTAGCAACGCTTTTCAATTGACCACGCAGCAGATTGCCAACAATCTGGCTGCCCAGGGGGTGAGCGGCAGGCCATCTCACTATGTCGCCGAGTGTCCCCACTGCCGTCAGGCGATCAAGATCTCCCTCAAAGGGGTGCGCCTGCCGGAACCGGAGAGGGTTGAAGGGGGGACAGAGGAAGAGGGGCCCCGGCCGGACAACGGATGATCCGGCGGGTGGCTTTGCGAACAGGCTCTCAGCCAGGTCACAGCCCGGGCCAGGCGGCGGCGGACTGCCGACGGCCACCAGACGCGCAGGGCAAACGGATTCACTTCCAGCGTGACCGGACCGGCATAGCCGTCGGTGGTCAGGCCCGCCAACAGATCGGTCAGGGGCAACTCCCCGGCCCCAGGAAAACGGTGCTCGCCCAGCAGAATGGGGAGGCCCGGCAGCGGCAGTCGGCCCAGCCGGCCGCCCACGTCGCTCAGATGGACGTTGGCCAGCCGGCTGTCGAAGATGTGCCGGGCGCGGATCAGATCTTCTCCGGCTGCCGCGGCGTGGGTGGTGTCCAGCACCAGGCCCAGGTCATAGCGGTCGGCAAAGGCGCGCAGCCGGTCCAGCGGGGCCAGGGCATAGCGCCGCTGTTCCTCCGAGCGGGCCGCTTTGTTCTCCACCGCCAGCCGCAGATCACCGCCGGCCAGCCGATCCTGCCAGGCTTCGATCCGCTGCCGAAAGGCCAGCCCCTCGCCGATGTCCAGGCTTGTGGCGCGGGGGGTGTGCATCACCAACAGGCCCGCCCCGGCCTCCTGCGCCAGCCGCAGGGTCGGTTCCAGCCCCCCCCACCGCTCCGACCAGCCGGGCAGGGGCAGCACGGTGGGGTGGACTGAAAAGATTTCCAGCCCGGCTGCCCTGGCTGCCCGGCGCACGGCCTTCCCGCCGCGGGCGATCGCTTCGGGATTGACGACCAGTTCTACACCGTCGAAACCGGCCTCCCGTGCCCAGCGAAAAACGGTTTGTAACGGGTAGATATAGAGCGTTCCTGTTGATAAGCTGAGCTTCAATCTTCCTCCAGTTCTGTCACAGCTATCCTACACTCCCAAGGATACCACAAAAACCTCTTTTTGTCTTCTCAGAGCTAGTCTGAAAAGCTCGCCACAAAGACACGAGGCCACAAAGGAACACGAAGGAAACGAATAAAAATCGCATAGGCCCTTGGTATCCTTTGTGTCTTGGTGGTTTTCAGCCAGGCTCTCAGTATTTGTTTACTGTCTCGTACCAGCCGGTTAACCACCAGGGCACAAAGGAGGAAACATGAACGCGGTACACAAATACCTTCTCAGGGCGTGGGATGAGGGGCTGCGAAAGGGGTCCTGTACGGCCAGAGCGCCGCTCCGCCCCGACCGGCGAGCAGAAGAATGACAATCAGCGACCTGGACAGGACCCTGTCCAATCAGGGGCGGGTGTTGACGTGTGGGAAAAAATGTGGTATATTTTTGCGACATTTGGTACCTCATCACACCGCTATCGGTGGAAGGCCGATTAAGGAGCAATCGGATGGAAAGTGCAGTCATCCGCGACAAAGAGAGAACCAGGCTGGAATTGGAACGCCAGGAGACGATCGAAAAGCTGGAACACCTGCGCCTGGACCTGCTCAGCATGGCCGAGCCTACAGCCGACGAGACCGACGTGGACGCCTACGAACGGGAAAAGATCCTGTCCCTGGTGCAAAGCCTGCAGAGAAAGCTGGAGTCCATTGAGCGCGCCATCCAGTTGGTGGAGCAGGGAAACTATGGCATCTGCCAGAACTGCGGCGAGCGCATTGACCCGGCCCGGCTGGAGATCCTGCCCCAGGCCACGCTGTGCCTCAAGTGTCAGCGCGAGTTTGAGCGACGAAACCGCCGCTAACTGCCTGTAGGGCAACTGCTCGCAGTTGCCCTACGTTCGGCTCGAAAGGGTTTGGCATCCGGCGCAAGACGTGGTATACTCTGCCTGCAACGGATACAACCAGAAGGAGACAGGCATGGACCTGGCTGTGTGGCGCGATTTATCCCTGGTGTGGTTGATCGGTTTGACGCTGATCCCGACCCTCATCGGGAGCGCCCTCCTGTTCTACGCCATCAAGGGCCTGCGCCGTCTGCGACAACTGACCAGGAAATACCTGCCCCCCCTCCGGGAAAAGGCTGTCCTGGTGGCCGACAAAACGGAAGCGGTCAGCCGGCGGGTGGTCAGGCCGTTGATCGCCGCTCAGGTGTGGACGGCCCAGGTAAACGGCATCGCCAGGTCAATCTTTTCAAGGAGGAAGAAGGTATGAACCCCAGGCAAAAAAGTGTCGTCGTCGGGGCGATCCTTGGCGCGCTGTTGGGAGCGCTGGGCGGGTATCTGTTCAGCCGGGGCCTGGACCTGCCCCGTGGGGAGGAGAAGGGCAGGCCCCTCTCGCGGCGCCCGGTGCCGCCCGGCGAGATAGTCAGGCTGTTCATCTCCATTATGGGCGTGTTGCGCGGCATCGCCGAGCTGGGCGAGCGGCTGTAAGAGCCGGTCTGCAAAGCTTACCACAAAGGCCACAAAGGAACAAGAAGGAAACGAATAAAAACCGCGTGGTGCCCTTGTGTCCTTTGTGTCTTGGTGGTTTTCAGACAGGTTCTGACATCGTTCAGGCGCCTGACACCTGAACCCCAGGGTAAAAGGGATGACCATGCAAGGAGGCATGAGCATGTACGAAATCCTGAAGAGGGAAGACCTGGCTCCTGTGACCAAACTGTTTGTGGTCCAGGCCCCGGCCGTGGCCCGCAAGGCCCGGGCCGGCCAGTTCGTCATCGTCCGCATTCACCAGGAGGGTGAGCGGGTCCCGCTGACTATCGCCGATTACGACCGCCAGCAGGGGACCATCACCCTCGTTTTTCAAGAGGTGGGCAAGACGACGATGCAGATGGGCACCCTGCAACCCGGCGACCACCTTGCCAGCCTGACCGGGCCCCTGGGCCGACCCAGCGAGATCAGGCTCTATGGCACAGTGCTGTGTGTCGGCGGCGGTGTGGGGATTGCCCCCCTCTACCCCATCGCCCGCGATCTGAAAGCGGCCGGCAACACGGTCATCTCGATCATTGGCGCCCGCACTCAAGGGCTGCTGTTTTGGGAAGAAAAGATGCGCTCCGTCAGCGATGAACTGATCGTCTGCACCGACGATGGCAGCTATGGGCGCAAGGCACTGGTCACCATCCCCCTGAAAGAGCTGTTGGAGGCCAGGCGAGCCATTGATCGCATCTGGGCCATCGGTCCGGCGATCATGATGAAGTTCTGTGCCCTGACCGCCCGCTCCTCTGGCGTGCCGATGGAGGTCAGCCTCAACTCGATCATGGTGGATGGCACCGGCATGTGCGGCGCCTGCCGGGTGGAGGTGGGCGGCCAGACCCGTTTTGTGTGTGTGGATGGCCCCGAATTCGACGGCTACCAGGTGGACTGGGACCAGCTCCTGGCCCGCCAGCGCATCTATCTGGACCAGGAAAAGCTGGCCGTGGAAAGGTGGCAGCAACAGTGTCGGCATAGCAGCCAGGGAGGAGACGAGGATGTCTGACAAGAGTATGCCCCAGGCCGGGCGGATCCAGATTCCGCGTCAGCCGATGCCGACCCAGGACCCTCAGGTCCGGGTGCATAACTTTCAAGAGGTGGCTTTGGGCTTTGCCGAGGAGGCGGCGCTGCTGGAGGCGAGCCGTTGCCTCCAGTGCAAAAAACCCAGATGCGTCGAGGGCTGCCCGGTGGGGGTGAATATCCCGGCCTTTATCGAGCGCCTGCGGGACAAGGACCTGCCCGGCGCGGTGCGCTCCCTCAAGGGCGATAACAACCTGCCGGCCATTTGTGGTCGGGTCTGCCCCCAGGAGACCCAGTGTGAAGCGGTATGTGTGGTAGGTAAAAAAGGGGAGCCGGTAGCCATCGGCCGGCTGGAACGTTACGTGGCCGACTGGGACCTGGCCCACCCCTCGCCTCCCC
>DAOTYI010000230.1:0-5079 GCA_034434895.1 Anaerolineae bacterium
CATGTACCGGCCCAGCCTGTGCAATGGCTGGTGGATGCCCGGTGTGTCCACAAAGATGATCTGGGCATCGGCCACATCACCTCGCGCCCGCTCCAGGGTCAGGATGCCCAGCAGCCGGTTGCGGGTCGTCTGCGGCTTGTCGGAGACGATGGCGATCTTTTGGCCCAGGTAAGCGTTCATCAACGTGGACTTGCCCACGTTGGGTTTGCCGATCACCGCCACAAAGCCGGAGCGATGGTCGGGGGGCAGCTCTTCGGGCAACAACAGCTCTGCTTCAGCCATCAGTCCCTGAGTCGAAGGAGGAACGGGTTGAAATTGGTGTCCAGGTCATACACGTCCTCCTTTTCCGCCTGCTTCAAAAAGTTGGCCACCTGGTAGGTGACCGGGGTCATGGCTGCCTCCACGCCGCATTTGAAGACATAATTGGAGAGGATCACGCTCCAGAACAGCGGCCAGGGCATCGTCCCGGCAAAGGCGATGGTCACGAACAGCAGCGTATCCACCCCCTCCCCCACCAGGGTACTGCCGATGGTCCGCATCCACAGCCAGCGCCCGCGGGTCAGGACCTTCATGCGGGCCAGGGTGTAAGAGTTGCTGAACTCCCCGGCAAAGTAGGCGATGAGTGACCCCAGGACGATGCGCGGGGTCGTGCCCAGAATGGCCAGGTAGGCCTCCTGGTTCTCCCAACCCTCAGCCGGAGGCAACGCCCCCACCGCCGCCAGGACGGCCACCATCAGCACGGCGCAGCCGAATCCGGTCCAGATGACCCGCCGGCTGCGGCGGTACCCGTATACTTCGGTCAGAATGTCACCAAAGATGTAGCTGACGGGAAAGAGCAGGGTCCCCCCATCAAAGGTGAAGGGCCCCAGGCGCACGATTTTGCTCGAAGCGACATTGCTGATGAGCAATACGGCCACAAACAGGGCCAGGATCAGGTCAAAGTAGCGGTAGCTTTTCTCCCTCGGCTGGCTCACGATCATCCCCCCGTCCAATCAGGCATCACGGGCCGACCGAAATCGTGCCCACGTTCAGATGGTCGTCTCCTGGGGCGTCGCTGCCGGCTGTCACCGGCAGCCGCTCGCCGCCGACCGGGTTGTACAGGCCGACGATCAGGCGATACCGGCCGGCAGGCAGGCCGTCGGGCAGCAGCACGCCGTAGCGGTCCACGATCGGCCTGCCCACCGGCCAGGTGGCGGTCGGACACTGGCCGCCGACCGGTTCGCTGTCGCGTTGGGCAACCAATCGTCCCTCGGCGTTCAGCAGGTGGACAAAGACCTTCAGGTTCTCCGCAACGGTCTGGTGTGCCCGCCAGAAAAGGGTCAACGGCACCACATCGCCGGCCCGGAAATTCTGAGCAGGCAGGTCAAAGCCGGTCAGCTCAATGCCGGGGCCGAAATGGGCCCCCGACATCTCGGTCGGCTGGTCGGGCGGCGGCAGGGCGGTGGTGCCATAGATCACCAGCCGCAGGCTGCCGAACCAGCGGTCGTCGGCGCGATAGGCATTGCGGTCGAGCCACTCCTCCGCCGCTCCCCTGCCTGTGCCGAACAGGGCGAACAGGCGGCGATGGTCGTGACTGATAGAGGCCAGCTGATCTGGAACCACTGTCGGGTCGGGCAGCAGGTACAGGGCGGCTCTGCTGCCCCCCTGGCGGCTCAGGGAGGCCAGCAGTTCCGGTGGGTCGAGGAGCAGTGCGTCATCAGGCCGAACGGTATCCGACAGGAACCGGACAGCTTCGGCCACAGTCACCTCGGGCAGGGCCGGGTCGGGCCAGTAGCGGAGCCGGTACAGGAAAGCGGTGTCGCCGTTGGGCAGAGGATAGGCCGCCTCCCGCGTAAAGGCCTGGGTGAACAAGGGGGGCGGGTCGTCGAGGATGCGCTCGATGGCCGCCTGGGTCTGTTCGTTCTGGTCCCTGTTCTGGCGGGTCAACAGCAGGTATTCATAGCCGTATAGCCGGGACAGCGGGTCGCCCCCTTCGTAGTTGGGGGCCAGGTCGGTCACGGCGACAGCCTGATAGCGGGTCAGGGTCAGGTAGAGGAAACTGCCGGCATGGATCTGGGCTGTATGGGCCAGCACCCCCAGCCGCACCGAGTCGCGGCCCATCACCTGCCGCCGGGCATCGGCGCGGGCCAGCAGGTCGGCCTGGATATCGTAGCCGGGGTCGGTGCTGTCGGCATCGGGCAGTTCGATATGGTCACCCCGGGCAAACAACCCGGCCCGGCCCAACAGCGGCGACCAGAACCGGGTCTGACGGGCCAGGCCGTTGGCCTCGGAGTAGGAGACGACAAAGAATTGGACCAGCCCCCAGACCACAGCGACAGCCAACAGGATGCGGCCCAACCGCCGCCAGGGCAGAAGGAGCAGGCCCGCTGCCAGGAGCAACGCCAGGGGGGGCAGGGCCGGGGTGAAGGCCCGCGCCTCCTTGTAGATGGACAGGGTTAGAAACAGATAGGCGCCGACCGGCCACAGGAACAGCACCCACCAGCCGGTATCGGCCTGCCACAGGGTGCGCCACGAGGGCCGCTTCCTGGCCAGCCAGATGAGCGCCATCACGGCCACAAGAGCCAGCAGCAGCGCCAGGACCAGCCCCAACCCTTCGTTGACTGCCGCACGCAGGTAATAGGTGTAGGTATAGATGCTCGTCAGGTCCAATTTGCGGCCCCGGGGATCGCCCACGCCATAGCCGTAGAGCAGCACCCGTTGGACAAATTCAATGCGCGGCAACATCCACAGCGAGGCCACCGTCGCTGCCAGGCTCAAAGCCGACAGGCAGTTCACCGCCGGGTCCTTGGGCCGGCGTCGAAGCAGGTAGATCGTGGTGGCCACGAGCGCGGCCCAGGCCGGAAAGAGCCATACCCCCAGGATGAGGTCCTGGGCCTGGGTGCGGTTGGGAAAGTACCAGAGCGCTGCCAGGGCCACGCCCCCCCCCAGAGCGAGCACCAGGTCGGGCAGGGAGAGCCGCAGCCCGCCCCGCAACCGGCGCCCCAGGGAAGGGAGTACGCCGGAGCGCAGGATGGCGATGGCGACCGGCAGGGCGATAAAGACGGGATAGGTGCGGGTGGTCAGAAAGCCCAGGCCCAGGGCCAGCCCGAAGCCCAGGCTCATCCCCCGCCGCTCGAATCCGTGGCTGGCGACCAGCAGGAACAGGGTCAGCGACACCATGGCCGCCAGGGCGAACTCGAAGTAGAAGGAGCGCGACATGCCGTATAACAGCGGGGTCAGCGCCGTCAGGAGCACCCCCCCCAGGCCCAGCCGCCAGCCGCCCAGGTGAAAGCCCAGACCATAGATAGAAACCAGGAGGATCAGCCAGTAGGCGATGTTGACCATCGTCGCCACATCCTCGGACAGGCCGAACAGCCAGTACAGCGGCGTGGCCGAAGCGGGAAAAAGAGGAGGACGGATCGGGTCCAACACCGAGGCTTTGAACAGGCCCTCCCAGCTCAGGGGAGTGAGGGCCGCGTAATAGGCCAGCGACCGGCCCAGATGGGCGGGGCGGTCCCAACCGGTGATCACCCTGTTCCTGGAAAGCCAGACCCAGTTATTGACGGCCTGAAAGGCCCCCACAGCCAGGATCAGGGCCCAGGGCGCCAGACGAACCAACCACCTGGCCTGTCTGTCCGATCTCGACATCTCTGCCTTTCGTCGGCCGGTAGCCCAGGCTCAAGCCTGGGCCACACCGCCTGCAACAAAAAAGCCGAACGGCCCCGTCAGGCTCGTTTCGGCCCAGGAAGAGAACGAGATGCCCCCGAGAGGATTTGAACCTCCACGCCCTTTCGAGCACAGGTCCTCAACCTGCCGCGTATGCCTGTTCCGCCACGGGGGCCTGTAGCTATTATACTCCCCTTTGTCCGGCCTGTCAACTCGGCCTGAGGTCAGGGGGGCGACGATCGATCCCGGAAATTCGGGCTGCCAGCCAGGGATTTACGCCGTCGTGTACCGGGCGCTTTGCGCCATGCAGGCCTTGAAGCATCCCGGACAGGACACGGAGGAGATTGACAGAAATTCTTTGCGTACTTTGTGGTTTTGATGACACCGATTTCACGGGTGAACAGGATCGCGATGCTATCCGGCCCAGGCTCCACCCTCTCCCCGCAGGAAGCGGTCTATATCGGCTGCGGCGCGCTTGCCGGCGCCCATCGCCGAGATGACCGTCGCCGCGCCGGTGACGATATCGCCGCCGGCCCACACCCGCTCTTTGGTCGTCCTGCCTGTCTGCTCGTCGGCCACCACCGTGCCGTGGCGCGTCCGCTCCAGCCCACCCGACTCGGTAAAGACCAGCGGGTTGGGTTGGGTGCCGAGGGCCATGATCACCATGTCCACCTCCATGTCGAACTCGGAGCCTTCGATGGGCAACGGACGGCGGCGGCCGCTGGCATCTGGTTCGCCGAGCTTCATGCGGATACACCGCATTCCGCGCACCCAGCCCTTCTCGTCGCCATAGATCTCGACCGGGTTGGTGAGAAAGTCAAAGAGAATGCCCTCCTCCTCGGCGTGGTGCACCTCTTCGGCGCGGGCAGGGACCTCGGCTGCCGAGCGGCGATAGACGATGTGCACCTCGTCGGCGCCCAGACGCAGGGCACAGCGCGAAGCATCCATGGCCACGTTGCCGGCCCCGACCACAGCGACCTTCCGGCCCACCTTGACCGGCGTGTCCCATTCGGGGAAAAGGTAGGCCTTCATCAGATTGACGCGGGTCAGGAATTCGTTGGCAGACAGGACGCCGTTATAGTTCTCACCGGGGATGTGCATAAACATCGGCAGGCCGGCGCCGGTGCCCAGGAAAACTGCATCGTAGCCCTGCTCGTTCAGCAGTTCATCCAGGGTGTAGGTCTTGCCGATGACGGTATCCAGCCGGATCTCGACCCCCAGGCTGCGGACGTAATCCACCTCGGCGTGGACGATCCGCTTGGGCAGGCGGAACTCGGGGATGCCATAGATCAGCACACCGCCGGGGGCGTGGAGCGATTCAAAGATCGTGACCTGATGGCCGTAGCGGGCCAGGTCGCCGGCGCAGGTCAGCCCCGCCGGACCACAGCCGATGACCGCCACCCTTTTGCCGCTGGAGGGCGGCAGGGGAGGGGG
>DAOTYI010000231.1:0-11445 GCA_034434895.1 Anaerolineae bacterium
ACCAGGCCCCCATCCCAACCGCCGTCCACTCCCCGCCCTGACCCAAACTGCCAGTCGGTGGTCGAGGGGAACGTCTTCAACAGCGCCGGCCAGCGGGCCAGGGGGGCTACGGTGAGCATCGAGGGGGCTGGCTGGTCCAGGACGATGGCGACCGATGACAACGGCCACTTTGGCTTTGGCGGTTTGTGTGCCGGTACGGCCACCTTGCGAGCGACGCTGCTCAGCGGCCAGAGTGTGCCGGCCGTAACCGTGACCCTGAACGGCAAGAACCACCTGCAGGTCAACCTGAGTGCCGGCCCGACGCAGGCCACCGCCCCGGTTGGAGCGACGGCGACCGCTACTCGCCCGGCGGCGCAGCCGACCTCCACCGCCGAGGCCAACATGCCTGCCACAGGCTACTCAGGCTGGCTGCTGGTGGGGGGGGCGCTCCTGGGAGCAGCCCTGCTCCTCCTGGCCGGAGCAAGGCGAGTGTTGAGCAGCCGGGAGGGGGCCCATCGCGACGGATAGGCCGGCAAAACTCAACGGAAAAAGGAGAAACAACAATGCGACGTGGTAGATTTCTGATCCTGTTGGGCCTCATCCTGGCCCTGGGCACGGCAGCCGTCGTATTCCTGCTGCTGAAAGGCGCAACGACAACCCCGCCCCCGTCTGAGGTCATCCCGACGGAAGAGGTGGTGGTCGTGATGCAACCCATCGCCAAAGATGAACCGGTGGAAGGCCGGGTCGAATTGAAAGCCATGCCCAAAACAGCCATCCCCACCGGAGCTGTCCGCTCGCTGGCAGAGGTCAGCGGCGTGATCGCCGCGGTGGACCTGGACCAGGGCACGATCCTGCAACATGGCATGGTGCTCACCCCGGAGGAGCGGCGGCGAGAAGGGGAGTTGGGCAAGCTGGTCCAGCCAGGCTATGTGGCCATCGCCTTCCCCATTGACGAACTGTCCAGTGTATCCTACGGCATCCAACCCGGCGACCATGTGGATATCCTGATGACCTTCCCCTTTATTGACATTGACCAGGAACGGCAGCTTAAGGAACCGGTCTGCCCCATCATCTGTCCCGGCCTGCCAGGTGAGGAAGGAGAACTGATCTCCATCGGCACCGAAGGCCAGAGGCCGCGTCTGGTCGCCCAACTCACCCTCCAGGATATCGAAGTCCTGGGTGTCGGGCGTTGGGCCACCCAGCAGGCACCGGTAACGGAGGAGCAGGGAAAAACGCAGACGAAAGAGACCACCCCCACCACCCCAGAGCTTCCGCGGTACATTACCCTGATGCTCACGCCCCAGGATGCCCTGGTCCTCAAGCTGGCGCGGGAGTATAAGGCCAATATTGACCTGGCCGTGCGGGCCCAGGACGACCACCAGCAGTTCACCACCAGCCAGGTCACGCTGGATTATATCCTGGCCCGCTTTGCCGTCACCCTGCCGGCGAAACAGCCTTACACGATCGAAGAACTGCAAGGGGCCCGTCCCCAAGGACCGGAATAAAGATGATGCAGTCAGGAAGCGAAAAGATCACCCTGCTTATCGTGGACGACATCCCTGAAACGCGGGAGAATCTTCGCAAGCTGCTGTATTTTGAACCGAACATCGAGATTGTGGGCATGGCCGGCAACGGCCGGGAAGCCATCCAACAGGCCAAGGCATTGCAGCCGCACATCGTCTTGATGGACATCAACATGCCCGACATGGATGGCATCACCGCCAGCCAGGAGATCACCCGCGCTGCGCCGATGTGCCAGGTGATCATGATGTCGGTGCAGAGTGAGACCGACTATCTGCGCCGTTCGATGCTGGCCGGCGCGGCCGACTTTCTGACCAAGCCCTTTACCAGCGAGGAGTTGAGCAGCAGCATCCGACGTGTCTATGAGATGGGAGCCAGCCGACGGGCGGCCATGCCGGTCACACCGGCAGGAGTGGAAGGAGGCCCGGCCGTCGCCGCTCGCCGACCCCCGGCAGGCGGAAAGCTGCTGCTGGTCTACAGCCCCAAGGGGGGGACCGGGTGCAGCGTCGTGGCCATCAACCTGGCCATCGCCCTGGGGCAGGTCACGTCGAAAAAGGTGGTGCTGGTAGATGCCAGCCTTCAGTTTGGCGACCTGGCTGTCCTGCTGAACCTTCAAGGCCACCGCTCCATCGCCGACGTCAGCAGCCAGAAGGGGGAGCTGGATACCGAGTACCTGACCGCTATCCTGGCTCCCCATCCTTCCGGCATCCGGGTCCTGGCCGCCCCCCCGGTGCCGGAGGCGGCCGAAACCATCGGCCCCGACCAGGTGAAGGACATCCTGGCTGCCCTGCGCCAACAGTCCGACTATGTGGTGGTGGACACCTGGAGCTATCTGGACGACATTGTCCTGGCCGCCATGGATCTGGCCGATCGGATCGTGGTGGTGATGACGCCCGAGATCCCGGCCATCAAGAGTGCCAAACAGTTCTTTGAAATCGCCGAAGCGTTGCAATTTGCCGACGACCGGATTGACCTGATCCTCAACCAGGTCTTGCCGCGAGATAGCATCCGGGCTGAACAACTGGAAGGCAGCCTCAAACACAAGATCGCAGCCCAGTTGGAGTATGATCCCAGAAGCATCCGGCAGGCTATCAATCAGGGGCTGCCCCTGATCATGGCCGAGCCCAATCATCCTCTGGCCGAAAAATTCCGGTTGCTGGCGCAGCAGGAGGTGGCCGCCCTGGAACCTCAGCCGGTGCAGGCGGTGGAGGAAGCGGCCGCCGCACCATCACCGGAGGCCAGGAAGCGAACCGGACTCTTTGGCCGGCTCAAACGCTAGCTCGACCCTGTTCGATTCGATCGCGTTCTCTGTGCCTCTGCGGTGATCTGGATGGAAAGGGAAGGAGAGGTAGAGATGTCTTTACTACGCAGGATTGAAAAGAGTCAGCAGTTGCCGGCGCAACAACCACCCACCCCGGTCGAGCGCCCGACCAGGCTCGAAGACCTGCGCCTGCGCCGTGCGCCCGCCGCTCCGGTGCGAGACACCTTTTTGGACCTGAAGAGCCGCATCCATAGCAAGCTGATCGCCGAGCTGGACCCCAAGATGGATGTGTCCAAGACCGATGAGATGCGCCAGACCATCGAAGAGATGTACGACACCATGCTGGCCCAGGAGAACCTGATCCTGGGCCGGGCCGACCGCCAGCGGCTCTTTGAACAGATCGTGGCCGAGATCCTGGGCTATGGCCCCATCGAACCGCTGCTGGCCGATGACACCATCACCGAGATCATGGTCAATGGCCCCAACGCGGTCTATATCGAGCGAGCGGGGCGGATCGAACCCACCGACATCAAGTTCGAAAACGACGACCATGTGCTGCGCATCATTGACCGCATCGTCTCGCCGCTGGGCCGGCGCATTGACGAGAGTCAGCCCTACGTAGATGCCCGCCTGCCCGACGGCTCGCGCGTCAACGCCGTCATCCCTCCCCTGTCGCTCATCGGCCCTGTCCTGACCATCCGCAAATTCGCCCGCATTCCGATCACCGCCCAGACCTTGGTGGAGCTGGGTTCGATCACCCCGGAGGCGCTGGAGTTCATCAAAGCCTGCGTCCAGGCCCGGCTCAACATAGTCATCTCGGGCGGCACCGGCTCCGGCAAGACGACGACCCTGAACGTCTTCTCGGCCTTTATCCCCAACGACGAACGGATCATCACCCTGGAGAACGCCGCCGAACTCCAGCTTCAGCAGGACCACGTCGTGACCCTGGAAACCCGTCCCCCCAACGTCGAGGGCAAGGGGGAGATCACCATGCGACAGCTTGTGATCAACAGCCTGCGCATGAGGCCCGACCGGATCATCGTCGGCGAGTGCCGGGGGCCGGAGGCCATTGACATGTTGCAGGCGATGAACACCGGCCACGACGGCAGCATGACCACCGCCCACTCCAACAGCCCCCGCGATACCCTGGCCCGCCTGGAAACGATGGTGCTGATGGCCGGCATGGACCTGCCGCTGCGGGCCATCCGCGAACAGATCGCCTCCGCCCTGCACCTGGTGGTGCATCAGGAGCGGATGCGCGATGGCTCGCGCAAAATCGTGGCCATTACCGAAGTGCAGGGCATGGAAGGGGATGTGATCGTCATGCAAGACCTGTTCAAGTTCGAACAGGAGGGGATCGAGGGAGGCAAGGTGATCGGCCGGCTCAAACCGACCGGCATCCGCCCCAAGTTTATGGAGATCATCGAGGCCGCCAACATCCACCTGCCGCCGACCATCTTTGGAGTGGGGCGTCGCTTCTGAGTTCAAGGTTGGAGGTTGGAATGGGATCGTTGCAAATCTGCATGAACCCACTGATTCTGGCCGTGGCCGCCGCTGCGGCCGTGTTTCTGCTCTTTGTCGGACTGAGCCGGGCAGGACAGGCCGGCGAAGAGGCCGTTGAAGAGCGGCTGGACCGCTATGGCAGCCGGGCCGATACCAGGGGCGAACCCAAACGCAAAAAGCGCCGTTCGGCCATGGACGGCCTGGAGGCGATGGTCACCAAACGGGGCTTTGCCGCCAACCTCCAGACCGACCTGGCCCGCGCCGATTTAAAGCTCCGGGTCGCCGAATTCATGGTGCTGAACATCCTGTCGGTCCTGCTTTTCTTCCTGCTGGCCCGCCTGATCTTTGGCTCGCCGCTGATAGGGTTGCTGTTTGGGATCGTCGGCTTTTTTGTCCCACGTTTCTACCTGAGTTTCCGCAAGAGACGCCGTTTGAACGCTTTTAACGACCAACTGGGCGATACCATCACCCTGCTGGCCAATTCGCTGCGATCCGGCTTTTCCATCGTGCAATCCATGAAAACGGCAGCCGAACAGTTGCCCAACCCCATCGCCGCCGAGTTCCACCGGGTCACGCAGGAGATCGCCCTGGGCCTGCACTACGAAGAGGCCCTCAACAACATGTTGCGCCGCGTCCCCAGCGACGACCTGGACCTGTTGATCACCGCTGTCAACATTCAGGGAAAGGTGGGAGGAAACCTGGCCGAAATCCTGGACACCATCGGCCACACCATCCGCGAGCGGGTGCGCATCAAGGGCGAAATCCGCGTCCTCACCGCCCAACAGATGATCTCCGGCTACATCCTGACCGTCCTGCCGGTGGCGCTGGGCCTGATCCTGTATCTGATCAACAGGACCTACATGGGCCGCATGTTTCGGGACCCCTGCGGTCTGATCATGTTGGGTGTGGCGGCGGTCATGATCTTTGCCGGATTTATGGCCATCCGCAAGATCGTGAATATCGAGGTCTAAGCAGGGCAACGGCGAGCAGTTGCCCTACAGAGAGGTAGAGACTATGCTGATGATCATCGTCCCGGTTCTGACCTTTCTGGCCATCCTGCTGATTGTGGTGGGCATCGCGGCCCCCCGCCCGGCCGATGAGGTCGAGGCACGCCTGATCGAATATGGCGGCCGACCCCTCACCCTGGAGGAGATCGAGCTTTCCCAGCCCTTCAGCCAGCGGATTCTGGTGCCCATGCTCCAGGCCAGCGCCCAGTTCATGGCTCGCTTCACCCCTCAACGCACGTTAGAAGCCACCCGTCACAAGCTCGAACTGGCCGGGAACCCTAACAACTGGAGTCCGGCTGAGTTCCTCGGCTTCCGGGGGCTGGCCGCCCTGGTATTGGCCGCCCTGGTCTTCTTCCTGACCATGTTGGGCAATGTCGATCCGGCCAGGCGTCTGCTCTTCCTGCTGGTCATTGGCCTGCTGGGTTACTTTCTGCCCACCCTGTGGCTGAGCAGACGCATCCGACGCCGCCAGGACGAGATTGTCAAAACCCTGCCCGATGCCCTGGACCTGCTGACCATCAGCGTGGAGGCCGGTCTGCCGTTCGACGGGGCCATGCAACGGGTGGCGGAAAAATGGGACAACGAGATCAGCCGGGCCTTCCAGCGCATGTTGAACGAAATGCGGGTGGGCAAATCCCGCAAGGATGCGCTGCGGGACATGGCCGACCGGATGGGTGTGCCCGATGTCACCAGCTTTGTAGCCGCCCTGATCCAGGCTGACCAACTGGGCATCAGCATCGCCAAAGTGCTGCGCATCCAATCGGAGCAGATGCGCATCAAGCGGCGCCAGAGGGCGGAAGAAAAGGCGCACCAGGCCCCGATCAAGATGTTGATCCCGATGACCTTCCTGATCTTCCCGACCATCTTGATCATCATCCTGGGGCCGGCAGCCCTGATTTTGAAAGAGTCGCCTATCCTGAGCGCGTTCTGAGCGCGTGACCGTATAGGCCTCGACACCCGGCTTGTGATCGCAAAGACCGACGCCCCACAGCCTGCCCCTTCCGGTCACAGGTGGCTCAAGGGGCTGGGCGAGGTGCTCCTTGACCTGTTGTTCCCACCCAGATGTGTGGCCTGCCATCGCCTGGGCACCTGGCTGTGCGCCGCCTGTCTGAACGAGATTGAAGCGATCCGGCCACCGGTGTGCCCTCACTGCGGCTGGCCTGTGGCAGAACCGCTCCATTCCGATTCCACCCAACCCCAACAGGGCTGCGATCGCTGCCGGCAGAACCCGCTTCAGCTCGACGGCCTGCGGGCCTGCGCCTTCCACAGCGGCCCCCTGCGCCAGGCGATCCACCAGTTCAAGTATGAAGATGTGCGCAGCCTGGCCATCCCGTTGGGCCAACTGATGGGCGCTGGCTGGTCCCAGCTATGGCCGTCCGACTATGACCCGGATGTCATCGTGCCGGTGCCCCTCCACCCCAGCCGGCAGCGGGAACGGGGCTACAACCAGTCAGCCCTCCTGGCCCGCGAATTGGGTGTGTACCTGCGGCGACCGGTGGTGGAACAGGTCCTGATCCGCACCAGAGCCACCGTTCCCCAGGTGGGATTGAACGCCCAGGAACGGCGGGCCAACGTGCACGAGGCCTTCCGCTGCGTCAACAATAACCTGCAAGGCAAACGGGTGCTGCTCGTGGACGATGTCTGCACCACCGGGTCCACCCTGGAAGCGGCCTCTACTGCCCTGAAGAGGAGCGGTGTTTCGTCTGTCTGGGCCTACACGCTGGCCCGTGCCCGCTAAATGAAATGGAGGGCAACTGCTCGCAGTTGTCCTACTTAGGGGTGAGGTTGGATCGAATATTGCCGAGATAAGGAGAGTAGAAAATGGAATTGATCATCAAGGGCAGGAATTTCGAAGTGACGGACCGATTGCGTGACTATGTACACAAAAAGATCAGCAAGCTGGACCGCTACCTGCCGACCATCACCGAAGCATGGGTCGAGCTGGCGGTCGAAGGCACCAAAGCAGCCCAGGATCGACAGGTGTGCCAGATCACTGTTCGTTCCAACGGCACGATCCTGCGGGCTGAGGAGCGGTCGGACGACATGTTTTCCTCCATTGACACGGTCCTGGACAAGATGTACCGCCAGATTGCCCGCTACAAAGGCAAGCGCAAGAACCGCTGGCGAGGGGCCGGCATCACCGCCGAGCCACTGCCGATCGAGATCGAGGAAGAGGCCGAGGAGGAACCTCATACCATCGTGCGCACCAAGCGCTTCCCCATGACCCCCATGCACGCCGAAGAGGCGATCGAACAGATGGAGCTGCTGGGCCACGACTTTTTCGTATTCTTTAACGCCGATGAAGGCCAGATCAATGTGCTCTATCGCCGCAAAGATGGCGACTATGGCCTGCTCCAGCCGGAACTGGCCTGACCGACCAGCCAGGCAGGGCCGGGGCCTGGTGGCCCCGGCCCTTTTGGATGGTGGCTAAACATGAGCACGATCCTGTTCGTCTGTACCGGCAATCTGTGTCGCTCGCCCATGGCCACCGGCCTGTTCCGCCAACAACTGGCCCGGGCCGGGTTAGAGGCCCGTTACCAGGTCCGCTGCGCCGGCATATGGGCCATGGACGGCCAACCGGCCAGCGAGAATGCCGTCGCCGTGATGGCCGAACGGGGGATTGATATCACCGACCATGTGGCCCACACCCTCACGACCGAGGATGTGGTCGAAGCGGATCTGATCCTGGTGATGAGCCACGAACAGGAACAGATGATCCTCCACACCTGGCCGCAGTACGCCTGGAAGGTTCACCGCCTGAGTGAAATGGCCGGTAAGCGGAAAGACATTGTGGATCCGTATGGGGGCAGTCTGAAAGAATACCGGGCCTGCGCCGACCTGATTGCCGGCTATCTCGAACGGGGGTGGCCACGCATCCTGAAACTGGTGGAATCCTAAAGTTTGCGCAGCCGCAGATAGGTCACCAGGGTGTAGCAGGCCATCAACCCACAAAACAACAGGCCGTAGAGGTGATCGCGGTACCCCCCCAGCGTCACAAACCGCCGCCAGAACTCCCGCAGCGGCATGGTGACATAGGTCCAGGGTCGCACCCGAACCCCCCGCTGATGGAGGAGGTGGGCTTCCAGGCGGGTGTAGTGCCTCATCTTTGCCAGAAACTGGGCCACTGAATCGTAATTGTAGTGCACCAGCGCGTTCTGCAAATAGCCCGCCTCCCCATCGAGAAGCACGATCTCGTGGACCGGGTGGGCCGGATCGTAGCGCGCCCGTTCCCGGCGCAACAGCCGCAGTTGATAGTCAGGATACCATCCCCCACCGCGCATCCGGTGGCCGATCATATAGTTATGTCGAGGAATCCACCACCCTGCCCGCGCCTGCTCCCCGTCATAGCCAAGCACCTGCCGCACCTCCTGCGCCAGGGCCGGCGTGACCCGCTCGTCGGCATCCACAAACAGGACCCACCCGGCCTCTACCGCCTGGAGCGCCGCATTCCTCTGGGCGGCAAAGTTGTCCAGAGGGCGCTGCACCACCCGCGCCCCGCGCTGGCGGGCGATCTCGACCGTACGGTCGGTGCTCAGGTCGTCAAACACCAGCCGCTCATCGGCCCAGGCCAGGCTGTCCAGGCAGGCGCCGATGTGGCGCTCTTCATTCCGGGTGAGGACGACCGCTGCCAGGCTCATCGTCATAGCGCTGCTACCTCCCGGTAAGCCGCCAGGCGGCTCTCCAGCTCGGCAGTGGTGATCTCCCCCCGGCGATGGGCTGCTCGCGCCCGGCGGGCCTCGGCCCACAGCCCCCACCGCACCAGCCAGCGCGCCGCCCGACAAAAGGCAGCACCGTGGTGCTTGTCGAACATCAGAAACCGGCTGCGCCACAGAGCCACAAACATCGGATCGCGGAACTGGCGGGTGCTCTGGGCCACGTAGTGAATGATCTGCGCCCGGGGCAGGCAGTAGATCGCCCAACCCGCTGCCTTGATGCGCCGGCAGAGGTCAACCTCCTCGCAGTAGATGAAAAAGCGTTCGTCAAAACCGCCCACCTGGGCCAGCGTCTCGGCGCGGACCATCAGCGCCGCCCCCAGGGGATGATCGACCGGGAAAGGCCGGCCCGCCTGGTACAGGCGCCGGGGATAGCGTCCGTTGAGCCGCGAATCGAGCAGGCGAGGGTGCAGGGGAAAAAAGTCGAAGAAAATCTGCCACAGGCCGGGAAAGGCAAAAGCCGAGTGCTGGAAACTGCCATCGCCGTGGAGCAGGCTGGCCCCGGCCACACCGGCCTGTGGCGTTGCGTCCAGAAAGCGAACCATCTCCCCCAGAGCGTCACCCAACACGCAGGTATCGGGGTTCAGGAACAGGATGTGGCGGGGAAGGAGCTCCCCGCCTCGCTTCATGGCCTGAAGCGCCAGATTGTTGCCGGCAGCAAACCCCACATTGCGCTCGTGGGCGATGAGATGCACCTCTGGAAACGACTCACGCACCATCTCCGCACTGCCGTCGGCCGAGGCGTTGTCCACCACCCACACCTGTCCGGCCAGCCCCGACCGCGCCAGACCGGCCAGGGTCGAATTCAGGCACCCGGCCAGCAGGTCACGTGTGTTATAGCTGACAATGAGGACGGCCAGATCCATTTTGGAGATTAGAGATTGGAGATTAGAGATCAGAGATTGGAGATTGGACTTTACGGCTCGCCGAGGTGAATCAGCAACCGGTCCACATAGTTGTTCATGGCGCTGATGCCCACCCACTGGTGGATCAGCGCCCCCCAGGCATAAATCTGGTTGCGGGGGAAGGGGCCAACCAGCTCAATGCAACCGGTGACCGTGCCGCGTCGGTGGGCATCCAGGAAGCACTGCCGGTAACCTTCGATGACCTCACAGCGCAGCTCTTCAGGCCTGCCTACCGCCCAACGGTAGGGGAAATCCAGCTCAGAGGTATCGAACCGGATGCCAAACCGCCACACACCCGGTTGTTCGTAAAAGCTATCGTCGCCCATCTCGACGGCCAGCGTATTGTAATTCTGATCGCTGCGATAAAAGGTCCCCGACGGCGGACCGGAGGTGCGGATCGGCACCTTGCCATAGTTCTCGATATAGGTGGTGAAGCACAAAGTCTCCCCTAACGGCAGGTAGAGCTCGGTGCCCTCCAGGCTGCGAACGGCGCTGCTCCAGTGGATCGTGCCGTTGACCACCAGAGCGCGGGGTTTGCCCCCATCCTGGATGGTCAGTGTATCGCTGACCACCACGTGGTGACCTGCCAGGTCTCGTGCCTCGCCAACAACGATGTAGGTGCCATCGGGCGGCGGATCGGCCCCCCGGTCCACGCCGCCATCGTAGTCGTAGTAATGATAGCCCGCCTCACCCGGTTTGGCCACCTGCTCCTGCTCCTCCAGGGGATAGTGGACGTCCGGTTTTTGCGGGTCGTAGAGGTAAACCAGAACGCTGTCCACATCTTTGTTGAGATAGTAGGACACCCCCGTGCGGTCGGTCAGGCCATCCTGATTGGGGGTGAACACCGGCAGGGTGACGCCGAACCGGCGCAGTTCGGGCACCGTGATATCCCCCCCTTGCAGTGTGATCTGACCCTGAACCCGCTCCACCTGGCCGTCATCGCCCCGGGCTTCGACCACCCAGCTATAGAGGCCATCGGGCAACACCCAGCTTTTCACCAGTTGCCGGCCATACTCGTTCTGCAACCAGTAGGGTTGATTGACCGTGCCCCCCCACTGCACGCGATAATGGCCCGCCGAGCGGGAACGCTCCTGCCGGAAGTAAAACCGCTGACCATCGGCGCTCTCAAAATAGATCGAGACCGCAGCGTTTCGCGACAGTTTGTAGGCAATATTGGTCACATCATCGGTCCCGTCAGCATTGGGCGAGATGACGGCCGGTGAGACCGAGACCTCATAGAGCAGGGGGCGCAGATGGCAGGCACCCAGGGCGAGGCCCAGCAACGGCAGGGCGACCAGAGCCACGACAATCCAGGTTCTATCTCTCACAGTGGTCAACCTCGCGCTCACAATGGCCATAGTGTACCAGAAGGGAAAGGGTTCGTCAAGTCAAAGCCGCATTGGCATCAATAGCCGAAGGCATTGCCTTCGGCTACCCGGCCGTCCGCTCTGAATTCGGAATTCCAAATTCGGAATTCGGAGGGGGAGAAAGCGGAGAAAAGGGAGGGTTTTGAGGGGGGCGGCGCAGCCGCCCCCTCAAAACCCCAATTCCTCCCC
>DAOTYI010000232.1:0-3698 GCA_034434895.1 Anaerolineae bacterium
CCGGAGGGCCTCCTGCGGGCAGCGGCCGGGCCGGGCCTTGAGGCGCTGCGGGAGGCCGCCCTGGCCGACTTCGACCCGGCCGACCGACTCTGGCGCTGGCATGGGAGCGTGGCCGACTATGCCCGCGCCCACTGGCCGCTGACGGAGGAGGAGCGGCGGGAGCGGCAGGTGGCCCTCCTGCCGGAGTGGACCGCTTGGCTGAGGGGGCTGTGGGAAGAAGCGGAGGCGGTGCGGCATCGTCGCCTGGAGATGACGCTGGCCAACCTGGAGGCAGAGCTGGCGGCGGCGCGGACTGCCCCCGGAGAGGCGGCGCGCCCCTTCCTGGAGGCGCTGGACAGGGTACTGCCCGCACCCGACCGCACCCTGGCCCTGCGGACCTTCCTGGCCGACTTCTACCGTGCGCGGCTGGAGCAAGTGCCGCCGGAGGAGCCGGAGGAGCGGGCGACGGTGCTGGGGATACTGAGCCTGGCCCTCTCTGCCCTGGGCCGGCGGGAGGAGGCGCTGGCAGCGGCACAGGAGGCAGCCGAACTCTACCGCCAACTGGCCCACCAAAACCCCCAGGCCTTCCTCCCCGACCTGGCGATGAGCCTCAACAACCTGGGCAATACCCTTTCCGCCCTGGGCCGGCGGGAGGAGGCCCTGGAGGCCACGCAGGAAGCGGTGCAGCTCTACCGCGACCTGGCTCACCAAAACCCCCAGGCCTTCCTCCCCGACCTGGCGATGAGCCTCAACAACCTGGGCTATATGCTCTCCGCCCTGGGCCGGCGGGAGGAGGCGCTGGCGGCCACCCAGGAAGCGGCCGACCTCTACCGCGCCCTGGCTCAGGCCAACCCCCAGGCCTTCCTCCCCGACCTGGCGCTGAGCCTCAACAACCTGGGCGCCATGCTCTCCGCGCTGGGCCGGCGGGAGGAGGCGCTGGCGGCGACGCAGGAGGCGGCCGAGCTCTACCGCCAACTGGCCCGCCAGAACCCCCAGGCCTTCCTCCCCGACCTGGCCGCCAGCCTCAACAACCTGGGCCTGAGGCTCTCCGAAATGGGCCGGCGGGAGGAGGCGCTGGCGGCTACGCAGGAGGCGTTAAGCCTCTACCATGACTTGGCCACAACCTACCCCCGGGTCTTCCTACCCGACTTGGCCGCGATCCTAAATAGCATAGCCAATATTTGGAGAGACCACTATATCCGTACTGGTGATCCTGCTGATTTGGAGCAAGTGGCAAACTATTATCAGCAGGCGTTTGCCTTAGTCCCATTAGCTCCACGCTTTGTCTTGGAGACAGCCAGAGAAGCTGTAAACTTCGGAAAGGTATTGGTTGCTCAGGACAAAACTGCGGATGCTATTGCCCTGGTTGGCAAACTGGATCAAACTTTGGACGAGCTCTTCAAACAGCCAGGCGCTGAACAAGAAACAGTAGAGGCTCCACCGGAAAGAGATTCAGCCCTCCGGGAACCAGCTCCTGCCTATCAGCCTTTTGCTATCTATGACTCTGAAGTAATCCGGGTAGCAGCCTTGCTGAAGGATATGCTCTCTGTAATTGCCTCCGTCGCCTCGGTGCGGATGAACGGCTCATCGCCAGCCCAATACGAACAGGCCTTACAAGCCTTAGAGACAGCCCGGCAGGTAGACAGGGCAACAGGTGGGGTGTTTGAATTAACTCAGTGGGTACGGGAGACCAGCGGCTATGAATTTGTAGAACTGGAAGAGGCAGACAGGTGGCCACCGCGTCTGGCCTATCTGGTACAGTTGGCCGCCCGTTACGAGCGGGACGAAAACTGGGCTGCTGCCATTGATGCCTATAGCCAGGCCCGTAATCTTATCAACCCCAACAAAGGCGCAGAGGAACTGGAGCGCTACACCGAACTCGGTTTCCGCCTGGGGCTTTGTCTCAAGCAGGCTGGCCGCTGGTCGGAGGCCCTGAAACAACAGGAGGAGAACGTCGCCGGGTACAAGAAACTGGGCAACCTTTACGGCAAGGCCAGCGCTTATCTGGAGATAGGCCACATTTACCAGATGATGAACATCTACGACCTGGCCCTGCTCTACTACGGCGAGGCCTATTACCTGTACCGGCAGGCCGTCGAGGAAGCCACCGACGGGGCTGCCCGCCGGTTGGCCCAGCGGGGGGTGGCAGATGCCAAAGAATCGTTGGGCGATCTGGAATTTCAATTGAAGGTGCTTCCCAAGGCCCTCACCGACCTGGAGGAAGCGGAAAAACTCTACACCACTCTGGAGATGCCGGGCAAGGCGGCGATTATCCGCCAAACCCTGGAGAGTGCGCAGATGTCAGGAGGAGGTACTCAATGATTGAGCCTATCGCTCTCAGACGAAAGAAGATGCTTCCCCAATGGGGATTGAAGAACATCCCGCCATTCTCCGACGTGCCGCCCAAAGATGACCCTAAACGCCTGGCTCGTCTGTTCACCGGCCGCCGTGAGGAGCTGGACCGGGTGATTTTGCCTCTCATGGACGGGCGCAATGTGCTCGTGCGCGGCATGTGGGGCGTTGGCAAGACCACTTTCATCCTGCAAACACTCCATGAACTCTCTTATCAGGCCGGCCAGCTCAAAGAGCGGCTGCTGCCCATCTACATAGACAACTTCAAGGGCGGCACCCTGGCCGAGTTCCATCGCCTTGTCCTGTTTGCTCTGGCCACTGCCCTGGCCGACAAGGATGAAGAGGCGCAGGCGATCCTGGAAGCCATGCGGGGCATCAGTGTCAGCCATAAGCGCACCAGGGCCATCCAGGGCAGGTTTGAGGTTAACCTGCTTACGGTGGCATCGCTGGGCGGCGAAGCCAGTATAGAAGCAGGCACCGAAAAACGAGTAGGTCAGGACAATCCCGAGTACTGGATAGAGGAATTGCTGAAGCGAGCCCACAAACGTTTCCGGCATGTGGTCATTGCGATAGATGATCTGGATAAAACCGATCCTCACCCGGACAAGTTCCTCCAGGTGCGCACCATGCTTGATGGAGCGTTGCCTCTCTTGAGAAGCGACAAGTGCGCTTTCATCCTCACTGGCCGCACCCTGACCGTGGCCCAGGATATCTACGGAGCTATCCTGGGCATTTTCCATCGCCAGTTACAACTGCCGGTACTCAAACCGGAAGAACTGCGAGAGATTGCCATCAAGACCCTCAACCTGGCTCGTCTGGAAGAGCGTCCAGATGTTTATCCCTTCAGCGATGAAGCTATCGCCGAGATCGCTGCCAGGTCCTACGGCATCCCCCGCCAGTTCAACCTCAACTGTGCCGATGTGCTGGAGGCAGCCGTGCGGTTGGGTTATGAGACCCTGGATGCCGAGGCCTTTTCCCGCTGCTTCGCCGACGTGCAGGCCACTATCAGTGCCGATGTAGAGGCTCAGGTGCGGCAACTCCTCTACATTGCCCAGAAGCACGGTGGCTTTTCCCAGGACAACCGCAAAGCTCTGGACGAGTTGGGTTGGGGTGATTTCATAGAAATACTGCCATTGTTAGATTACCTGGTGCAAAGGGACCTGATGATTCGCCAGGACTATGCTGGCGGAGTGCGTTTCATTGTGTCGGCCCGGGCTGCAAAAGCGGCCGAATTGCCACCGCCGTCGTTATAACTCGAGTTTAGACAAATGAATCCCATGTAGGCCAAAATTGATTTCGGCTCACGGCAGACGGCCCATATATGGTGCACAAGCGCCGTGTTAATCCCATATATAGGCAGTCATACT
>DAOTYI010000233.1:0-13114 GCA_034434895.1 Anaerolineae bacterium
TGCCGGACCCGCCAGATCTGATCCAGGTCCAGGCCCAGGAGGGTGCAGGCCAGGACCTTGTTGACCATCTGATGGCCCACCAGGGCCACGGTCTGACCGGGGTGGCGGGCGACCAGCTCGTCGAGGAGGGAACGGAGGCGAGCCTGCACGTCGGCCAGGCTTTCGCCACCGGGAAGCTGAACCTGGCTGGGGGTTGTGCGCCAGAGAGCATACAGTTCCGGCCAGGCAGCGGCCGCCTGGGTGTGGGTCAGGCCCTGCCACTCGCCATAGTGGATGTCCAGCAACCCGTCGTGGGGCAGGATCGGCAGGCCCAATCTGTCTGCCAGGGGAGCCAGGGTCTGGCGGGCGCGCAGCAGAGGGCTGCTGTAAAGGGCCGCGAACGACTCCCCGGCGAGCCGGGCGGCGACGGCGCGGGCCTGGGCCTGGCCGGTCTCATCCAGGGGCAGGTCGGTGCGCCCCCGGAACCGCTCCTGACCGGCTCCCTCATTCCAGGCTGTCTGGCCGTGGCGGATGAGGACCAGGCGGGTCCCCTCCCCCCTGGCACGGGGCAGGGCCGGGACCAGGTGGCAGGTGTCGTTCAGGCCGATGACCAGGAACCGGCCGGCCGGGTCGTAGTCAAAGCGGTTCAGGCTGCACAGGTCCTGGTGGACATGCCAGTAGGCGGCGTTGGGCAGCCCGGCCAGGGCACAGACCAGCGTCTTGGTGACCACCTGGTGGCTGACAAGGGCGATGGTCTGGCCGTCGGTGTGGCGCTCCAGCGCCTGGTGGAGGGCGGCCAGGGCGCGGTCGCGCAGATCGGCGGCGCTCTCGCCGCCGGGGATGCGGACGCTGAACGGGTCGCGCCGCCATTGCCGATAGAGTTCAGGCCAGCGGCGGGCCACGTCGGCATGGGTTTGACCGGCCCAGTCGCCATAGTTCATGCTTCCCAGGCCGGGCAGGGTCTGGACGGCCAGACCGTGGGGGGCGGCCAGGATGTGGGCCGTGTGGGCCGCCCGTTGCAATGGGCTGGAGTAGATGCCGGCCAGTGGTTCGGTGGCCAGACGGCGGGCCGTGATCTGGGCCTGGACCAGGCCCTCGTCGGCCAGGGGCAGGTCTATGACGCCGCGGAAACGTTCGCCCTGCCCGGTGCCGACATTCCAGGCGGTGCGACCGTGACGGATGATGAGAATTCGGATCATGGTCTTTCTCTCCTCAAGGATGGCCCCATTGTAGCCCGAGCAGGGCGACCTGTCAAGATGGATAACCGGGAGGGGGATGAAGCAGATGCCCTGTGGCGTCGTCAGGTCACAGATCGGGAGCGCAGAAGAGTGGCAGGACTGGGAAAGCTGGATAGACCGGCAGGTCCGTGAGGCGCAGGAACGGGGCGAGTTCGACGACCTGCCGGGCAGGGGCCGGCCGCTGGACCTGACCTCCAATCCGTATGCCGGGGACAGGGAGCTGGCGTTCAAAATCTTGAAAGATGCCGGCTGCGCCCCGGAATGGATCGAACTGGACAAGGCGATCCGCAGCCGGCTGGCACAGGCGCGGGCGGTACTGACCCGCGCCTGGGAGTGGCGGCAGGATCGGCTGCAGGAGCTGGCAGGTCGGTCTGGCGGCCGGGCCGAGGCGGAACGAGGTCGGGTGCTGGCCGGCTGGTGCAGGGCGGTGGCTGCCTTCGAGGAGGAGGTGGCAGCCATCAACCGCCAGATCGCCGACTTGAACCTCAAGGTGCCGGCCCCACGTTTCCAGCGGCTCAAGGTGGATGCCGCCCGCGAGGTGGCCCGCCTGACGGGAGGTGGAGGATGAGCCTTGACCCTGCTGATGAGGACAGACGGGCGCGCATGGCCGAGGCGGTGCGCCTGATCGTCACCCGCCGCGAGCAGGCTCCGCGCTCGCCGCGCCTGGAGCGGGCGCTGAAGCGGTTGATCTGGCGCTATACGCTGGCGATAAAAAACAAAGAGGAAAGAAATGAACAAGAATAAAGGTTGTGCGCTGGCTATTCTCCTGGCCGTGATCGGGATCATCCTGTTCTTCGCCCTCCTCAACCTGTACACCGACCTGGCCTGGTTCGAATCGCTGGGTTTTGCTTCGATCCTGTGGAAGCGGATCATCGCCGAATGGCTGCTGTTCCTGAGCGGCTGGCTGATCGCGGTCCTGGTGTTGGGCGCCAACTGGTGGCTGGCCCGCTGGCTGGCGGGCGGGGGGCAGATGACAGTCCCCTGGCTGCGCCAGAGGCGGGTGCGCTATCGGGTCACCGCCGAACCGACCATCCGCCTCGTCGCCGCCCGCGCCGCCAACCTGCTCCTGGGGGCCGTGGCGGTGGGGCTGGGCTTTTTCTTTGGCCTGTCGGCACGGGCCATGTGGTTCACAGGGATGCTGAGCGCCCAGGGCCTCCCTGTGGGTCAGAGCGATCCCATCCTGGGCCGGGACCTGAGTTTCTATCTGTTTCGCCTGCCCTGGCAGCGCTTCCTGCAGGGCTGGTTCCTGTGGCTGACGCTGTTCGCCCTGGGCGGCGCGGCCCTGGTCTATCTGGCCAGCCATTCGACCAGGATGCAGGGGTCCCTGTCGCGCCTGCCACGCCCGGCCGAGCGACATCTGCTGGTGCTGGGCGCTGTCGCCCTGGGGTTACTGGCCTGGGGCTACCAGCTCAGCATCCCCCGCCTGCTCTATTCCACCGCCGGGGCGGCCTACGGCGCCGGCTATACCGATCTCCACGCCCGGCTGCCGATCCTGAACCTGCTGACCCTGATCGCCGCCGCCGGGGCGCTGGTCTTGCTGGCAGGTCTGTTTGTGCGGGTGCGCTGGCTGCCTTACCTGGTTGTCGGCACCTGGCTGACGGTGGTCTTTGTGGCGGGGAACGCCTACCCTGCTCTGCTGCAACGCCTGTCGGTAGAACCCAACGAGCTGGCCCGTGAGCAGCCATACCTCGAGCACACCATCCGCTTTACACGCGCAGCCTTTGGCCTGGACCGCGTGGCCGAGGCCGATTTCGCCGTACCCGAAGAGGTGGCCCCCCTCAACCTGACGGCCAACCAGTCCACCATCCAGAATATCCGTCTGTGGGACTACCGTCCTTTGATGCGCACCTACAGCCAGTTGCAGGAGATCCGGCTGTACTACTCCTTCGCCGATGTAGACATTGACCGCTACCGGCTGGGCGACCAGTACCGCCAGGTGACCCTGGCCGCCCGCGAACTTGTCCACACCGAGCTGCCGGAGACGGCCCAGACCTGGGTCAACCGCCACCTGGTCTATACCCACGGCTCCGGCGTGGTCCTCAGCCCGGTGAACGAAGTGGGGCAGGAGGGCCTGCCGCTGCTGTGGGTGCGCGACATCCCGCCCCAGACCCGCTATCCTGAGCTGACCATCACCCGGCCCGAGATCTATCACGGCGAACTGACCGACGACTATGTCATTGTCAGGACCACCGCCCGGGAATTCGACTACCCTTCCGGCGACGAGAATGTCTACACCACCTACCAGGGAGCGGGGGGGGTGGTCCTCGATTCGGCCCTCAAGCGGCTGGCTTATGCGCTGCGCCTGGGGAGCAGCCAGCTCCTGTTCAGCAACTACATCACCCCCGAAAGCCGCCTGTTGTGGCGGCGGGCGATTGACGAGCGGGTGCGGACCGTGGCCCCCTTCCTGCGTTACGACCCTGACCCCTACCCGGTCATCGTCGCCGGGCGGCTGGTGTGGCTGCTGGATGCCTACACCGTTTCAGACCGCTATCCCTATTCAGAGCCGATTCAGACTTTATTCGGAACGGTGAACTATATCCGCAATTCGGTCAAGGTGACCATGGATGCCTACGACGGAACTCTGACCTTCTATCTGATCGATCCGGCCGATCCGCTGGCGGCGACCTATGCAGCCATCTTCCCCGACCTGTTCCGCCCAAAGGCTGAGATGGACCCGGCGTTGGTGGCCCACTGGCGCTACCCGGAGGGCCTGTTCCGCATCCAGGCAGCCAAATACCAGAGCTTTCACATGACCGACCCACAGGTGTTCTACAATCAGGAGGATATGTGGAGCTGGCCGGAGGAGATGGTCGGCGGGGAGCGGATGGCGATGGAGCCCTATTACGTCAACATGCGGCTGCCGGGCGAGACCGACTCGGAATTCGTGCTGATGCTGCCCTATACCCCCTCGACCAGGCAGAATATGGTGGCCTGGCTCTATGCCCGCAACGACGGCGAGCACTATGGCGAGTTGGGCGTCTACAAGTTCCCCAAGCAGTATCTGGTCTACGGCCCGTTGCAGGTGGAATCGCGCATTGACCAGGACCCGCTCATCAGCCAGCAACTGACCTTGTGGAACCAGCGGGGCAGCCAGGTGATCCGGGGCAACCTGCTGGTGATCCCCCTGGACCACTCGATCCTGTATGTGGAGCCGATCTACCTCCAGGCCGAAGCCAGCCAGCTCCCGGAGCTGCGGCGGGTGGTGGTGGCCTATGGCAACCGCATTGCGATGGAGGAGACGCTGGCCTCAAGTCTGGCGCGGGTGATGGGGACGGAAGCGGCGGTCGAACGGCCGCCGGTGTCAGAAACATCCCTGCCGCCGCTGGAAGGAGAGGTGGCCGATCTGGTCCGCCAGGCCGACGCTCACTATCGGGCGGCTCAGGAATGCCTGAAGGCCGGCGACTGGGCCTGTTATGGGGCCGAGATGGACGGCCTGGAGCAGGTGTTGCAGGCGCTGGTCACGGCAACGCAGCAGCGGTGAAAGGGGGCCGGGGGCGGGTCATCCCAGCAGCAGGTCCAGCAACCGCAGACAATCGGCCCTGACATCCTCGCCTGCTTCCTCCACCGGGCCGACACAGGATGGGCAACCGCGCCGGCAGCGGCAGGCCCGCACCAGGTCGCGGGCTGCCAGCAGCAGCGTCTCGTGCAGCTCGTACAACACCTGGCTGAAGCCCAACCCTCCCGGCGCCTGATCGTAGAGGGTGATCGTCGGCAATCGGGTGAACGGGGAGCGAACCTCGCTCACCACCCCCAGGTCAGAGGGATCGCTCATCAGGTGCAGGGGGGCCAGGCTGTGGAGCACATAGGCCAGGCCGCTCAACGCCCCCCGGAACAGGCGGTCCACCTCCACGTGCCGGTGGCAGGAGCGGCACAGGGTTACCAGATTCTCCAGGCGGTTGGCTTCCAGATAACGGTCGTTTTGGCCACGCAGGTAGCCAAAGGTGCGAAACGGCCGGATGTGGTGCACGTCGTGGGTCCGGCCGGGGCGTTCGGGAGCGCCGCAGTGGCGGCAGCGGTAGCCGTCACGGGCCCGGGCGCGGGCCCGCTGTTCCTCCCAATTCGGCCCCCGATCGCCCTGGGCCATATCCAGCAGCCCCTCCTGCTCCAGTTGGGCCGTCGGTTCGGGCCGGATGCTAAACCAGCAGGCGGTGGTCTCCATCTCCAGCTCAGGGATGCTATCCGGTGGAATCTCCTCCCAACCCAGGGTTTCGTGGGTATAGAAGCGCACCTTTTTGTAGGAGGTCACCCTGGATTTGACCAGCACCGGGCCATACGCCTTGAGCATGGTGGTTCCGGTGGCCTGCTGTTCCACACCCATCACCTGCACACTGGCCGAGACGCTGGCCTGGGTGTAGTAGCCGGCTTCGACCGGCTCCACCTCGACGCGGCGGCCCTCCCAATCCAGGGTTTTCACCCGGTACGACTCGCCGCCGTGGAGATAGATGGCGCCCTCATGGAGGAGACGGGGTACCCCTTCGCGGTCCATCACGCCAATGACATTCCCCCCTTCCTGCGACAGGTCCACGATGACGAAATTGTCCATCTGGGCCGTGCGCAGACTGACCGCCTCGGCCGGATAGGTGTCGCCGGTCCAGTACCACCGGCCACCACTCTGGCGCACGGTTTTTTTCTCCTCCAGGAAAGACAGCACCTGGTGGGTATGGGGGAAATGACCGAACGGTTCCTCCGGAGCGAAAGGCAGCTCAAACGCGGCGCAGCGGATGTGGTTGACGACGATGGCCAGGTTGTCGGGGTTCAGGAGTGCCTGTTCTGGCGAGCGCCCGAAAAAGTATTCGGGGTGGCGGATGATATACTGGTCCAGCGGGGAGGCTCCGGCCACCAGCACGGCCACGGAGGTCCCGGTGCGGCGACCGGCTCGTCCGGCCTGTTGCCAGGTGCTGGCAATGGTGCCCGGATAGCCGGTGAGGATGCTGGCCTCCATGCTGCCGATGTTGATGCCCAACTCCAGGGCGTTGGTCGCCACCACCCCCAGCACTTCCCGCCCGCGCAGGCCCCGCTCGATCCGCCGCCGCTCGGCAGGCAGGTAGCCGCCCCGGTAGCCCTGCACCCTCTCTGGGGGCAGGCCCTGGCCACGGGCGGCATCGCGCAGGTAGGTCAGCAGCAGTTCGGCGCTCAGTCGGGCGCGGGCAAAGAGGATGGTCTGAATGTCGGCCTCCAGGAAACGACCGGCCAGCAACCGGGCATCTACCAGCGGATTGCGACGGATGCCCAGTTCCGGGTCCACCAGCGGCGGGTTGTAGAACAGGAAATGTCTGTCGCCGGCCGGCGAGCCATCCTGTTCCGGGCCGATGAGGGTGAACGGTTCTTCTACCAGGCGCTCGGCCAGCGCCAGCGGATTGGCAATCGTGGCCGAGGCACAGAGGAACTGGGGCAACGAGCCGTAAAAGGCACAGATCCGTTTCAGCCGGCGCAGGACATTGGCCACATGGCTGCCAAAGACCCCCCGATAGGTGTGGATCTCGTCCAGGACGACATACCGCAGGCCCTGAAAAAAGCGCAGCCAGCGGGTGTGATGGGGCAGGATGCCGGTGTGGAGCATGTCGGGATTGCTGATGACCAGGCGCGCCGTCTGGCGAATGGCGGGGCGGGCTGCCGGGGGGGTGTCGCCGTCGTAGCTGCCCGCTTCAAGCTTCTCGCCCCGCACCCGGGTCCACGCCCCCAATTCGGCCAGTTGGTCCTGGGCCAGCGCCTTGGTGGGGAACAGGTAAAGCGCCCGCGCCGCAGGGTCGGAAAACAGGCTGTTGAGCACCGGCAGGTTGTAGCACAGGGTCTTGCCGCTGGCGGTCGGGGTGACGACGATGACATTCTCGCCGCGCAGGGCCGCCTCCACTGCCGCCGCCTGATGGGTGTAGAGGCGCTCGATGCCCCGTTCCCGGCAGGCAGCGATCAGGGCCGGATCGATCCCGCCCGGCCAGTCGGCGTACCGCGCGGGTCGGGCGGGCAGATGTCGCCAGTGGGTAATGCACCGCGCCAGTTGCGCATCCCGTGCGATCTGGTCGAGGATCGGTTCCAGGCTCATGGGGACGATTATAGCGCAAAGCGCGGCTTCCCGCAACCCTGGCGGAGGCGGGACTGCGATTTTTCAAATCGGCGCAGGTGGTGTATGATTAGAAACCGTTGGAGGAACCGAAGGGGTATGGAGCAAAACAGAATCCCAAAATCGGCCATGGTCATCATCGCCCACCCTGACGACGCCGAGTTTACCATGGCCGGCACGGTGGCCCTGTGGACCCGGGCCGGTTGCGGCGTGACCTACGTGGTCTGCACCGATGGCAATGCCGGCTCCCACGAGCCGGGCATGACCCGCCAGCGGCTGGCCGAAATTCGCCGTGCCGAGCAGCGGGCTGCATGCCAGGTGCTGGGCGTCAGGGAAGTGGTCTTTCTGGGTTATGACGACGGCCTGCTGCAACCCACGCTGGAACTGCGGCGCGACCTGGTGCGCCTCATCCGCCAATACAGGCCCCAGGTCGTGCTGACCGGCGATCCGACGCGGCTGTTTGGGGGCGACCGCTACATCAACCATCCTGACCATCGGGCGGCGGCTCAGGCGGCCCTGGATGCCGTGGCTCCGGCCTGTGCCATGCCCCTGCTGTGGCCGGAGCTCGGCGCGCCGCACCGGGTGCAGCAGGTCTATATTCATGGCAACGACCAGCCCAACACCTGGGTGGAGATCACAGCAACGGTGGAGCAAAAGATCGCGGCGCTCAAGCAACACGCCAGCCAGATAGGCGATTGGGACCCCACGGAGCGGATCAAGCAATGGGCGGCCGAGGTGGGTCGGGAGAAGGGGTTGCCTTATGCCGAAAGCTTCCGGGTGATTCTGTTGGTGCCACCAGAAAATGACTGACAAAGGCTTTCTCATCATCGCCCGTGTCATCCGGCAGGAGGGCTTTTGCGCTGCCGGCCACCGGGTGGGCGACGAGGTGGTGTTCGACGGGCAGACGGTGCAGGGCAGGGTGTGCATCCATGCCCTGTACAGTTTCCTGCCCAAAGTGTTTGCCCTGCGCTATGGGGCCGAATTCCCCTGGCTGGAAGACAGGGACGTGGCCACCCACGCCTGTCCCGATGCCTGGAACCCGGTGGTGTTCGAGATCCGGCGGGTGCGGGAGCAGGACGGCCAGGGATGAAGATGGCCGGGCAGTGCTTGAAATGCGGCAGGCCGGTGGAGGGCCGCTTTTGGCCGGTGATGGGCCGGGGACGAATGGAGCGGCTGTGCCCCGCTTGCGTCGACCAGCTGTCGGCGCTGGTCAGAGCGGCAGGTGAGACGGCTCAACTCTCCCTGGCCGATGAGCGATTTGTGTTCTGGCTGGAGACAGGCTGCTGGCCGGCGCGCAACGGGCGCACACTCGGCCCCGACGAGCTGCCCTCCGGCCAGCACAACTCCGATTGCCCCTGTTGCGCGGCCTTTGCAGAATGAGAGAGGACGCAAAGAATTTTGAACTGATTCCGCGTTCCACAAGGAGGGGAGCCTGTGACGGAGACAAAAGAGCTTGGGGCCCGAACCGGCCTCTATTTTGAAGAGTTTGAGGTCGGCCAGACGATCACCAGTGCCGGGCGGACCATAACCGAGGCCGACATTGTGAACTTTGCCGGCCTCACCGGCGACTGGAATCAGATGCATACCGACGCCCGCTTTGCCGCCAGCCATCCGTTTGGCCAGCGGGTGGCTCACGGCCTGCTGGTGATGTCTATCGCCAGCGGGTTGGTGATGCGCCTGGGCTTCCTGGAGGGCACAGCTCTGGCCTTCCGCGAGATCGGGGAGTGGAAGTTCAGCCTGCCGGTGTTCATCGGCGACACGATCCAGGTTCGGGCCACCGTGATCGAGACCAGGCCGATGCGCCGCCTGGGTGGGGGGCTGGTCAACGTCAGGGTCGAGGTTGTGAACCAGGATGACCAGGTTGTGCAGCGGGGGACCTGGGGGGTGCTGGTCAGGTCTTTCACCCCGGCTCCAGCTTGAAGCCATACCCCCGCACGGTCACCAGGTACTCGCGCCCCGGGTCTAACTCGCGCAGGCGCAGGCGGATGCGCCGCACCAGGGCATCAATCGCCTCGTCGCTGATCCCCTCGGCCTGGTCATCTGGCCAGACGGCGGCGATCACCTCGTCACGGCTGTAGACCCGGCCCGGCTGTTCGGCCAGCAGGGCCAATAGCGTGAACTGCGCGTGCGACAGCGGCGGTGACAACAGCCGACCCCGCACCCGCACCTGCCGCGCCGCCAGGTCCAGCTCCAGGCCGGGAGCCGGGGCCTCGCCGGGCAGGGGGGCGGTCGAGCCGTAATCCACAAAGGTCATCTTGACCAGGGGGGTCACCTGGACCACATCTCCGTCGGCCAGCAGCGTCGGCCCGGTGATGCGCCGCCCGTTGACAAAGGTCCCGTTCTTGCTCCCCAGGTCCTCGACCAGGTAGCGTTCCCCCTCCCGGCGGATCCGGGCATGGGCGCGCGACACCCAGCGGTCGTCCACCACCACGTCGTTCCCCTCCCACCGGCCGATGGTGGTCACCGGCCTGGAGAGGGTCCAACGCCCCTTGATCTCCTCGCCGTCCATCCACACCAGCAGAGCTGGCTCCTTCTGCTCGACCATCCTCCGCCCCGCACGCAACACGCATCACGCCTACGGCAACGGCTCGAACTTGATCACCCGCTGGCCGTTCGTATCGCTCACATAGATGAACCCCTCGTCGTCCACATCAATGCCTGTCGGCAGGCTGAATGACCGTTCGTCAAAGCCATAGGTGCCAAAGGTAGCCAGCAACTCCCCTTTGCTGCTGAACACCGCCACGCGATAGCCCTCCGGGTCGGTGACATACACCCGCCCCTGCCTGTCCACTGCCAGGTATGGCTTGTTGACCACCGATTCGCCAAACCAGCCCTCTACCGACCAGTAGCGTTGGAGGAGATGGTGGGGGTCAAACACCTGCACCCGTTGATTCCAGGTATCGGCCACATACAGGTTGCCGGCGGCGTCCAGGGCGATGCCCACCGGCTCGGCGAACAGGCCGGGGGCCGACCCCTCACCCCCCCACTGTTCCAGAAAGTTCCCCTCCAGGTCAAAGACCATGATCCGTTCGTTGCCTGTGTCGCTGACATACACCTGCCCCGAAGCGCCGATCGCAATGTCACGCGGTCCATAGAAGCGGTCGGTCAGGCTGCTCGTTTCGGCAAAGCCCCCCCAGCCGGTCAGGAAGGTGCCCGCCGCATCAAAGACCTGAATGCGGTGGTTCCAGGTGTCGGCCACATAGACGCGCCCATCGGGGGCCACAGCAATGCCCCACGGTTCGCGGAACTGGCCGTCGCCCATCTGCAACGGCCCGTTGCCGTCGGGATCGGTGCAGCCATGACCGCTCTCCATCTCGCAATAGCTGCCCCAGGTGCGCAGGAAGGTGCCATCAGGGGCAAAGACCTGGATGCGGGCGTTGTCGGAATCCACGACATACAGGTTGCCATCGGGACCCACGGCCAGGCCGCGCGGGTGGTTGAACTGACCGGGGGCGGTCCCCACCTGCCCCCAGACCAACTGCGCTTTCAGGTCCACATGCTTCTCAGCATACAGGTCAGGCGGCAGTTCGTAGCTTTCCGGGGGTACGGCGCCAAAATCCCACAGTTGTTGGGCCACATCCTTGCGCACATACATGGTAAAGTTGTGGACGTGATACCAGTTGTCGGGCGTTTGCGGGTATTTGCGCCAGTAGAGGATGTTCCACAGGAGCTTGCGCTTCTCAGGCGAAGTCAGGATTTTCCGGATCCGCTCCCAGGTCAGGTCCATATACTGCTGGTTGGGCCACCACACCAGCCGCCGTTTGAAAGCGTAATAGCGATCCCCCAGGAAAGGCTTGACCTTGGCATCAATTTCAGAACTGGCCAGGACGATGGGCACATTCAGCGCCTCGCGCGTAGGGGTGGTGCTGTAGAACTTGCGATTGGGGTACTGGCGCATGTACCACTCCAGCGGCCAGGTGATCTCGCTGTCGTAAGCCACTGCGATCATCTTGTCGCCCACGGTGCGGCGCGAGATTTCGGCGATTTCATCCATCGTGCGGGTCACATCGGGTGTGCCGTGGGCATAGACCAACAGCTCGGTGGCATAGTCGTAGTTGATGTAGGCGGCCATCCAGGCAAAACGCACCGTGAACAAGGATAGAAATAGCAGGATTGTGCCCAGGGCCACCCGCAGCGAGCGTCGCCCCCCCAGCCGCCGCACCACCAAGCCGGTCAAAATCAGCAGCAGCAGGGTGATGATCAGCGCGGCGAACCAGTTGCCCGTCTCTTGCAGCCGGGACAGAGAGAGCCCCTGGAACGGCTGCAACCGGAGCAGGGTGTACACCCCAAACAGGGTGAGGGGCAGCAGCAGGGCCAACAGCCCCCCGCCTCGCCGCCACACCTCCTGCCAGTCCAACCGTCCCAACAGGTCGCCGACGAACTTGCCGGTGAGGACGATCAACGGCAGGGCAGGGTGGACCGTCAGCCAGGGCATCTTTTCGCCGGCCCAACTATACAGGAAGATGGTGGAAAGGGTCCACAAGATGAGAAAGGCGACAAAGAGGGAATTGAGAGAGGCGGGAGATACCGGCGGGGAGGCGGTGTCCTGGCGGCGCGTTTCTTCCCTCTCCTCCTGGGGCAGGAGCCTCGCCGGGCCCGGACCCGTCCCCCGGATCAGAAAATAGAGGGTGGCCGGGAAGCTGAACAGCAGCGGCACGAACTCGTACATCGGCAGCAACAGGAAATAGTAATACCATGGCTGGCCGCCCCGCCGTACCTCCTGCTGGGCCAGCCAGTAGCTGATCGAGCCAAAGATGCCGGTGCTCAACCCCAGCGGATTGGTGAAGAAGGTGGTGAACAACAAGGTGTAGATGAGGAACATGATGACAAACGCGATGAGCCAGGCCTGCCACGGCAGGGAACGGATCGCCTCCTCGACACGGCTGCGTTGTGGGTACCGGCAGGGGATCAGGGTCGCGCTGAGCAGCACCGCCGGCAGGATGCCACCCAGGGCGGTGATGACGGCCCCGACCAGTTTCAGGCTTTTCGCCGATGCGGCCGCCTCGGCTGCACCTTCGGTGGCCTGGGCTGCCAGATCGGCCGCGGCCCGCCCCAGCAGGTACCCCCCGACCAACAGCAGCCCGCTCAGCACCAGGCCCCCGACGTAAAGCCAGATCCGGTTGCGGGGGTTGACCCGCTCCCACACAACCACTTCGATGATGAACGCCAGACCGATGAAGCCAAAAAGGTAAGCCACCTCTTTGGTCGCCAGCGAGAGCATCAGCGCCGCGGCTCCCAGATAGAACCAGCCTGGCCGGTGGCTGCGCAACAGGTGAAACAGGGCCGCTATCATCAACATCGTCCACACGGCGATGTAAATATCGTTGCGGATGTAGCGCGAGTAGTAGAGGATCGAGGGGGAGATCAGCACCAGGAGCGACACGACCACTGTCCCCAGGCGGCCCAACCAGCGCCGCAGCAAAAGTGGGCTCATGACCAGGAACACGCCAAAGAGGGCCGGCACGATGCGCGCTGTATAGTCGCTGTCGCCAAACAGAAAATAGATCAGCGCGTTGGCGTGGAACAGGAACGGCCCGTGCATCATCGGATTGTGCTGATAGCCGGTCCCGTTGTACAGATAGTAGGAGTACAGGGCGTGCAGGCTTTCGTCGTGGCTCATGGCCCGCGCCCCCAGGTCCCAGAAGCGGCTGACCAGGGCCACCAGCAAGATCACCCCATAGATCCCCTTCTCCCACGTCGGCTTGAACAACTCAACAAGCGGTTGGTCAAAGAATCGTGGCTTGTCAACTGATTCCATTCTGAACCTCACAGGTAAGGAATAAGGGATAAGGAATGAGGGACAGGGATGGTTGCCCCCTGCCCACTGCCTCCTGCCCCC
>DAOTYI010000234.1:0-21244 GCA_034434895.1 Anaerolineae bacterium
GGTGAGGGCCAGGCGGAATTTTAACAGCCGTCAAAAGTGTAAACCAATTTCCCCAGAAAATTGAACCATCCCGTGTTTGGAAGGGCTGAAATCTTCCAGGTTCGATCATAACTGAAATCTGAGATTTAGTCAAGTATTGCTTTGCCAGGCAAAAGCGGATATTTAGAGCCTGCCTGAAAAGTCTACCACCGAGGCATATAGGAAAGAAACGAGAAGAAAAAGGTGTAAACCTTTGTGTCCTTCGTGTCCTTAGTGGTTTTCAGACTGGCTCTTGAAAGGATCGGATTGCAGGTTGCAGCCCTGGAATCTGGCCGCCTCTGAATTTCAAAATCCGGGGCCCATGTGGTATACTGGGATTGGAACGATGGAAACCCAGAAAGGGGAGAGGAAAGGAGGAAGGGGGTTGGGGCGGACCCTGAACTCCCCTCGCCACACTGCACAGCAGGAGGTGAAGGGGGCGGTGGGGATCGTCTCGGCCAGCCACGCCGGCCTGTTGGAGGTCGTCTCTCTGCTGGCGCGGGAGGGGGTGCCCGCCTCACAGACGATTGCCGTGGCCGGCGATGATCTGGGTCCGCAGGGCAGCGGCGAGGCGATGCTGGCCGGGCTCCGCGCTCTGCAGGCCGATGCGGCGACGGAGGTGATCGTGCTCCTGTCGGGCCTCCCCTCAACGACGGCGGCGGACCAGGTCCTGACGCAGGTTCGTGCCAGCGACAAACCCACCGTTGTCTGTTTCCTGGGCAGCGACCAACGCCTCATCTGGCGGGCGGGGGCCATCCCGGCAGCGCGGCTCGACGAGGCAGCCATGCGGGCAGCGGCCTGGGTGCGGGGCTGGGATCAGGCCCTGGTCTCCTCCCGGCTGAAAGATTTTGATGAGCAATGGGCTGCCCTGGCCGCTGACCTGCGGGCCGAGATCGGCCCCGGTCGGGATCAATTGCGGGGGGTGTTTACGGGCGGCCTCCTGTGTCAGGAAGCGCAACGGATGCTGGCCGAGGTGAGCGGCGGTCAGGTCCAGGCGACCTTCCTGGACTTGAGTGTGGGCAGGCCCTCCCTGGCCTGTCCGGCTGCCCGCTTTGACCCGGTGGCTCAGTTGCGCGCCCTGCAAGAGGCCTGGACCGACCCACACGTGGCCCTGATCCTCCTGGATGTGGTCCTGGGCCACCCCGCCCTGCCCGATCCGGCCGGTACCCTGGCAGGGGTGTTGGCCGAGGTCCCCCGGCGAGAGGAGCGGGATGAGCCGCTGCTCATCGCCCGGGTGTGCGGCCAGGACCCCCGGCAGGTGGCCGACCAGGAGGCCCGGCTGTGCGCTGCCGGCATGGTGGTGATGCTCAGCAATGCGGCCGCAGCACGGCTGGCGGGGATGATCCTGGCTCAACGGTCGGCCTCATGACTCTGGTCGAGACGCTGATTGCCCTTGTCTGAGGAATCGGCTCAGAGCTGCCAGGCCCAACCCGACCAACAGGCTCAGCCCGATCAACAGGGCCAGGATGGTGGCCGTCCCCGGCCCAACCACCGCCTGTCCACTGCTCTGAGAGTTCAGAGAAACGACCGACATCCCGGCGGCCAGGCAGTTCCAGGCGGAATGAAGCCCGGCACTGGCGACATACAGCCCTGCCGCCGGCCCCCAGCGCCGCAGGTTCCCCAGGTGGCGCCAGGCCAGGCCCATCAGTCCGCCGGTGAGGCAGTGCAACAGTGAGGCTCCCGCCCGCAACAGGGCGACCGGTCCCCAGGCGTCGAGGGCGCCGGCCGTGTTGAGCAGGTTCTCCGCCAAAGCAAAACCGGCTCCCCCGGCCAGGCCCCACACAAAAGCGCGGGCCGGGTCCGGATGTTGCCAGACCAGCAGCCCCACGCCCAGCGTCTTGATCGCCTCTTCAACCAGAGGGATGACCACCGCCGCCACCAGGAAGATAGCCGCCAGGACAATCGGCTCTCTGACCAGCCCGGCCAGCCGGGTCAGGTCCTGAAGCCAGGCCGGATCCTCCAGGCGTGCAGCCAGCGCCTGGAGCAGCTCTGGGCCGCCAGGTTGGACCGCCACGGCGATCAGGGCCAGCAGCAGCAGCCCCAGGATGATGGCCGTCTCAATGGCAAACGCCAGGCTCGTCGCCAGGAATGCGCCGCTGCTGACCTGAAACACCACCCCTCGCCAGCGCACCGTGCCGCCCAGGCTGCGGCCCACCAACCCCACCACGATCAGCGGGGGCAGGACGCCGGCAGCCACATGGAAAGGCGGAAAGGTCAGGACAGGCACCAGGTCCCAGGAGAGGATGATCTGACCGGCCAGCAGGGTCAGCAGATATAACAGGCCCCACGGCCAGATGCGCCGGGGCTGAAAAGGGGTGGATTCACGGCCCTGCAGCGACCGCCAGCCGTGCCAGGCCAGCGCCAGACCCAACCCCACGGTCAGAGTCAGGAGTGAGATCCAGAGGGTGATCATCACCAGCCGATCGCGGCGGGGGCCGAACAGGCCGCCCGCCAGGCCGATGCTGCCCGTCAGCAGGCCCAGGGCGGCGATGCACAACGCGCCGACAAAGAGCAAGGCCCGCGCCGCTTTCAGCACGCCCCAATTCGCCTGGGACAGATCGCCAGATCCGCCACGTTCCGCCAGATTGATATGGACCACAGGCATCCCCTTCTACCGGACAGAGTGGCTGAAGGTGTCTGCTGCTTTGTCAGGGCCGGCCACCTTCTGCCCCCTGCCAGGACTGTATCACACCTTGACCTCTTTGTCCAGCCCAGAGCTACCCTGGTGATTGGTCTCTGGCTGCGATCGGGTGTATACTATCCCTGACTTGATCGGCAGCCTGTTGGAGTAAAGCAGACGCAGCGGCTTCTGTCAAGGCTTCAGCCGGGGATGGTTCAAGGATCGGCCAAAATTGGTTGACACTTTTCACAAGCGCAGAATGTTAGAGCCGGTCTGAAAAGCTTACCACCAAGACACAAAGGCCACAAAGGAACACGAAGGAAACGAAAAAAACGCATAGTGTCCTTGGTGTCCTTTGTGTCTTGGTGGTTTTCAGACAAGCTCTTATGGGACACGGATGACACGGATTTCACGGGGGCAGTGAGCTGTCTTGCCCAACGGACAGGGATCTGGTCCTATGAAACGTCTACAACCTGATCTGCGCACCCTTTCGGCGCAGATGATCCTGAGCTTCATCGCCCTGGTGTGGCTGATGGCCGTAGCCGCCCTCCTGCCGGCGGTGTGGCTGACCCATCGCCAACTTGAGCGCCAGGCATGGGCGCAGGTAGAACGGGGGGGGCGTGCCGCCCGGGCGCTCTATGCCGCCATGCAGGAGGAATTGAAGAGCCTGGCCACATTGACTGCGCAGAGGCCCACTCTCCGTGACCTGGTGGGCAGGGGAGATGGGGAGGCGCTGCTGGCCTATCTGCGCACCCTGCAACAGGGATCGGGGCTGGACCTGGTGCTTGTCTGTGAATCAGGCCAGGCCGTTGCCCAGGCCGGCCGGGTGAGCCTGGCCGACCTCTGCGCCCGCCAGGAGCAGGCCGGCTCTTACCTGGTTGTGGAGGGTGGCCTGCCTCAGGAGGGGCGCAGCGCCGTGGTGCCCCTCCTGGTGGCCGATCATCCCCTGACAGACCAGGCCGATTCGCCCTGCCGGGTCGTCGTGGGCCGGGTCCTGGACGACAATCTGGCCGTGCAGATGCGCACCCAAACGGGGATGGAACACACGCTTCTGGTGGCCGGTCGGCCGGTGTCCACCAGCCTGCCCGCACGCCGCTCGTGGCTCGCCCCGCCGGTTGGGGATCTGCGCCGGAGCAAACTCAACCTGGATGGTCACCCCTACTACACCACTCGCTTCCCCCTGGACGATTCAGGCCTGGAGGCTGAGGTGGCGCTGGATGGATGGGATGTGGCCGACGCGCAGCGGCGATTGGTGTGGCTCTTGCTGGGCAGCACCGTGGCTGTGACGGCCATCGCCTCGTTGTTGGGCACCTTCCTGGCCCGGCGCATCGGGGGGCCGCTGGATCACCTGGCCGCTGCTGCGGCAGCGATGAGCCGGGGAGAGCTGGGGGAACCGCTGGCCGTCAGGTCTGGCGTGCGCGAGGTGACATTGGTGGCCCAGGCGTTGGAAGGCGCCCGTTTGGACCTGAAACGTTCTCTGGCCGAACTGCGCCAGGAAAAGGCCTGGACCGATCATCTGCTGGAGGCCATCGTCGAAGGGATCGTCACCCTCGACCGCCATGGCCATATCACCTTTTTCAGCCACGGGGCGGAGCGGATCACAGGCTGGAGGCGGGACGAAGTGACAGGCTGCCCCTGTGACCGGGTGTTCCGCCCCCTTGAGGCGGAAGGGCCGTTCAGCCAGCTCATCCCGCCGCCGGGACAACACCGCAAGATCCCCGTGGAGCTCCGCGACGGCCGGCAGGCGGTCCTGGCCTTTACCGGTGCCCGGCTTTTGCCCCCGGAGGGGGGCGATGCCCGTGTGGCGCTGGTCTTCCGCGATGTGAGCGAGGAGGAGGCGGTGCACCGTCTCCTGGGTCACTTTCTGGCCAATGTGGCTCACGAATTCCGCACCCCCCTTTCCGCCCTGGCCGCTTCGGTGGAACTCTTGCTGGACCAGGCCCCTGACCTCAGCCCGGTCGAGCTTGAGGAACTGCTGACCTCCCTTCACCTGGGGGTCCTGGGCCTGCAAACGTTGATTGACAACCTGCTGGAGAGCGCCAGCATCGAGACGGGGCATTTCCAGGTGCGGCCCCGCCCTTCCGACCTGGGGGAGATCATCGCCGAGGCGATTGCCATGATGCAACCGTTGTTGGACAGACATGGTCAACGTCTGGTGGTCGAGATGCCGGTGGCCATCCCGGTCGTGCGGGCCGATCCCCGCCGGGCTGTGCAGGTGGTGGTCAACCTGCTATCCAACGCCAGCAAATATGGCCCCGACGAGGCCGAAATTGAGGTGCGAGCCACGGTCGAGGGGGACTGGGTCCGCGTGGCGGTGGCCGATTCCGGCCCCGGGGTGCCGGCAGACCAGAGGAAAAACCTGTTCCGGCGCTTTGTGCACCCCGGTTCCGGCAGTGACAAGGCCCAGGTTGGGATCGGGTTGGGCCTGTCTGTCGTCAAAGCCATCGTCGCTGCCCACGGCGGTCAGGTTGGGGTCGAAGAAAAACAGGGGGGAGGATCGGTGTTCTGGTTTACCCTGCCCCTGGTTGAGGAACGATGAAAGCCTTGATTGTGGATGACGATCGGGTCCTGGCCGACGTGCTGGCCTTTACCCTCAGGCGGGAGGGGTTCCAGGTGATCCTGGCTCACGATGGCCAGATGGCCCTGCAACGCTGGACCGAAGATCGACCTGACCTGATCGTGCTGGATGTCAATCTACCCCGTCTCGATGGCTTCCAGGTGTGCCGCCGCATCCGCGAGCAGGACGATGTGCCGATTTTGCTGCTCACTGTGCGTGGAGAAGAGGATGACATTGTCCATGGCCTGGAACTGGGGGCCGACGACTATGTGACCAAGCCCTTCAGCCCTCGCCAGCTTGTAGCCCGCGCTCACGCCCTCCTGCGCCGGGCAGGCAAGGCGGCCACTCCGGCCCTCCGTCGTGTGGGCGCCCTGACGCTCGATCCCAGCCGCCGGGAGCTGCGCCTGGGCAACGGCGAGGCCGTGACCCTGACCCCCCTGGAAAGCCGGCTGTTGGACTATTTGATGCTCAACGCCGGCCATATTCTGACCGCCGAGGCGATCATCGCTCATGTGTGGGGGGCTGAAGGCGGTGATCGCGACATGCTGCGCCAGCTTGTGCGCCGGCTGCGGGCCAAGATCGCTCAGGCCGGTGACGCCGGAGCCGCCGAGCTGAAGTATATCGAAACCGTGCCCGGTCTGGGCTACGGATTGGTGGTAAATCAGGATTCATAGCCACCTTTTCCTTCCCTGTCACAGCTTTGTCACAGCTTCATCACGGCCCCTGTCATCCCCCTGTGGTATGCTACTTCCATGCCTGGAGAGTCTCACATCCGGCAGGTGCTGGTGATCGCCTTTCCGCAGTCTGTGCCCGGCCAGGTGTGGAGGTATGCCCGGAGGGTAGGCCGGATGCTGGGAGTTGGTGTCAGCCGTGTCAAGACAGCCGGTGAGTTTGAAAGGCAGAGCCGGGCAGCCGGAGGGCCTGTGCTGGCCATCCTCAGCACGCGAGACCATCCCGTGCTCGACCGTCTGCTTCCAGGTCTGGCGGATCATGGGCTGGTTGCAGGGCAAGCCGGCGATCTGGGGGCCCTGCTTGTTGTGCAACGGCCCCGCTGGCCGCCTGACCGCATCCTTCTTGTCCTGGGCGGTGGGGAAGTGGACCAGGCAGCCGTTGACTGGGCGGTGCATCTGGCCCAGGCAGGAGGAGGGGCGATCACAGTTCTGGCCCTCGTCCCGCCGCAGCCGGCCCTGGATCGCTGGCGAGGTTGTATGGACAGGGGGTTGCCGGCGCTCTTGACGGCCGATACGGCCCTGGGACAGCAGAGGCAGCAGATCGCCCATCATCTGCGGGACCAGGGGATCGAGGGCACGCTGCGGTTACGCCAGGGGCCGCCGGACCAGCAGATCTACCAGGAGGTCATCACAGGGAGCTACGACCTGATCGTGCTGGCAGCGACCCCCTGCCCTCAATGGCACCGTTGGTTTCAGGCAGATTGGCCTGGCCCTCTGTTCCGTTGGGCCGACCGGCCGGTGCTGGTGATCGGATCGAGGTAGGGGCAGCCCTTGCGGTTGCCCGGCAGCCCTTGCGGTTGCTCTTGAGAGCTGGTCTGAAAAGCTTACCACAAAGACACAAAGTTCACAAAGGAAAACGAAGGAAACGAATAAAAACGGCATGGTGTTCTTGGTGTCGTGGTGGTTTTCCGACAGGCTCTGAGATAGGGGGGAAAAGAATGAACACAAAACTTTTTGCGCTGGTGGCCTGTGGCCTGCTGTTTGTGACCGCCGGCTGCAGCCCGGCGGGTAGCGGAGGAACCCCTGCGGCTGAAGGAGGGCTGGAAGGAACCATCACCGTGTCGGGTGCCTGGGCGCTCTACCCGATGATGGTCCGCTGGGGGGAGGAGTTCCAAAAGCTGAACCCCAGGGTCAGGGTGGATATTTCAGCCGGCGGTGCTGGCAAGGGGATGGCCGATGCCCTGGCCGGCGCAGTGGACATCGGTATGGTCTCCCGTGACGTTACGCCGGAGGAGGAGGCCAAAGGCGCGTTCTGGATCGCGGTGGTGAAAGATGCCGTTTTCCCCGTGGTCAACGAAAAGAACCCTGTCTGGCAAGACCTGCATCAGAAGGGGATCGGTCGTGAGACATTCATCGGCATCTATATCACGGGCGAGATCAAGACCTGGGGACAGGTGGTGGACCGGCCTGAGGTCACCGATCCGATCCACCTCTTCACCCGTTCCGACTCGTGTGGCGCCGCCGAGACCTGGGCCAAATATCTGGGGGGCAAACAGGAAGACCTGCTGGGGGTGGCCGTCTATGGCGATCCCGGCCTGCTGGATGCGGTGATCAAGGATCCGCTCGGCATCGGCTATAACAACCTGAACTATGCCTTCGATGCTGCAACCGGGAAACCGGTGGCCGGGGCGCAGGTGGTGCCGATTGATGGAAACGACAACAGGCAGGCCGACCCTGAGGAGGTGACCGATACCAAGTCCCAGGCCGTCGAAGCGGTGGCCGCCGGCCGCTACCCGTCACCTCCGGCCCGCGATCTGAACCTGGTGACCCACGGCAAGCCGACGGGCTTGACCCGGACCTTCCTCCTCTGGGTCCTGACCGACGGCCAGCAGTTTGTGGACGAGGCGGGCTACATCGCTCTGCCTGCGGAGAAGCTGAACGGCGAGTGGTCAAAACTCCAGTGAGCGTGGGACAGACTCAAACCCTGACCATCCGTCAAAGACGGCGGCGAAACGACCAACTGGCCCGACACCTGATGGGCCTGTTGACCCTGGCGGCGCTGTTGTTGGTGCCGCTGATCGCCGCCGTCCTTTTCCTGCGTGCCCGGCCGATCCTGGCCGCCATGCCGTTGAGGGACCTGCTCTTTTCCACCACCTGGCGTCCGCAGAAAGGGGCTTTTGGCTTCTACCCGTTCATCATGGGCACGGTGTGGGTGACGGCAGTCGCCATGATCCTGGCCGTGCCTCCCTCGTTGCTGACCGCCATCTACCTGGCCGAGTTCGCCCCACCCCGGCTCCGCCTGGTGGTGAACCCGCTCATTGACCTGCTGGCGGGCATCCCGTCGGTCGTCTATGGGGTGTGGGGGGTGCTGACCGTCGTGCCCTTTGTGGGCAAGGCGGTGGCCCCGGCGTTGAACCGTTGGCTGGGGGCGTTGCGGCTGTTCCGCAGCGATAACCCGACCGGCTATAATGTGCTGAGCGGCGGCATTGTGCTGGCCGTCATGGTCTTGCCTGTCATCATCGCCGTGGCCCAGGATGTGATCCGTGCTGTGCCTCAGGGGCTGCGTGAGGCCTCCCTGGCTCTGGGGGCCACCCGCTGGCAGATGGTGCGGAGTGTGGTCCTGCGGCGGGCCTGGGCCGGGGTCATGGCCGCCGTGGTGCTGGGGTTCTCCCGGGCCTTTGGCGAAACGATGGCCGTGCTGATGGTGGTGGGCAACGTGCCGCAGGTACCCCGCTCGATCCTGGATGCTGCCTATCCCCTGACGGCGCTCATCGCCAATAACTATGGCGAGATGATGTCCATTCCCCTGTACGATGCGGCCTTGTTGGGTGGGGCGCTGATCCTGCTTGTCATCCTGTTCATCTTTAACCTGGCGGCACGACTGGTGCTGGTGCGGCTGGGACGAAGCGATTGATATCCGAATCGAAGGATGGTTCCATTGGGGAGAGGGGTCAATCGGTGTGAAGTGTCAACGGATGATGAACGGCCCCATCGAATGTCCAGGAGATGTGATGAGCAGACGCAAGGCAAAACTGGAAGAAGGCTTTTTTCGACTGCTGATGATCGGCTCGGTGGTGGGGGTGCTGGGTAGCCTGGCCCTGATCCTGGGGACTGTCGTCTGGCGAGGGTTGCCGGCCCTGAATCTGGCCATGCTGACCCAGACGCCGAAGGGGGGCTACTACCTGGGTAAGGAAGGTGGCATCCTCAACGCCATAGTCGGCTCGCTCTGCCTGGCCGGGGGGGGGACGGCCCTGGCGCTGTTGGCCGGCCTGCCCATTGCCCTCTATCTGCACTTTTACGCTGCCCGTTCACGCCGGGCTGAGGTGGTGCGGCTGGCCCTGGATGTGCTGTGGGGGGTGCCCAGCATCGTCTATGGCGCTTTTGGCTTCGTGATCATGCTCCGGCTGGGGGTGCGGGCCTCGCTGTTGGGCGGCATCCTCACCCTGGCCTTCCTGGAGTTGCCCATCATGGTCCGCGGCATGGACGAAGCCATCGCCATGTTCCCAGGGGAGTTGAAGGAGGCCTCCTATGCCCTGGGAGCCACCCGCCTGGAGACGGCTGTGAAAGTGGCGGTGCGGCAGACGGCGCCGGGTCTGCTCACGGCGGTGTTGCTGGCCTTTGGGCGGGGCATTGGCGATGCGGCCTCGGTGCTGTTCACCGCCGGCTATACCGACCGCCTGCCCGATTCGCTGTTGAGCCCGGCAGCTTCGCTGCCGCTGGCCGTCTTCTTCCAGCTCGGCACGCCGTTCCCGGCAGTGCAGGAACGGGCCTATGCTTCGGCCCTGGTGTTGACCCTGATCGTTCTGGCCCTGAGCCTGATCTCGCGGCGGCTGACCAGGCGGTGGACAAAACAGATCATTCGCTAAATGAAACAAGGCAACTGCGAGCAGTTGCCCTGCCCTGACAATGGAAGGGAACAGGAGCATGGAACCGGTCATTCGCATTGAGGAGCTGAGTGCCTGGTACGGGAGCGAGCAGGCACTCAAAAGCATCACCGCCGACATCCCGGCGCGCCAGATCACGGCCATCATCGGTCCCTCCGGCTGCGGCAAGACCACGCTCCTGCGTTGCCTCAACCGTCTGCTGGAGGAGGCGGATGGGGCGCGGGTGGCCGGGCGGGTCTTTCTCAACGGCGTGGACATCTACGGTCGAGGTGTGGACGTGACCGAGGTCCGTACGCGGGTGGGGATGCTGGCTCCCAAACCGTTCCCCCTGCCGATGTCTATCTATGACAATGTGGCCTATGGCCGCCGCATCCATGGCCTGCAGGTGCTGGACAGGGGCAACGGGCGCAACCTGGACCGCATCGTGGAACGCTACCTGCGGGCTGCCGGCCTGTGGGACGAGGTGAAGGACCGCCTCCATACGCCGGCCTCCGGGCTATCCACCGGCCAGCAACAACGGCTGTGCCTGGCCCGTGCCCTGGCCGTAGAGCCGGAGGTGCTGCTGTGCGATGAGCCCACCTCGGCTCTGGACCCGATCTCGGCGCAGCGGATCGAAGAGCAACTGCGCAGCATCAGGGAGGAAACCACGATCGTCCTTGTCACCCATCTGTTGCGACAGGCGCGCCGTCTGGCCGATCATGTCCTGTTTCTCTGGCTGGGAGAACTGGTGGAGAGCGGCCCGGCAGACCGGTTCTTTAGCCGGCCCCAGGATGAGCGAACCCGCCACTACCTGGCGGGTGACATCGGGTGACGGGGACCTGTTCACGACAGAATCTGGACGTGGAGAGGGGCGATGAACGACAAAGTTTGGCGGGGCATCGGGGGAGGGGGCTGGCACCATCTGGCGAGCTGGCTGCTGAGCGCAGCGTTGCTGGTCCTGGTGGCCTTTTATGCACGACGGGCGGTGTTCAACGACCGCCATGCCCCGGTCCGCCTGGTGGTCTATGCCTTTAGCACCCAGGAGGAGGTGTTCAGCCAGCAGATCTTTCCTGCCTTCGAGCAGGCATGGGAGGCTGAAACAGGGCGCGATCTGAGCATCGAGGGGGTGTTCGGCGCGTCGGGGACGCTGGCCGGGCAGATCAACCTGGGCGCTCCGGCCGATGTGGCCATCTTTAGCCACGCCCGGCATGTTGACTGGCTCAAGCTGGGGCGGCGGGTGCGGCATGATAGTCAGCCGGTGGTGATCGGCTGCACACCGCTGGCCATCGCCGTCCGCGCCGGCAACCCGGCCGGCATCGGTGACTATGCCGACCTGACCCGACCGGGGTTGCGCCTGATCCACGCCGATCCCCGCACTTCGGGCGCAGGGGAATGGGCCGTGCTGGCCGAATATGGCAGCGCCCTGCAAGCCTCGGGCGATCCGGCGGCGGCCGGGGCTCAGCTCCAGGCCATCTGGGGGAATGTTCGCCTCCTGGCTCCTTCGGCGCGGGCAGCATTGAGCCTGTTCGAATTGGGGGCCGGCGATGCCCTGGTGACCTATGAGCAGGATGCCCGCCTGGCGTCAGATCGGGGCATCCCCCTGGAGATCGTGCTGCCGCCGCGCACGGTCGTCGCCCAACCGGTGGCGGTCCTGGTGGACGACAACATTACGGCCGTCGAGCGGCCGGCAGCTCAGGCGTTCGTCAAGTACCTGCTGAGCGATGCCGGCCAGCAACTGCTGAGCCGCTACCACCTGCGGCCGGTGAGCTGTCAGGGTGACCCCTTTCCTCCTCTCGTGCAGCCGTTGACCGTAGACGACCTGGGTGGATGGCCCAAAGCCTATCCCGATCTGGTGGAAAAGCTGTGGCAGGCCGAAATTGAACCGCATCTCAACCTGGAACCGGCTTCCACGTTGTTGGGCACAGGAGAATGAGGATGGAAATGTCGCACGATCCGGACTCTGTTGTGTCGGGCCTGCCGTCACAGCCTGTTCCGGCCGCTTTGGAACTTCCGCTGGTCGTGCCCGAAGTGAAACGCGCCTGGTGGGAGCGGGTTCATTTCGGCAAGATCGGGCTGTTTGTGGCCAGCCTGTACCTGTTTATCCTGGCTATCACGCTGATGAAAGAGGGGGCGCGAGGGGTCGCGCCGCTGGTGCGCAACCTGTTGGATGTCAGCAACGCAACCAATGCTCTGGGGTTCGGCTGGCTGTTCGCCTACACCATCATGAGCGGCTCGCCGGTGGCGGCGGCAGCGCTGACCTTTTTCGACGCCGGGGTGGTGGACAGGCTGGGGACTTTTGCCATGATCACCGGCAGCCGGCTGGGGGCCAGTTTTATTGTGCTGTTCCTGGGTTTCCTGTATGTGCTGCGTGGCCGCGACCGGGCGACGAGCCTGAGCATGGGGTTGCTCTCGTTGTTGGTCACGGCCACCACCCACCTGCCGGCTCTGTTCCTGGGTGCCGGGCTGTTGCATGCCGGCCTGCTGGATGCGGTGCAGCTCCGTTCCGGCGCCCTGTTGCACTCGGTGGTTGACCTGGTCGTGGAACCGGTTGCCGGGGTGGCGAACAGCCTCCTGCCCCGCTGGGCGGCCTTTCTGGTCGGCCTGGGGGTGATCCTGGTCAGTTTCAACCTGTTCGACAGGTGTCTGCCGCAGATGACCCTGAAGGAGAGCCAGGTGGGCTGGATGTCGCGCCTGGTCTACCGGCCGTGGGTGATGTTCATCCTGGGGGCGCTGATCACGACGATTTCCATGTCGGTCAGCCTGTCCCTCAGCATCCTGGTGCCGCTGAGCGCCCGTGGCTTTGTCCGGCGCGAGAATGTCATCCCCTACATCATGGGCGCCAATATCACCACCTTCGTGGACACGCTGCTGGCGGCGGTGTTGCTCCGCCATCCACCGGCGTTCACCGTGGTCCTGGTCGAAATGGTCAGCGTCTTTGTGATCTCGATCTTGATCCTGAGTCTGGCGTACCGTCCCTATCTACGGCTGATGCTCCGCTCTGTGAGCTGGGTCACAGCCAGCAATCGGAATCTGGCCCTGTTTATGCTCGCCATTCTGGCGGTGCCGGTTGTCCTGATGCTGGTATGAGTCCTGTTGGTGTCCTTTGCGTCTTTCGTGGTAAAATATTCCCGGTTGGTTCCGGCTTACTCAGGTCAGGAGGCATGGAACTGTTATGCGCATCTTGATTGCAACCGATGATTCGCCTCACGCCCAGGCCGTCTTGCGCCTGGCCGCTTACCTGTTGCAGGGGCATCTGGCCGATGAACCGCCGGTCCTGTTGACCGTGGTCCGGCGCGAGGCCGACCGCCCTCGGGCCGAAGCGGTCCTGGCCCACGCCCGCGAATCGTTGAGGGTGGCCGGGGTGCAGACCCGGGTGCGGATCGGCTGGCCGGCCCAGGAGATTGTGCGTGAGGCCAACGAGGGCTACTACGGCCTGGTCGTTGTGGGCGAGGGGTGGCGCCCCAACGGCCTGGTCGCCCGGTGTCTGAAGGTGACGACAGCGCTCCGGGTGGCGGAGCGGGCGCTGTGCCCCGTTCTCATCGTCAAAGGGCAGATCGGTCCGATCAGGCGTATCCTGTTGTGTGACAGCGGGGCCAAAGTTGTCGTCGAGGGGCAGAGGGCCGGCCCTTCCCTCCTCAGCCGCTTTACCGCACAACTGGCGGAACTCCTCGACGGCGAAGAGCTGGTCACCGTCCTGCATGTCATGTCCCAGATCAGCGCCGGTCCCGGTGTGCGGGGCCGGCAGTTGCGGGCTGACGTCGAGGAATTGATCCAGGAACACACACCGGAAGGCAAGCTGCTGGAGTATGACGTCCGCGCCCTGCAGCGACCGGGGATCCACCCCCAACCCAAGGTGCGCCATGGTCTGGTGGTAGACGAGATTGCGGACGAGGCACGCGGCGGCGATTATGACCTGGTGGTGATCGGCGCCCATCCGGGCAAGGGCTGGCGGCATCTTTTGCTCGAAGACCTGGCCCGCGAGATCATCCTCCGCCTGGACCGTCCGGTGCTGGTGGTACGCTAAAAAGGAGCTCAGGCTCAGGCCTGTGCTGCTGGCCTGGGATGGGAAAGGGGTACTATTGACACTCTGGCATCTTGATGGTAAAGTAACTGCCAGGGAGGTCAAGGAAACCGTTGGAAGCAGATCGCACTGCCGGCCGGTCGGATATGGCCGATGAGGAAAAGGTCATTCCCTGGGCAGAGGGCAACGGCTTGTGGCGCACCATTTCGCAACTGCTCTCTGATCTGCCAGGGGTGGACATTGCCGCTTTTTTCGTCCAGAATCCATACGCCTGCGACTCGGTCGAAGGTCTGGCCGTCCGGGTTGGCCGCCGGGTGTCGCAGATTGAACCGGTTCTGAAGAGGCTGACCAGGGCCGGCCTGCTTCAGACGATGGACATAGGGGGCCAGCATATTTACGAGCTGACTCACGACCCCCACCGTCGCCAGACGTTGCAACAGTATGTGGCCTGGCTGCAAGAGGGTTACCATTGGGCGCGGATGGTGATGGACCAGGCGTCATAGCCCCTCCCCTCGATTTCTGGTTGCAGGAGGGGATTGCCGCTGCCCGATCCGGCCAGGTCGAGCGGGCGCGGTTCTATCTGCAACGTGTGGTCGAGGCCGATGAGGGGGTTGTGCAGGCCTGGTACTGGCTTAGCCGGGTGGTCGAGGCGCCTCACGAGCGGCGAATCTGCCTGGAGAATGTGCTGGCCCTTGACCCCGGCCACACGGCTGTCCAGGCAGAGCTGGCTGCCCTGCGCCGCCAGATGGCCCAGGCCGGCCAGAAGGCCATTGCTGCTGCGGTCCCCCGTTCTGCCGAGGAGGAGCTGATCTCCGACGCCGCTGTGGAGCCGCTGCTCTGCCCCTACTGCGGCCAGATCACCGACGCCCACGACCGCCGATGCCCGGCCTGCGGACGTGACCTGTATGCGCGCCGTCCCAGGTCGAAGGGACACTCAATCTACTCGATCGGCCTGGTGCTGGCCTGGTTCACCCTGGCCAACGACCTGTGGCTGGGGCTGACAGTCTACTACCTGAAGTGGCGACTCTCCCTGGCATGGGAAGCTTCGCCTGGCGCCATGACCCTCTTCCAGACGTTGCGCACACTGCTGGGGCTGGAGGGCAAGAGCCAGGCCAGGTTCGACCTGCCGATTGCGTCGGTATTGCTGGTCGGCGGCGCAGCCTTTGTGCTGAGCCTGATCGTCGCCGGCGGACTCTACCGGCGGATCCCTTTTTTCTATTGGCTGACCCTCGGCGTTATTTTGCTCTACCCCTTTGTCGTGATCTACCGTCTGGTTCAGGGAGAGTCGCTGTCGGCGTGGGGGTTGATCCTCAGCGGCTGCTTTTTCATGGCGGCGCTCAGCTTCGCGTTCATGGCCCACGAGGAGTTTATGTGGGTTGAGGAGCGCCTGGCTGCTGCCGTGGACCGGGATGTAGATAGCCCTTCGGCCCTCTATGGCCGGGGACGGCAGTATGCCCGGCGGGGCATGTGGGCTACAGCAGCGGCCCATTGGTCCAGAGCGGTAGCCCTCCGCCCCGGCCACCCTGACTACCGGCTGGCGCTGGCTTCGGCCTGCATCAACCTCGGCCAGCCGGAGCGGGCACGAGAGCATCTCCAGGCGGCGCTGGCGATCGAACCGGGCCTGGCGATGGCCCGCGAGCTGTTAAAATCTATTGGTGAGGAAACCCGATGAAAATAGAATGGAGTGAAGAGCTGAGCATAGGTGTCCCGGAGATGGACGATCAACACAGGCAATTGATCGCGCTCCTCAATCAGTTTTACACCGCCGTGGAGCAGGGGGAACGGGAGGAGGGCATCCGCACCCTCTTTCAAGGGGTAGACGACTATACGGTCTTTCACTTTTCTGCTGAGGAGCAGTTTATGGAGCGTATCGGCTACCCCGACCTGGCGGCTCACCGGAAGACCCATGCCATGTTCCGGCAGGAATACCGCTCGGCCATGGAGCGGCATGAACAGGGAGACCGGAAAGCCGTGCGGGATCTGGTTGCCTTTCTCTTCTCCTGGCTGTACACCCATATCAGCAAGACAGACAGGCGATATGGCCTCCACGCCCGCCAGCAGGCCGGCCTGAGCTGACCGACCTGGCGCAAAGATTTATCCGCTGCTGCCCGGCAACCACAGGTGGGTGTATTTCAGCCCGCTGCCGGTGTTGAACAGTACCACCCTCTCGTCGTCGGCGATCCAGCCCTGACGGCGCAGCGATTGAAATGCGGCCAGAGAGGCTGCGCCCTCCGGGCAGGCAAAGATGCCCTGGGTGCGGCCCAATAGCCGGATTGCAGCCAGCATCTCCTCATCCGAGACGGTCAGGGCCGTCCCCCCACTCTCGCGCAGGACACGCAGGATCAACAGGTCGCCCACGGCTGCCGGCACGCGCAGGCCGTCGGCCAGAGTGGCTGCGTTGGGCCATGGCTCGGCAAACTCCAGGCCGGCATGGAAAGCCTTGACCAGTGGCGCGCAACCGGCCGCCTGGACGGTCACCATCCGTGGGCGCTGCGGCCCGATCCAGCCCAGTTGTTCCATCTCCTCGAAGGCCTTCCAGAGGCCGATCAGCCCTGTCCCGCCGCCGGTGGGGTAGATGATCACGTCCGGCAGGGTCCAGCCGAACTGCTCGGCCAGCTCGTAGCCCATCGTCTTTTTTCCCTCCAGGCGATATGGCTCCTTGAGGGTGGACATATCGAACCAGCCGTGCACCGCCCCCTCTTCGGCTGCCCGCTGGCCGCAGTCGGTGATCAGGCCGTTTACCAGGGTGATTTCGGCGCCCAGAGCGCAGCACTCAGCCCGGAACGCAGGGGGCACGTCGGCCGGCATGAACACATGGGCGCTCAGGCCGCCCAACGCGGCGTAGGCGCTCAGCGCGCTGGCGGCGTTGCCGGCCGAAGGGATAGACAGCGCCTGCACTCCCAACTCTCGGGCGCGGGAGACAGCCACGGCCATGCCCCGCGCCTTGAATGAGCCGGTGGGATTCAGCCCTTCATTTTTGATATACAATCGCCGGAAGCGGAGTTCTGCTCCTAACCTCGTCGCGTGGAACAGAGGGGTCCAGCCCTCACCCAGGGACAGGATGTGGCGCGGATCGCGTACCGGCAGCAGTTCGCGGTAGCGCCACAACGTCGGCTCCCGGTCAGCCAGGTCGGCCGGCGACAGGACCTGGGCGACGGCAGTCAGGTCATAACGGGCCAGGAGTGGCCTGCCGCAGTGGGGACACAGGTTCCACAACCGGTCGGCGTCGAACCGGTGACGGCAGGCTGCACATTCCAGGTACGCTAAAAAGTCGCTCAACAATTCTCCTCCTGATGTGCTCCACTCTCAAGAAGAGTATAGCACGCCCAGGAGGCAGGTTGTATCCTCTGGGAGGGGGAGGTTAGGGAGGAAAAGGCTTCCCGCCGGGAGTAGGCTCAGCAGGTTATCCGTCGGGCCCGCCTGTCACGCAGCCAGGTCCACAGCGCGCCTCGCGACGGCCCGAACAGGAGGGCAAACAAGAAGAAGGCGGTGCATACCAGCACCACCGCTGCTCCGGAAGCCACGTTGACATAGAACGACAGGTACAGCCCGGCCACCGCTGAGACGGCACCCACCACGGCCCCGACGATCATCATCTGCCATAGCCTGCGGGTGAGCAGGTAGGCGGTGGCTGCCGGGGTCACCAGCATGGCCACCATCAACGCCACCCCCACCGTCTGCAACGAGACGACGACGGTCAGGGCGATGAGCAGCAGCAGCAGATAGTGAAGGGCGTTCAGCGGCAGGTGCAGCGTCGCCGCCAGGATCGGGTCAAAGGAGATGACCAGCAGCTCCTTATAGAGCACCACCACGGCCAGCAGCACAGCCGCACCAAACCCGGCCATGAGCCGCAGATCGGCTGCCGAGACCCCCAGCACATTGCCAAAGAGGATGTGGGTCAGGTCCACGCTGTAGCTCTGGACCGTGGACAGGAGCGCCACCCCCAGGGCAAAGCAGGCGGCAAAGATGACGCCAATGGCGGTGTCCTCTTTCACCTGGCCCCGGCGGCTGACATACCCGATGCCCACCGCCGTCAGCAGGCCCATCGCCAGCGCTCCCCAGAAGAGGTTGGCGCCCAGCAGATAGGCAATGGCCACACCCGGCAGGATGGCGTGGGCCAGCGCATCGCCGAAGAAGGCCATGCCGCGCAGCACGACGTAGGTGCCGATCACCGCACAGAGCGTACCGACCATCACCGAGGCCAGCAACCCCCGGATCATAAAAGGGTAGCGCAGCGGCTCCAGCAACAGGTGCAAAACAGGTTCCATCTGCTTCTGCCATCCATCTTGTGCTACAGCAGCCGCCGGGCGGTGGGTCACAGACCTGCCGCGAGCCTGGAGACGCGGCTATCTGCCACCCGCTGCTCGCCACAGCAGCCGATGTCGCCCAGCACCAGCGCATAATCCTCACCGCGCCACAACGCCTGCCCACCATAGGCGGCCGCCAGGGTGTGCGGTGTGACCGCCTGCCGGGGAGGGCCATAGGCGATCAGCCGGCGGTTGAGCAATGCCAGCCGGTCGAAACGTTCCACCGCCAGGTTGAGGTCGTGGGTGGAGACCAGCACCGTCACCCCCTGGCTGCGCAGGCCGTCCAGCAGCTCCAGGATCGCCTCTTGTGAGGGGGTGTCTATGCCACTGAACGGTTCATCCATCAGCAGGAGGGTGGCCTCCTGGGCCAGAGCCCGGGCGATGAACACCCGCTGCTGTTGGCCGCCGGACAGTTCGCCGATCTGCCGGTCGGCATACTCCAACATCCCCACCTGAGCCAGGCAACGCTGCACGACCCGGCGGTCGCGCGGGCGCTGCCAGCGCAGCCAGCCGATCCGGCCGATGCGGCCCATCATCACCACATCATACACCGTCACCGGAAAGTTCCAGTCCACCGTCGAACGCTGGGTGACATAGCCGATCTCGGCCCTGTTGGTCTCGACCCTGCCCACGGCAGGATAGATCAGGCCGACTATCGCTTTGAACAGCGTGGTCTTGCCCGCCCCATTGGGGCCCACAACCGCCACCCGTTCCCCGGCCTGGACGGCAAAGCTCACCTCTTCCAGGGCGTGGCAGCCGTTGTAACTCACAGTCAGGTTGTGCACTTCCAGGATCGGCGACATGGTTCCTGGTCCGTATGCATCACTTCAGCGCCTCGACAATCGCCTGGACATTATAGCGCATCAGGGCAATGTAACTCTCTGCCCCACTGCCTGGCCCGCCCAGCGAGCCGGTGTAGAGCATCACCAGCCTGATGCCTGTGTCGTGAGCGACCTGTTGCGCCAGTTTGGGGTTGACCGAGCTCTCGGAAAACACGGCAGGCACCTTGTAGCGACGAATGGCCTCTTCCAGCGCGGCAATGTCCTGAGCCGATGGCTCCGCCGAGGGGCTGACCGGGTAGACGGCCCCGATCTGCTCCAGGCCATAGCGAGCGGCAAAATAGCCAAAGGCCGGGTGGTTGGTCACCAGCCGGCGGTTGCCCGGCGGGATGGTCGCTACCTGCTCTGCAATCCAGATGTCCAGGGCTTCCAGCTCGCCGATGTAGGCCGTCGCGTTGGCCTGGTAGGTGGCAGCATGGCCCGGATCGAGGGCGCTCAGCGTCTGCTCGACCGTTTGGGTCCATCGGATGACATTCTGCACGTCAAACCAGACGTGAGGGTCAAACTCTCCATGCTCATGCTCTTCCTCATGCCCGGCTTCTTCCGCCTCGTGCTTCACCGCTGGCCTCAGCTCCAACCCCTCAGACAGGTAGACACGGACCGCCTGTCCACCGGCGCTGGCGAGCATCCTATCCAGGTTTGCTTCCAGGCCGGCTCCGTTGGCAAACAGGAGGTGGGCATTGTGCACCGCCACTGTGTCGGCCGGGGTGGGCACGTAGGTGTGAGGGTCCACCCCCACGCCCATCAACGTAGTCAGCTCGATCTGATCACCGCCTATATTCCTGACCACATCGCCCACGATGTTGGTCGTGGCCACCACCTTGAGTCTGGCGCCGGGAGCCAGCGATGCCGGCTCAAGGATGCCGGCCATCCCTTCCCTGCGGCCCTCCGGTTGAGGGCCGCCACAGCCGCTCACAATTGCCAGCACCAGGAGCGCGACGCTCACCCAGGCCAGCCTCTTCCTGTCGGTTGAGTGCATTATTCCTCCTTCCTTTGTCATCGCAGTTTGTACCCTTCCGCAGTACCCCTCTCTGCGGTGCAAAACACAAATGCGACCTGTGCAGGCAGGTTCCCATTCACCGCAGAGCACGCCGAGAGCACAGAGATCTTTCTGACTTGCTCAGAGCCTGTCTGAAAACCACCAAGGCACAAAGGACACCAGGGGCACCATGCGGTTTTTTTATTCGTTTCCTTCGTGTCCCTTTGTGACCCTTGTGTCTTTGTGGTAAGCTTTCCAGACCGGCTCTCAGCGCTCTCTGCGATCTCGGCGGTGAAAATGGCGTTCATTGCCCAGGTGGCACACATGTCGGCTTTATCGGCACGCGGCACACAGCCCCACCAGGGTCAGCAGGTGGTTCTCGATGATATAGCCGGTCTCCCGGCTCACGCGGGCCAGCAATTCCGACAGGTCGCAGCCTTCGAATTCCACCGCCGCCCCACACCGCTGACAGGTCAGGTGATGGCGGTGCCCCTGGCTGGCGGCGGCGTAGCCATGACAGTCCTCGTCGGTATGGATGCGCCGCACAAACCCCAGTGTGGCCAGCAGGTCCAGCGCGCGATAGACCGTCACCAGCCCGACGGTGGGACAGTAGATCCTGGCCCGGTCACGGACCTGAGCCGGGTTTGAGTGCCCTTCATCCTCCAGGATAGCCCGGATGACCGCTCGCCGGGGTTGGGTGATCCGATAGCCGGCCCGGCTCATCTGCTCCACGATCCTCTCTTCAGATAGCATGGTAACTCTGCCTGGTGTTATTGAAAAATTTTTTCAACAAAGCAGCAAAAGTATAACCGATTCAGACTTGCCTGTCAAGTTTCTCATCAGGTTTGGTTGCGATCAGGGCCCGTTCAGGCCAGCTCAGGAGGCTGCTGAAAAAGTCCCGGCCTGCACCGCAGAGGCTGCAGAGACTGTCGAGTTTTTCTGATTCCTCTGCGTTCTCTGCGTGCTCGGCGGTGAGAGGGGCCAGGTACAACCTGTCCAGGCTGTTGCCCCTGATCGGGGGCAAAGGGGGCTATGGAGAAAGCAGGCTAGGCTTCTTCAAAGTCGAGTTCCCACTCCTCTTCCGGGTCCTCGGCGGCAAGTTTGTCCACCCAATCCAGTTCCACCGGATTGATCCGGACGACTTCCAGCTCGGCATCGCAATAATCACAGGTCACCGGTTGGCCAACCCAGGGCTTTCGGCCCAGAAAGATCCGTGTCGAACAATCGGGACAGTATGCAAATGCCATTTTGCTCCTCGTCTTGTTGTCCTCCTCCTCCAGGCGGGTCAGAACCCCGCCCTATTTTCCTCCTGCCATCTCGGATTCACTGTTGGTGACAGCGGACCTCACCCCATCCCCCAACCCCCTTC
>DAOTYI010000235.1:0-2756 GCA_034434895.1 Anaerolineae bacterium
CGGATGACACAGAGGACAGGGTGTTCGAAGCAGAACGCCAGTGGGGGGCGCAAGGCTGGTGCGTTTGTAGGGCAACTGCGAGCAGTTGCCCTACAGTGGGGGGCCGCCAGGTCACAGACCTGGCGGGAGCAGGGCGGGTGGGATGCCCAGTCCTTCTGCTTCGAAAGCCCCAGTCGGTTGCTGTTTGCGCATCTCACAGGAAGGGTGTATAATGTAGGACAACTGCTCGCAGTTGTCCTACAGTTTCAAGGAGGGGCACTGTCTGTGAACGAGTTTCAGGCTGACCGGGTTCGCGTGCTGGTGCAGGACAGACCGCCTGTCCATCTGAGCGTCATTGACGTTGGCCCTCGCCAGGCCGGGCCGGTCCTGTTTTTCATCCAGGGGGCCGGGGGCCATGCGTTGCAGTGGATCAACCAGCTCCGCCACTTTTCCCGCCGCTACCGCTGCCTGGCCCCCGATCTGCGCGGCCACAGTCAGTCCGACAAGCCCCGTCATGGCTACACGATGGATCGGATCACGGCTGATCTGCTGGCCGTGCTCGACGGGTTGGGCATCGGCGAGCCGGTGGTCCTGGTGGCCCATTCGGCCGGAGGGTTGCTGGCCATCAACTTTGCGGCCCAATACCCGGAACGGCTGAGCAAGCTGGTCCTGATCAACACCGCAGCCAACCTGCCCCTCAACCACTGGATGCGGCTGGGGCTGCATATTCCTTCGGTGTTGATGGTCCTGGTCCGGCCCTTTTTGCAGCGGCGGGGAAGGTTTAACGCCCCACCGCACCTCTTTAAACAGTTCGTTGAGGGGACTGTCGGCTCATGGCAGGGTTGGGAGCTGTTGCCTGACATTACCATCCCCACGCTGGTCATCGCCGGGCAGCGTGATTGGTATGTGCGACCTGCCATGTCGCGCCAGACCGCCTATCAGATGCCCCGTGCCCGATTGGAGATCATCCGGGCGGCAGGACATCAGGCCCCTCTGGAGCGCCCGGCGGCCGTCAACCGCGCTCTGGAGCGGTTCCTGGAGACCGGTTTGCGCTCCTGGCGCAGTGACGTGGAGGGATCTCTGGCCGTCACTCAGGAACGGCCCTGGCTGGCGCATTATGAGCGGGGGGTCCCTGCTCAGGTGACCATTCCCGATCACCCTCTGCCCTACTTCCTGGAGGAATCGGCGCGGCGCTGGCCTGACCGGCCGGCGTTGATCTACGGCGGGCGGCGGCTGTCTTACCGGTTCGTGGCCGATGAAGCTCGCCGCTGGGCCGGCATCATCCGTGATCTGGGGGTACGCAAGGGAGACCGGTTTCTCATCTTGTTGCCCAACGTGCCCCAGGCGGTCATCGGTCTCTATGGGGCGCTGCTGGCCGGAGCGGTCGCCGTACTGGTCAATCCATTGTCGGGCCCGGAGGAGCTGGCCCGCCAACTGGCCGATTCGGGAGCCGAGATCGTGCTCACCCTCAGCCGCTTCTATCCCGATGTGGTCCGCCCTTTGCAGCAGGAGGGCCAGGTCCGCCATGTGATCCTGACCAATGTCAAGACCTATCTCCCCTGGCGACAGCGGACCCTCTTCCGCCTGGCCCGCGAACGGCGAGAAGGGCACCGCCTGTCGGCCTATGAGGCCGAAAAGGTGTTGTGGTGGGAACGCCTCATGCGCCGCTATGCCGACCAGTTCCAGCCCCCGGCGGTCACGGCCGATGACCTGGCTGTGCTGCTCTACACCGGCGGCACGACCGCCGTCCCCAAGGGGGTGATGCTTTCCCATCGCAACCTGGTGGCCAACGCCATTCAAACCCGCGCCTGGTTTGCCGACCTGCGGGAGGGGCACGAGCTGTTCATGGGGGTGTTGCCCTTTTCCCATTCCTATGGGCTGACGGCCTGCCTGAACGTGGCGGTGTTGAGCGGAGCGGCGGTGGTGCTGTTGCCCACCTTCGATACCGCCACAATTCTGGAGGCCATTCGCCGTTACGAACCGACCCTCTTTCCTGCGGTGCCGGCCATCTATGCCGCCATCAACGAGTTTCCCAACGTGCGGGACTATGAGATCGCCAGCATCAAGGCCTGCATCAGTGGGGCCAGCCCGCTGCCTGTCGAAGTGCAGGAGGGCTTTGAAAAGCTGACCAGGGGACGGCTGGTGGAAGGCTACGGGCTGACCGAGGCCAGCCCGGTGACCCACGCCAACCCCCTCTTCGGGCAGCGCAAAGTCGGCACCATCGGCCTCCCCTTGCCCGGCACGGAGGCCCGGATCGTGCATCCCCGCACCGGGCGGCAACTGGGCCCCGGCCGGATCGGCGAACTGGTGATCCGGGGGCCGCAGGTCATGCAGGGCTACTGGCGCCGTCCCCAGGAAAGCGAGGCGGCCTTGCGCGACGGCTGGCTTCACACCGGCGACCTGGCGGAGATGGACAGCGATGGCTATTTCCGCATCATCAACCGGATGAGCGATCTGATCTCCGTCGGCACCCGCCAGGTCTACCCCCGCGATGTGGAGGAGGTGCTCTACGAGCACCCTGCCGTACAGGAAGCGGCGGCCATCGGCGTGCCGGGAGCGGATGGCCGGGGCGAGGTGCGGGCTCATGTTGTGCTGCGCCCCGGCCAGCAGGCCACGGAGCAGGAGATCATCGCTTTCTGCCAGGATCGGCTGCGCACCTATCAGGTTCCGCGCCGGGTGCGCTTTCGCCAGCAGATGCCCCGCTCTTTTGTGGGCAAGGTCTTACGGCGGCAGTTGGTAGAGGAGGAACTGGCTGGAGGCTGAGCATTCAATCCGAC
>DAOTYI010000236.1:0-30673 GCA_034434895.1 Anaerolineae bacterium
ATTCTAACCTGCGGGATGGTGGGTGGGGCACTCCGTTCTTCTGCTTCGAACCCCCCATGCCCGGTTTGACATTTTGCCCCGAGGCTGTTACAATAGGCTCACGAATGACGGCCCATCTCTGAGGCCGACAGAAGGGAGGTGAAAGGCAGTGACAGAAGCATCTACCACCCCGCCGGCTGGCGACACGACCGACAACGACCGGCTGATGGCGCTCCTGGCCTACCTGATCAGCGTGATCGTCCCCCTGATTATCCTGCTCTCGGAAGAGATGAAGAAGCGCCCCTTCCAGCGTTACCATGCCATCCAATCGCTGGGGCTGAGCGTGGTCTATGTCGTCTATGAAATCGTGGCCTGTTTGCTCTACACGCTGCTCACCGCTGTGAGCGCCGGCATCCTGGGCGTTTGCCTGTGGATCTTGTGGTTCCTCCCACTCATCCCGATGATCTATTACGCCATCAAGGCCTATCAGGGTGAGTATGTGGAGATCCCGGTCCTGACCAACTTTATGAAGCAACAGGGCTGGCTGTAGCCTGTCTCGAAAGCCGATGGCAGAGCGAGGGGGCAGTGTGCCTCGCTCTTGCTTTTTGCCAGGAGAATCTCCCTTGTCCTTGCCGTGGAAACGCTGGCAGATTGCGCCACCGGTGACCGAACAACATCTGGCGCGTTTTGCCGACCTGCCCCCGCTGGTTGTTCAACTGCTTCACAACCGTGGGATTGAGGATCCCGGGGCAGCTCAAGACTTTTTGGCCGGGCGCTTTGTCGGTGGCAATCCCTTCCACCTGAAGGGCATGGACCGGGCGGTGGATCGCCTGCGGCGCGCCATCCGTCGCCAGGAACGGATCGCCATCTATGGGGATTTTGACACCGACGGGGTGACGGCCACCGTGCTGCTGGTTGAGGTGCTGTCGGCCCTGGGTGCCCAGGTGGAGCCGTACATCCCCCACCGGGTGGATGAGGGCTATGGCCTGAACCTGAGCGCGCTGCGGCATCTCTACCGCCGGGGGGTCCGCCTGGTCGTCACGGTGGATTGCGGCATCCGCTCGATCTACGAGGTGGAGCAGGCCAGCCGGGGCCTGGACCTGATCGTCACCGACCACCACTCGGTCGGTGCGGTGTTGCCGCCGGCTGTGGCCACCCTCAACCCCAGGCAACCGGGCTGTCCCTATCCGTTCAAGGAGCTGTCGGGCGTCGGGCTGGCTTTCAAACTGGCCCAGGCCCTCTTGCGGGTGCAAAAGCAGGTGGGGCAGCCGCCGGAGCTGACTGAGGAGTCGCTGCTCGACCTGGTGGCTCTGGGCACCGTGGCCGACCTGGCCCCGCTGCGGGGTGAGAACCGTTCGCTGGTGCAACGCGGCCTGGAGGTGCTGAACCGGCCCTCTCGCCCCGGCGTCGAGGCGTTGTTGGCCGATGCCGGGTTGCGTCGGGGGGAGGTGGACGCCACGGCCATCAGCTTCCGGCTGGGACCGCGCCTGAACGCTGCCGGCCGGCTTGATACGGCGATGCTCGCCTACCGGCTTCTCACCAACCGCGACCCGTTGGAGACGCGGGAACTGGCCGGGCAGTTGGGCCAGCTCAATCAGCGCCGTCAGGAGCTCACCGAGCAGACCGTCGCTGCTGCCGAAGCCCAGGTGCTGGCCGATGACCCCGATGCCCGCCTGTATCTGGCCGCCAGCCCCGATTTTCTGCCGGGCATCGTGGGCCTGGCCGCCAGCCGCCTGACGGAGGCCCACTACCGCCCCAGCGTCGTCGTCGAGCTGGGGAAGGAGGAAAGCCGGGGCTCATGCCGCTCCATCCCCGAGTTCAACATCACCGCTGCCCTGGACCGGTGCGCCGACCTGTTGCTCCGCCACGGGGGGCACGCGGCCGCCGCCGGCTTTACCATCGCAACCGACAGGCTGGCCGGGTTGCGCCGTCGTCTGCAGGCCATCGCCGCCGAACAGTTGGCCGGGGTGGAACTGTGCCCCACCCTGGAGATAGACGCTGAAGTCGAGTTGGAAGAGGTGAATTGGGCCACCCATGCGCTGCTGGCTCAGGTCGAACCGTGTGGGGTGGGGAACCCCCAGCCGGTGCTCCTCAGCCGCAATGTGGAGGTGCGTGAGGTGCGGCCCATGGGCAGCGAGCAGAAGCACCTCCGGCTGCTGCTCCGCGACGGGCGAGGGGTGGCCTGGGATGCGGTGTTCTTTCGCCAGGGGGCACTGGCCGACGAGATCCCAGACCGGGTGGACGTGGCCTATACCCTGGAAGCCCGCGAGTGGAATCATGAAAAGCGGCTCCAACTCAACGTCCAGGACCTGAGGCCGGCCCAACCTGGTGCCGACTAAGAGCCGGTCTGAAAACCACGAAGGCACGAGGGGACACAAAGAATTTCTGTCAGGCTCTGGGAGCCGGCCTGAAAGGCCTGCCACTTACCGCAGAGCAAAGAACGCGGAGGAATCATCAAGGCCTCTGCGTCTCTGCGGTGTAAGCCGGGACTTTGTCAGGAGCCTCCCTGGTGGTTTTCAGACAGGCCCTGGGCCTGCCGGAGCAAAGGAGGAACACCATGCTGATCACGCACGGCACTCTGATCACAATGGACACGCCGAACGAGATTATCCCGGACGGCGCGCTCTATATTGAAGGGGAACAGATCGCCGACCTGGGTTCCAGCGCCGAACTGGAGGCGCGCTACCCGGCTGCCGAACGGCTGGAGGCAGCCGGCCGCCTGATATTGCCCGGCCTGATCTGCGCCCACACCCACTTTTACGGCGCTTTCGCCCGGGGCATGGCCCTGCCCGGCGAACCGGCTGCCAACTTTCCCGAAATCCTGGAGAAGCTGTGGTGGCGGCTGGACAGGGCGCTGTGGCCCGACGACGTGCACGCCAGCGCTCTGGTCTGCCTGGTGGACGCGATCCGCCACGGCACGACGACGCTGATTGACCACCATGCCAGCCAGGGGAGCATCGGCGGCAGCCTGGATCGGATCGCCGGGGCGGTGGAACAGGCCGGGGTGCGGGCCTGCCTGTGCTACGAAGTCACCGACCGCGATGGAGAGGCGGCAGCCCGCGCCGGCATGATGGAAAATGCCCGCCTGATCCGACTGGCCAGAGAACGGCAGAGCCGGGGCGACTACCATCTCGCTGCCACCTTTGGCCTGCACGCCTCCCTGACCCTGTCTGACGAGACCCTGACCCGCTGTGTGGAACTGGCCGGCCAACTGGACACCGGCTTTCACCTGCACGTGGCCGAGGACAAGGCCGATGTGCGCGATAGCCTGCGCAAGAGCGGATTGCGGGTGGTGGAGCGCCTGAAAAAGGCCGGCGTGTTGGGGCCGAAGACCCTGGCTGCTCATTGCGTCCATGTGGACCGCATCGAGACCGAGATGCTGCTCGACAGCGGGACGATGGTTGTCCACAATCCGCGTTCCAACATGAACAATGCGGTGGGCACCGCTGACCTGCCCTGGATGCTCCAGATCGGCCTGCCGGTGGGGTTGGGCAACGATGGCTTTTCCAACAACATGTTCACCGAGATGGCTGTCGCCTACCTGCTCCACAAGCAGGCCAGCGGCGACCCCCGCACCCTGCCTGCCGACCTGGTGGTGCGGATGCAATGGGCGCACAATGCCCGCATCGCCCGCACCTTTTTCCCCGCCCTGGGGGAGCGGTTCGGCCAGCTGGCGGTGGGTGCCCCCGCCGACATCATCCTGGTGGATTATGACCCTCCCACGCCGCTGACCGCCGGCAATCTGCCCTGGCACCTCCTCTTTGGCGTGGATGGGACCGGGGTGGATACGACCATCGTCGCCGGCAGGATCCTGATGCGCGGCCGCGAATTGCTGACCCTGGACGAAGAGGCGATTATGGCCAGGGCGCGGGAGCTGGCGGGCAGGCTGTGGCAGAGAATCTGACGGCGCGAAAGGCAGGCAAGGTGAAACGCGAAGGCAATCTTCTCATCATCGAGAAAAACCGGCAACGGGCCTTTTGGGCGTTGGTCATTGTCGGCTTTATGACTCTGGTCAGCATCGCCCTGCTGCTTGCCGGCTTGCTGACCAGGGCTGGCATCTTGTGGACGCCGGTGTGGTTGGGGATAGTGGGCCTGATCGGCTTTGGAGCCAGCGCCGCGGCGGTGATCCAGACCATGCGCTCGCCATGGCACCTGGCGGTCAGCCCCACCCATCTGAGGTTGCGCACCCCCACCTACCGCCTCGATGTGCCGTGGCAAAATGTGGCCGGCATCGCTGTGGCCGAGGTCAACTGGCGGCCTGGCTGCGCCCTGCTGTTCGAGGATGCGGCCGCCGTGGCTCAGAGCGCTACCTTCCTCTGCCGGTCGAACCGCCCCGACCTGGTCACCGACGCGACCACCATGCTGGCCCGTATGAAGGAGAATTATGACCGCCTGGGCTACCACCTGGGCATTCCCGGCCGCATCCTGGAAAAAGGGCCGGAAGAGTTGGCAGAGCTTCTGACCCAGGCCCGGACCGGCCGGCTGTGGCAGCAGGAGGCATGAAGATGAGACGGCTCTGGACACGGCTCAGCGGCCCGGTCAAGATCGGGCTGGCATTGGGGATGATCGGCGCCCTGTTGACCGTCATCGGCCTGTTGACCGGCCACCTGGCCCCCCTGACCCTTCGCTCACTGCTGCTGGGCATCCTGCTGGGTGGCGGATCGTGGGGGGTGATCGCCTGGGCTATCGCCTCGGCTGCGGCCGAGACGATGGAGGATCGCTGAGAAAAAATCCTCCCGCAGGCCTGGCCTGCGGGAGGATTTTCGGCCTGGCTCCTCGGGCAGGACTCGAACCTACAACCAACCGGTTAACAGCCGGCCGCTCTGCCGATTGAGCTACCGAGGAACGCACCCCTATTATACCCGGGGCGCATTGGTCTGTCAAATCTAGCCCAAATAGTCGCGCAATTTGCGGCTGCGCAGGGGGTGGCGCAGCTTACGCAGGGCCTTGGCCTCGATCTGGCGAATGCGCTCTCGCGTGACGCCGAAGGCCTGGCCGACCTCCTCCAGGGTGTGTCCCTGACCATCCTTCAGGCCAAAACGCATCTCCAATACCTGCCGTTCCCGCCGATTCAGCGAGTTGAGAATGGCCCGTAGCTGCTCGCTCATCAACTGCTTCGAGGCCGCGTCACCCGGTTCAGGCATCGTCTCATCTTTGATAAAGTCGCCCAGATAGCTATCCTCTTCAAGGCCCACCGGCGTTTCCAGCGACATCGGCTCCTGAGAGATGCGGATCAGCTGTTCGACCTGGTTGGCAGCACGGCGCAGTTTGCGGGCCAGCACCGGGTCCAGCCGGTCGTTGTGGGCCATGGCGGCCAGGATTACCTCCCGCTCCTGATCGTCCAGGCCCACCGCCTCCCCCATCTCCGGGTCGAGGGCCATATCCTCGGGCGAGGGATCTCGCCCCAACTCCTGTTGCAACCGCTGCTGGACGCGGAGCAGACGGCTGATCATCTCCACCATGTGAACCGGGATGCGGATGGTACGGGCCTGGTCGGCAATCGCCCGGCTGATGGCCTGGCGGATCCACCAGGTGGCATAGGTGGAGAATTTGTAGCCCATGGTGTGGTCAAACTTTTCGACCGCTTTCAACAGGCCGATATTCCCCTCCTGGATCAGGTCCAGGAGCGACATGCCCCGGCCAACATAGTGCTTGGCGACGCTCACCACCAACCGCAGATTGGCTTCGGCCAGACGTTGGCGCGCCCAATTCCCCTGGGCGATCCTCTCGCGCAGGGCGGCTATCTCCTCGTCAGACAGGGAGCCGTCGTTTGCCAGGCGCTGCCGGGCCCTGTCGGCCAGTTGAATGGTTTCGGCCAGCGCGATCTCCTCATCGGCCGATAGCAGCGGCACCTGCCCGATCTCGCGCAGGTACATGCGCACCGGATCGTTGCTGATGTCACCCCCCAGGCTCAAAGCGTTCAGGGATTCCTCTTCCACCTCTTGTTCCATCTCTTCCTGGAGGGCTTTGAGGTCCTGGGCCTGAGGTCCCTCCTCCTCACCGCCGGACGATGGCGCACCCTGGATCGGGATACGCAGGCGGGTATCGGCTCTCCCCCCTGCCTGCCTGCGCCGGCCTGTCCTGGGCCGCGAAGGGCTGGTATCCAATTCTTTCCGAACGTCATCCTTGCTCATGTCAGAGCCAGCCGGTGTCATGGGTTACAGGTCATGTCTGCCTGCTGGCGGCACGCGGAGCAGGGCATCTTCCTGCTGCCGACGACCGGCCAGAGTCCGTTGATTCATTGCCTTTTCCAGGCGCGCCTTCCGGGCGGCCACAGCGGCGATCAGGGGGCCATAGGTAGCCCGGGCCTGACTGTCGGGATCGTCGGCCAGCAGGAAGGTGAGCTCCTGGATCTGTTGTTGCAGGCGGCGCAGGCGCAGCCGGGTGATGGTATCCAGCAGATCATCCTTCAGCAGTTCGTCAGGCACAGGTGGCTGGTCCGCCTGGGCTGCCAACAGGGCCTTGACCCGCTCTTGCAGGTGGTCATCCAGTGTGTCGTAAAACTCCCCCCGCACCTCAGGGGCTCCCCCTCCGGTCAGCCACTGCCGCCAGGCAGCCAGGATAGCCTGGTCCTCAGGCCGGGTCAGGTCCTCGGCCCCCACAGCCTCCTCGCCATCGGCCCGGAGCGCCGCATCGGCCTGGGCCAGCAGGGCAGGATAGCGCAACAGCAATGACAGACAATGCCCATCCAGCCCCAGGGGAACCCTGTCCTGTTTCTGGGCCGGCGGTGGGGCTTGGGCCGGGCGGTGCGGCTGCCCCTGCGTCTGTCGGATCTGCTGCCACAGCGACCGCTCATCCACCTGGACCAGGCGCGCCAGTTGTTGCAAATAGTGCGTCCGTTGCACCCGGTCGCCGACCTCGACCAGGAGGGGACCGAGCCGGCGCACCGCTTCGGCCTTGCCCTGGGCCGTGGCCAGGTCCAGGTCGGCGGTGAGGGCCTGGAAGTAGTAGTCCATCACCGGCCTGGCCCGGGCGATCAGCTCCGCCCAGTGGGCCGGGTTATCGCGGATCACCTCATCGGGGTCGCGTCCGGGTGGCAGGGAGATGATGCGGATGTCGGCTGCCAGCCGCTCCTCGAAGCGGATCAGGCCCCTGGGGGTAGGCACCGGCACCACCTGACGGTCCATCACCTGACGGGCCACCTCCAGCCCGCGTAACGTGGCCTGGTTACCGGCCAGGTCGGCGTCGAGGGCCAGGATAAAGCGCTGCGTATCGCGTTTGAGCAGTCGGAGCTGCGCTTCGGTCAACGCTGTGCCCATCTGCGCCACCACATTGTTAAAGCCGTACTGGTGGGCCATCAGCACATCCATGTAGCCTTCGACGATGACCGCCTGGCCTGTGGTGCGGATCCCTGCCCGGGCCTGGTCCAGACCGAACAGCACGCTGCCCTTGTCGAACAGCGGCGTCTGGGGCGAATTCAGGTATTTGGGCAGCGTATCGTCCAACACCCGTCCACCAAAGCCGATGGTCCGGCCCCGCTCGTCGCGGATGGCAAAGATGATCCGTCCCCGGAAGCGGTCATAGTAGCCACTCCGGTCCTCGCGCTCGACGATCAGCCCGGCCTGGTGCAGATCGGCCGGGGCATACCCCTTGTCGGTCAGGTAGCGGAGCAACCCGTCCCATTGATTCAGGGCATAGCCCACCTGGAAGCGGTCAATCGTCTCCCGCTTCAGCCCCCGTTTGTCCAGATAGGCCCGCGCCCGGGCCGCCTCGTCGCTGTGGAGGAGCAGGTGGTGGAACCAGGTGGCCGCCGCCTGGTTGATGTCGCGCAGCAGGTCCAGCCGCTTCTCGGCTTCTGCGGCCTCCGGGCTGCGCGGTTCCAACTCCACACCGGCGCGCCGGGCCAATATCTGCAATGCCTGGCCAAAGTCGAGGTTCTCCCGCTTCATGAGGAAGGTGAACAGATCGCCGCCGGTGCCGCACGCGCCGAAGCAGTGCCACGTGCCGGTGTGCGGAAAGACGACAAAGGAGGGGGTCTTTTCGGTGTGGAACGGGCACAGGCCCTTGTAACTACGCCCCGCCTTTTTCAACGGCACGTAGTCCTGGATCACTTCCACGATATCCAGACGTTCCTTGATCTCATCCACCACGCCCATGGCACTCCACCGTCTGGATCAGGAGTCTTCCGCTTCCTCTGCCCGATCGGCCGGCTTCATGCCGGCCAGCACCTTTTCGATCTCGGTGGTCAGTTGCTGGAACACCTCGCGGATGCTCCGCGTGGCGTCAATGCGCTGAAACTGATACTCCTCGGCCATGGCCTCGAACTGGGCCAGCAACCGGCTCTGATACTCGACAAACGCCTCGTAATAATCGCGGTTGGGCAAAAAGTCCATGCCCGATTCCCAGTAGTCAAAACCGCGAGCATTCAGCACGCGGGGGATCAGGTGTGGCAGGTCGGCGTGGAGATAAAAGACGGCGTCGGGCACCAGGGCGAAGCCAAAGATGTCCCGGATCCAGGTGGGGTTGACACCGCGCACCATGGCCCGGGCGATGATGGAATAGATGTAGCGGTCGGTGAGCACCACAAATCCGGCCCGCAAGGCCGGGATGATGACCTTTTCCAGACGGTCTACCATGTCGGTGGCGTAGAACAGGTTGGCGGTGAGGAGGCCCAGGGTGTGCCCCTGTTGAGCCGCTTTGATGCCTGCACCGGCCAGTTCGGAGCGCTTCAGGCCGGTGGACTGCACGGCGAACCCTTTGCTCTCCACCCACTCTCGCAGCAGGGCGATCTGCGTGGACCGTCCCACGCCGTCGGTGCCTTCCAGGACGATAAGCCGGCCGGGCAGCGGTTTCTGGCGGGTAAATCCGGCCAGTCCTTCGCCGTAAAAACGGATTTCGGTCATGGGGCGCTCCTTTCCGGCAGGACCTCATCCAGGTAGCGGCCATACACCTCCTCGGCGGCCAGGACCTCTCGCCAGGCGCTGGGTTGGACGCGCAGCGCGCCGGGCAGCAGCGGCCTGATGATCTCCCGCACCATCTCCTGCTGTTCGGTCAGCGGCAGGGTGGCGTCAATGACCGTCAGCCCGAACTCGTCCACCATCTTTTCATACTCTTCCAGGATCCGCTTCTGAAAGAGGGCAAAGCTCTCCTGAGGATCGTCGCTCAGGCCCAGGTCCAGCCCCGCCTCATAGAATTTGAGCTGGGGACGGCCGTTCAAGATGCGCCGCAGCGACTCCTCCAGCGGCACGCGGAAGTAAAAGGCGACGGTGGGGCGGACGGCAAAGGCGTACACCTTGCGCACCCAGGTAGGGGACACCCCGCGCGCCACATCCCGCGCGAAGGCGGTGTAGATATACCGGTCGGCCAGGACGATGGCCCCGGCCTTGAGGGCGGGCAGGATCTGCCGTTCTGTCCGATCGGCCAGATCGGCAGCGTGGATCAGGCTGAAAGAGGTAGGAGTGAGCAACTGCTTCTTCTTGCCCAGTTTGGTTGTCTCCTTGACCAGCGGCGACGAGTTCCACTCACTAAAGGCCACACAGTAGCCCTGACCGATCAGCCATTTGTTCAGCAGGTCCAATTGCGTGCTCTTGCCCGAGCCGTCAATCCCTTCAACGATGAAGAGCTTGCCCGGCAAGGCCCGTCCGTCGGGTAGTTGAGCCATCCTTCTACTCCTTCATCCACCCCGTCTCGAACACTCTGTTCCAGGAGTTACGCCGTTGACCCGGCAGGCTCACCACAAAGGCACCAAGACACGAAGAATTACCAAGAAATCTTTGTGCCTTTGTGCCTTGGTGGTGAAAATGCCATCCAAATTATAGCACATATCGGTTGGAAGGACAACCGGGGCCCTATAGGGGTGTTCGAGGCAAAAGAATGGAACACCCCGCCCGCCCTGGCAGGGGTCACAGACCCCCGCCGAGCAATGGGGTGCCCCACCCTGGCGTTCTGCTACGAACACGCTAGAGCCTTACCACCGGCTCCTCCATCTCTGCCGTGCGGTAGGCAAAGGCCATGTGCGGAGTGTTATAAGCCCAGCCGGGCCGGCCATCGGGTGCCAGGAGGATGAGACCGCCCAGGCCGTTCACCTTGTTGGCCAGCACCTGGATGGCGGCCTGAGCGGCAGCTTGCGGATCGCCCAGGTCATGCAGGAAGTGCAAAGCCAGGCGGGCCAGCAGCACCTTGGCGATGCTCTCCCCCCACCCGGTGCACGATGCCCCGCCGAACTCATCGTCGGCGTAAAAGCCACAGCCGACCAGCGGCACATCCCCCACCCGGCCAGGCAGTTTGTTGGGCGTGCCGCCGGTGGACGTGCCGGCCGCGATATGGCCGGCCTGGTCCAACGCCACACAACCCACCGTATCGGCCGCGGCCGGGCGGGTAAAGGCCTGCCGCGTCGAGTAGGTGTGGTCGTACAGCAGCTTTTGCCACCGTTCAAACTCGCGGGGCACGGCCAGGTCGGTCAGGTCGCAGGTGGGAAAGCCCATCTTGTGGGCAAAACGCTGCGCACCCTGACCCACCAGCAGCACATGCTCGCTCCGCTCCATCACCGCCCGGGCCAGGCGGATGGGGTTCTGGATGAACTGCACCGCCGCTACCGCCCCGACCAACATCCGACCGCCGTCCATGAACCCGGCATCCAATTCCACCTGGCCGTCGGCGTTGAGGAATGAACCCCGCCCGGCGTCAAAGGTCTCGTCATCCTCCATGAGGACGATAGCTGCCTCCACCGCCTCCACCGCCGTGCCGCCGGCGGCCAGCACCGCCCAACCGGCTTCGACGGCGCGGCGCGTGCCCTGGCGGTGTGCCTGGTGCAACTCGGCCGGGATGTCCCACGCCCCACCATGAACAATGATTGATGGCCGCATCTGTTCCCCTCAAACAGAACCTCCCGCAGGTTGTACAACGCTGCGGGAGGTTCATTGTACTCGACTCCAGGTGGAACGTCAAAAAGAGTGGCCTGGTCTGATGATCGCCAGCTCTTCCCCCTGGCTGATGTCGCGGCCGGGCGGGCCATGTACCCGGGTCACCACGCCGGAACAGGGAGCTTTCAGTTCCATCTGCATCTTCATGGATTCGACTACGGCCACTACCTGTCCGGCCTCGACCTGCTCGCCGGCGGGCAGTGGCAGTGAGGCCAGGACACCGGCCAGGGGAGCCCGGATCACCACCTCCTGGTCAGCCAGATCAGGGCTTTCGCTCCGGCGGGGGGACAACCGGCCTGGTTGTGGCTGCACCTCTACCGGATAGACCTGCCCCCGGACCTCGACCTGATAGGGGGTTGCCGGCGGGGACTCGGGTTGGCCCTCCTCAACAAAGACAACATACCCGCCGTCGTCCAGCACCAGGGAGTAGACCGGCAACCCTCCCACCTGTTCCAGGTCCACGTACAATGGCCGACCGTCCACCCGTACCAGCCGGTCGTGCTCGACCTCGATCTCGAAGGAACGGCCGGCTACCGTGACCCGGTACTTCATCTCTGTCCATCCAGTTGCGCCCAGCGGCGTAACATCCGCCAGTTCGCCCCGGTCCCCTGCAGGCCGCTATGGCCTCTCTGTTTCCTGGCCCGCTGTCGGTAGTCCACCAACACTGCCGCCACTGCTGCTGCCCGCAGCAGCTCCTCGTCTGGAAGCGGCCAGGCCAACTCCTCCATCCCCAGGTCCAACCCGATTTCCAAACCCGACCCGGCCATCCTTTTATCTTTGATCCCCTTCCACCCTTCTCTCAGTTGTTCTATGCTCATTGCTCCTTTTCCCTCATTCCTTATCCCTTTACAAGGGAATATTGCCATGTTTTTTCCTCGGCAGGGAAGCGCGCTTGCCGCTGAGCATCCGCAGCGCGGCGATCAGGCGGGGACGGGTCTCGCGGGGCGGGATAACGGCGTCCAGATAGCCCCGCGCCGCAGCCACGTAGGGGTTGGCAAAGCGTTGCCGATAGTCGGCGATCAGCCGGGCACGCAGGGCTTCGGGGTCTGCTGCGGCGGCCAGCTCCTTGCGATGCAACACGTTGACCGCCCCCTCTGGCCCCATGACCGCGATCTCGGCCCCTGGCCAGGCCAGGTTCACATCGCCGCGCAGGTGCCTGGAACTCATCACGATGTAGGCGCCGCCGTATGCTTTGCGCGTGATTACCGCCAGTTTGGGCACCGTTGCCTCGGCATAGGCAAAGATCATCTTGGCCCCGTGGCGGATGATGCCGCCATGCTCCTGCGCCACGCCTGGCAGGAAGCCTGGCGTGTCGGTGAAGGTGACCAGCGGGATGTTGAAGCAGTCGCAGAAGCGGATAAAGCGTGCCCCCTTGTCGCTGGCATCAATGTCCAGGACTCCGGCAAGTGCCTCCGGTTGCTGGGCGACGATGCCCACCGGATAGCCGCCCAGTCGGGCAAAGCCCACCAGCAGATTCGGGGCAAAGGTGGCATGCACCTCGAAAAAATCGCCGTCGTCCACCACCATCAGGATGATCTGACGCATGTCATAAGGTCGGTCGGGCGCTTCGGGCACGATCTCATCCAGCTCGGCGGCCAGGCGGTCGGGCGGGTCGGAGGGTTCACGCCAGGGGGGATCATCGGCGTTGTTGCCCGGCAGGAAACTCAACAGCCGTCGGACCCCGGCCAGGGCCGTCGCTTCGTCGGGGCAGACAAAGTGGGCCACGCCGCTCTTCTGGCCGTGGACCTGAGCTCCCCCCAGTTCATCGAAGGTGACCTCCTGGCGGGTCACGGCCCGGACCACATCGGGGCCGGTGATGAACATGTGGCTGCTGCCCTGCACCATGAAAACAAAGTCGGTGAGGGCCGGGCTGTAGACCGCCCCCCCGGCGCAAGGCCCCAGGATGACCGAAATCTGGGGGATCACCCCGGAAGCGATGGTATTGCGGTAGAAAATCTCACCATAGGCGGCCAGGGCATCTACCCCTTCCTGGATGCGCGCCCCGCCCGAATCGTTGAGGCCGATGAGGGGAGCGCCGTTGGCCAGGGCCAGGTCCATCACCTTGCATACCTTGCGGCCGTGGATGGCCCCCACCGAGCCGCCGAGTACGGTGAAATCCTGGGCAAAGAGATAGACCGGCCGGCCGTCAATCAGCCCCCAGCCGGTGACCACACTGTCGCCCAGAGGCCCCTCGTCCCCCTGGCGGGCAAAAGCGTCTATCTCCTCGAACGTGCCCAGGTCGAGCAGCAGTTCCAGCCGTTCGCGGGCGGTGTATTTGCCCCTGGCGTGCTGTTGCTCGATCCGCTCCGCTCCTCCTCCCAACCGGGCCTGGGCGGACAACTCCCACAGCCGTTGCAAAGCAGGGTTACTCATCGGGCGAATCCTGTCCCCTGTCGCGGTCGTGCAGGAGGCGGAACAGGCGAGCATCTATCAGCCGCCACAGCCGCCGCCAGCGGGAGCGCAGCCGCGCCAGGCGATAGCGCAGCCAGCGCCAGAAGGCCGTTCGTCGCGAGGGGAGCGGCGTCGGCAGCGGCAGACTCCAGCGGATGGCCGCTGCTGCCCAGGTCAGGCCGGCTCCAAAGCCGGTGCAGACGATCAGATCGTCGCGCTTGATCAGCCCCTGTTCGACCGCCTCGCACAGGGCGATGGGGATGGAGGCGGAGGAGGTGTTGCCGTAGCGCGCCAGGTTGGAAAAGACCCGCTCCTGGGGCACGCCCAGCTCACGGGCGGCAGCCTGCAAAATGCGGTCGTTGGCCTGGTGGGGGATGAACAGGGTGACATCCTCGACCGTCAATCCGGCCTGGGCCAGCACCTGGCGCGCCGCTTCAGGCATGATGCGCGTGGCAAAGCGAAAAACCTGCCGGCCTTCCATGCGGATAAAATGCTGGCGGGCGGCCACCGTCTCGGCTGAGGCCGGGTGTGCGCTGCCGCCGGCCGGCAGGATCAGCAGATCGCCCCCTGAGCCGTCGGCCCCCAGCAGCGAGGACAGGATGCCACCCGGCGCTTCATTAGCCTGGAGCACCACCGCCCCGGCCCCATCGCCAAAAAGCACGCAGGTCGCGCGGTCGGTCCAGTCGGTGATGCGCGACAGGGTTTCGGCGCCGACCACCAGCGCGTGGTCATAGATGCCGGCGGCCAGCAGCCCGGCGGCCAGACTCAGGCCATAGACGAACCCGGAACAGCCGGCCGACAGGTCAAAGGCGGCAGCCCGTCCGGCCCCCAGGGCATCCTGTAACAGGCAGGCTGTGGCCGGAAAGGCATGGTCGGGGGTCACGGTGGCGACGATGATCAGGTCCAGGCGGGCCGGGTCCAGATTGGCCACTTCCAGCGCGTCCTGCGCCGCCTTGAGGCTGAGGGTCAGGGTCGTTTCCCCCTCGGCGGCGATGCGCCGTTCGACAATGCCGGTCCGCTGGCGGATCCACTCGTCGGAGGTATCCACCATGGCCGCCAGATCGTCATTGGTCAACACACGGCCAGGGAGCGCCTTGCCCCAGCCGACAATATGCACTCCACGTCGGCTGTTCTTGCGGTTGGCCAAGGTACCCTCAGCCCTCCCAACGCCGGAAGATCAGGGTGGCGTTGTGCCCCCCAAAGCCGAACGAGTTGGACAGGACGACGCGCGGATCGGTCCGCCGTGCCCGGTTGGGCACATAATCCAGGTCGCACTCCGGGTCGGGGGTTTCGTAATTGATGGTCGGGTGGAGCCAGCCGGTCTCCAACGACTTGACGCAGGCGATGGCCTCCACCGCCCCGGCCCCGCCCATCAGGTGGCCGATCATAGATTTGGTGGCGCTGACCGGCAGGCGGCGGGCATGTTCGCCAAAGACCTGGTGGATGGCCAGTGTCTCGGTTTTGTCGTTGAGTGGCGTGCTGGTGCCGTGGGCGTTGATATAGTCCACCTCCTCTGGGCGCAGGCCGGCGTCGCGCAGGGCCGCCTCCATCGCCAGGGCTGCTCCTTCCCCCTTCTCGTCGGGGGCGGTGATGTGGAAGGCATCGGTGCTGACCCCATAGCCGATCAGTTCGGCATAGATGCGCGCTCCCCGCTTTTGCGCGTGTTCCAGGCTCTCCAGGACGAGCACGCCGGCCCCTTCCCCCATGACAAAGCCGTCACGGTCGGCGTCAAACGGCCGGCTGGCCCGCTCCGGTTCGTCATTGCGGTGCGAGACGGCTCCCATGCTGCTGAAGGCGGCCAGCGCCAGGGGGTGCATGACCGACTCGCCGCTGCCGCAGATCATGACTTCGACCGTTCCACGCCGGATATACTCGGCGGCCTCACCGATGGCGTTGTTGCCGGTGGCACAGGCCGCAGCCAGCGACAGCGCCGGCCCCCGGATGCCGTACTTGATGGCGATCTGGCCGGCCCCGGCGTTGGGCATCATCATCGGCACCATCAGGGCGCTCACCCGCCTGGGGCCTCGCTCCCGCAGCACCTCCGCATTCTCCAGCAAGGTGACGATCCCGCCGATGCCGGTGCCGATGAGAACTCCAACATGCCGGTTGTCCCGGTTTTGATTGAAGGTCAACCGGGCGTCGGCGACGGCCTCTGCGGCAGCGACCAGGATCAACTGGACAAAGCGGTCGTTGCGCCTGGCCTCCCTGTGGCCCAAAAGGGCATCGGCGTCAAAATTCTTGACCTCGGCAGCGATGCGGACCGGCTGCTCGGAGGCGTCGTACAGGGTGATCGGCCCCACGCCGGAGCGCCCGGCCAGCAGAGCCTGCCACAGGGTGGGCACATCGTTGCCTACAGGGGTCACTGCCCCCAGGCCGGTGATGACCACTCGCTTACGCATAGCACCTCCACAATGCAGAATGCGGAATGCGGAATGCGGAATGCGGAATGCGGAATGTACAGGATCACATTCCTGGACCTTTATAACACCAGGTCGGGGGAAAGGATGCGTCGCCGGAGCGTAACTTTGGCCAGCATGGTGTGTTTATTGTAACAAGCCTTGCCGCACCGTAAATCGTAAATCGTAAATCGCAAATCGCAAATCGCTTGGAGGCTTTCATGCCGTACAACAGTGTGGTGCTGGTCAAGCAGGTGCCGGACACGGCCCATATCACCGGCCAGGCGATGAATGACGATGGCACGGTCAACCGGGCCGCGTTGCCGGCCATCTTTAACCCGGAGGACCTCAACGCCCTGGAGATGGCCCTGCAGGTGAAGGAGCAGTATGGCGGCCGCGTCACCGTGCTGACGATGGGGCCACCCCGCGCCGCCGACGTGCTGCGTGAGGCCCTGTACCGGGGCGCCGACCGGGTCATCCTCTTTACCGACCGCAAGACCGCCGGTTCGGATACACAGGCCACGTCCTATGTGCTCAAATGTGCCGTGGAGAAGGTGGGGGACTATGACCTGGTTTTTTGCGGGCGGCAGGCGATAGACGGCGACACCGCCCAGGTGGGGCCCCAGGTGGCGGAAAAGCTGGGCCTGCCGCAGATCACCTGCGCCGAGGCGATCGAAGAGCTGCGGGAGGGCCAGATCGTCGTCCGCCGGGCGCTGCCGCTGAGCACCGAAACGGTCCGGTGCAGCCTGCCCTGCCTGCTGACTGTGGTCGCCTCGGCCAATCGGCCCCGCCCCCCTTCGGCGCGGCGGATGATGGCCTGCAAGCTGGCCGCGACCCCCTTTGACTATCCCGAACTCCTGCGGCGATGGCCAGAGTTTGAGACCGAGACGGCCCTGGACCACTACCTGACGGAGCGGGGGCTCAAGATCGAAGTCTGGGATGGGACCGACCTGGGCCTGGAGTACGGCCGGGTGGGCCTGGCCGGCTCGCCCACCAGGGTGCTCAAGGTGGACCTGGTTGTGTTGCACTCTCGGGACAGCAAAACCTTCGCCGCCGACGAGTCGGGAGTCGCCGCGTTGGTCCAGGAGTTGGTGCAGGAGTATGTGCTATGACCGCCGGTCGTGAAGTCTGGGTTTTCATTGAACAGGAGGAAGGCCGGATCGCTCCGGTCAGCCTGGAACTGCTGGGCAAGGCGCGGGAACTGGCCGACCGGTTGGGCGGTCAGGTGTGCGCTCTGCTGCCGGGCGATGGGGTGGCTCCTCTGGCGCAGCAGGTCATCCACTACGGGGCAGACCGGGTGCTGCTGGCCGACCACCCCGAGCTGGCCCTCTACCGTACCCTGCCCTACGCGCGGGTGGCGATCGAGCTGGTGCGGCAGCGGAAACCTGCCATCTTTCTACTGGGTGCCACCCCGGTCGGCCGGGATCTGGCCCCCCGCATTGCCAGCGCTGTCTCGGCCGGCCTGACCGCCGACTGCACCGACCTGCGGATCGGCGACTATGAGCGCCAGGGCAGGGTGTACCACGACCTGCTGTACCAGATCCGCCCAGCCTTTGGTGGCAACATGATCGCCACCATTGTCACCCCCGACAGTCAGCCGCAGATGGCCACGGTCCGCGAGGGGGTGATGAGGCTGGGTGAACCGGACAGGAGGCGACATGGGGTGGTGGAACGGATTGAACCCTGTTTCAACAGCCGCGATCTCGACCTGCAGGTGCTCAGGCGGGAGGTTCGACTGCCCCAGGTGGACCTGAAGAACGCCCAGGTCATCGTCGCCGGTGGGATGGGGGTGGGCAGCAAGGAGAATTTTCGTCTTATCCACGAGCTGGCCGAAGTGCTGGGGGGGCAGGTGGCGGCCTCCCGCGCGGCGGTGGATGCCGGCTTTATTTCCCCTGAGCACCAGGTGGGTCAGACCGGCGTCACGGTGCGACCCCGGCTGTATATCGCCTGTGGCATCTCGGGCGCGGTCCAACATCGCGCCGGGATGGACCAGTCGGCCAAGATCGTGGCCATCAACACCGACCCCAACGCTCCCATCTTCCAGATCGCCCATTACAAGATTGTCGGCGATCTGCGCACCATCATCCCGCAGATGATCCGCGCCTATCGCCAGCAGGGCAGATAAGGGGCCAGGGGGAAACCCTCAATAGGGAGCTGACATGGTAGACAATTTCTTTACCGATAACCCTGACTTGCAGTACCGCCTGGAGCGGCTGGGGCTGGAGGAGGCGGTGGCCATCCTGGAAGAGGGCTACCGCTATCACCGCGACTATCCGGGCGCGCCGCGCCACTATGCCGATGCCCTGGACAACTACCGGCTGTTGCTCCAGGTGCTGGGGGAGGTCTGTGCCGGGCGGATCGCGCCCCGCGCCGCCGAGGCGGACGAGCAGGGCGCCCGGTTCCACGCCGGCCGGGTCACCTACGCCGAGGCCACGCAGGAAGGCCTCCATCTGCTGCGCCAGGCCGGTTTGATGGGAGCCATGTTGCCCTGGGAGTATGGCGGGCTGAACCTGCCGGAGACGATCTTGCAGATGATGATCGAGATCATCTCCCGCGCTGATCCGGCGCTGATGTCCATCTTTGGCCTGCAAGAGATCGCCTCCACCCTGGCCGAATATGGCGATGAGGAGATAAAGGCTCGTCTCCTGCCCCGCTTTGCCCGGGGGGAAGTAACCGGGGCGATGGCCCTCACCGAGCCGGAGGCCGGCTCCGACCTGGGCGCGGTGCAGACCCGGGCCATCTGGGACGAGGCGGCCGGGGTATGGCGGCTCAACGGCGTCAAACGGTTTATCACCAACGGCTGTGCCGGGGTTCTGCTGGTGCTGGCCCGCTCCGAGGAGGGTTCCACCGATGCCCGCGGCCTTTCCCTGTTCGTGGTGGAGGCCGACGAGACGGTGCATATCCGCCGCATCGAGAACAAGCTGGGCCTGCACGCCTCGCCCACCTGCGAATTGCAGTTCTGCGACACACCCGCCCGCCTGGTGGGCCAGCGCCGCTATGGGCTGATCCGCTACACCTGGTCGCTGATGAACGGGGCCCGGATCGCGGTGGCAGCTCAGGCGGTGGGGATCGCCGAGGCTGCCTGCCGCGAAGCCTGCCAGTATGCCCAAAAACGGGTGCAGTTTGGCCGGACCATTGACCGCATTCCGGCTGTGGCCCGCCTGCTGCTCTCCATGCGGAGTGAGATCGAAACGACCCGGGCGCTGGTCTACGAGACCGGGCGTTGGGTGGACCTGAAGAAGGCATACGAACGCCTGCAAAGGCAGAGGCCCCTGACCCCTCAGGAGCAGGGGCGGCTCAAACGGGCGGAGCGAATGGCGGCGGTGCTGACCCCGCTGGCCAAGTACCACGCGACCGAGATGGGCAACCGGGTCTGCTACCAGGCCATGCAGGTCCACGGTGGCGCCGGCTATATGCGCGAGTTCAATGTGGAACGCCACTGGCGCGATATGCGCGTGACCAGCATCTACGAGGGCACCAGCCAGCTTCAGATCGTGGCCGCCACCGGCCCCCTGCTGGGCCATGCCCTGGATGGCCTGTTCGACGAATGGGCAGCCGAAGAGTATGGCCCCCATCTGGCCGGACTCAAACGGGAGATGGAGGAGGCCACAGCGCTGTTCAACCGCTCCATAGACCACCTGAAGGAACAGGACAATGGGGAGTTGATTGACTACTATGCCGCCGATCTGGCCGACATGGCGGTCTGCCTGCTGACCTCGTGGCTGGCCTTGCGCGACGCACGGGCGACGGAGAGAAAGCAAGAGCTGGCCCGCCTCTATCTCGGCCAGGCGCTGCCCGACTTTCGGGGGCACCTGGCCGCCCTTCAGGCCGGCGATCCAACCCCCTTGCGGGCCAGGGACCTGCTCCTGGCCGGGTAACCCGTAGCACAGGATGAATCCTGTGCTACTTTTTTGACAAAGCCCCCGGCCGGTGCTACAATCAGCCACAGGGGCCTGGAGAGAATGGGAGTTGACTCGCTGCGGCGCGAACTCGATGTGGCCGTGCGCCTGGCCCAGCGGGCCGGCGATCTGATTATGGGCCATTATCAGACCGGCCTGGCCGTGGATCACAAGGCCCGGCGCGAACCGGTCACCGCTGCCGACCGCGTTGCCGATGAGATCATCGTCGCCGGCCTGCGCGATGCGTTCCCCGCTGATGGCCTGCTCACCGAAGAGTCGGACGATGACCTGGCGCGTCTGAAAAAGGAGCGGGTGTGGATCGTAGACCCGCTGGACGGCACGATTGAGTTCATCGCCGGGACAGGCGAATTTGCGGTCCAGATCGCCCTGGCAGTGGGTGGCTACCCGGCATTGGGGGTGGTCTATCAGCCGGCCAGAGGGCAGCTCTTTTATGCGGTGCAGGGCCAGGGTGCCTGGCAGGTGTACCAGGGCCGGACGACACCTCTGCGCGTCTCGACGGTGGCCGAGCCGGCCAGGATGTGCCTGGTGATCAGCCGTTCCCATGATTCAGACCTGATTGAGGCCGCCCGTCAGGCGCTGGGCATCGGGTCGGTCAAGCGGGTGGGCAGTGTCGGCCTCAAGGTGAGTCTGGTAGCTGGTGGGGCGTGCGATCTGTATCTGGCGACGAGCCGCTCCAAGGAGTGGGATCTGTGTGCTCCCCATGCCCTGCTTCTGGAAGCAGGGGGTGTCCTGACCAACCTGTGGGGCGAGCCGCTGATCTATAACAAACCGGATGTGGTTGAGTGCCATGGCCTCATCGCCAGCAACGGCCTGGCCCACGGCCAGATCGTCGAGGTCCTGGCCTCCCTGCGTGAAATGTGTTTACCGCCGAGAACGCAGAGAGCGCTGAGATGAAAGAACGGGAAAATCTAGATCAGAAAGGATGGCATTCGCCGGGTGGTGAATGACTTTCCAGATTCTCTGCGTTCTCCGCGGGCTCTGCGGTAAACAGATACCTTTTGGGCGAATGAAGGGTCGTCGGTCGGGTGGCAGGTGGCGGCTCCTGCTGTGGCTGTCCCTGTTGCCGGCGCTGCTGGCCTGCGACGGACAGCCGGCCCTGCTCTCCACCCCTACGGTCCCGGATAGCAGCCCAATCGCGCCCGTGGTGTCCCCCACGCCCGACATCCCGGCGGTCGATCTGACGCTGGCCGAGGGGGATGTAACCGTGGCTCCGCTCCCTTTACGGGCCGGGTTCCCCTTCACCATAACTGCCGCGATCCACAACAACAGCCCTCTTCCGGCAACCGACGTGCCGGTGATGGTCTACATCTCGGCTGCCCAGGAACAGATCGGCTTTACGCCTTTCCTACAGGTGTTCACCGTCACGTTGCCGGCGACCCGCTCCCTGCCGCTGACTGTGCCTGTGTACTGGAACTTTGCCGGGGGGGAACATCAGCTCTGGATGCAGGTCAACCGCCTGCCCACTGCCTGGCAGGCCCGCACCCCCATCTGGCCGGAAGCCAATATCGAGGACAATGCTGTGCGCCTGGAGCTGATGATCGAGCCGTTCGACGCCTACACCAGCAACCTGTGTCCGGGCCGTGTGGATGTGGAGGTCGGGCCGGCCGATCTGGGGCTCGAACCGGATGCCCGCCGGGTGTGGGTTCGGGTGCACAACGTGGGCAACCAGGCGGTGTACAACCTGCCGGTAGTGGTCATCGGTGCGCAGTTGGCCGGCATTGCCTACACCCCGATCATCCCCCCCTGTGGCGGTACAGCACAGGTGGCTGTGTCCCTGGATCGCCCCCCTCAGCGGGATGAATTGCTGGCCGTCCAGGTCAACCCGGTCGAGTGGAGCGGGGCGCTGCCGGAGGACGATTTCGACAACAACCGCGCGACCCTGGCCGTGAGCCTGGCATCCGGCGCGGTTCTTCCGCCAGGCGACCGCCTGGCAGAGTATGATTTCAGTCTGGATCCGACCGACATCGAGTTGCCTGAACCGTGGCTCGCCCTGATCACAGTCCACAACCTGGGGACGCGGGATGCGGCCATGGTGCCGATCCGGATCGAGAACCAGGCCGGCCGCAAGCTCACCGATGCCATCCCGTTGGTGCGGGGCAACGGCCTGGGTGTGGCAGCCTTTCGCATCGGCTACCTGTGGACGCGAGGGGGAACACTCACCTTCACCGTCAACCCGGCGGACGCTAAAGGAGCCTACCCGGAGGTCAATCGGGACAACAATGTGGCCACCTTCACCCTGCCATGAGCAATGCGGAATGCGGAATGCGGAGGGGGGAACTTTGGCTTTGACAGGGGGGCGGCGTTGTGTTATGATAGCGACGTGTGGGGGGGAAGTGGTGGCGGGGTGACGCGGTGGTGCCCGGTTTCAGCCTGTCTCCGGCTTCCTTACACGGGCACAAAATAGGCTTTTGTCACGACCGAAGAAGGGTCCGTTGAGAGTTGCCATTGTCCACGACTGGCTCAATCAAATCGGCGGGGCCGAGGCGGTGTTGGAAACGCTGGTGGAGCTCTTTCCCGGCGCGCCGATCTATACCTCCATCTACTGGCGGGAGGGGATGCCGGCTGCCTACCGCCGATGGGACATCCGCACCACCTGGCTGGACCGCCTGCCGGGCATCTACCGTCATCATCAACGCTACCTGCTGTTCTATCCGCTGGCCTTTGGTGGCCTGGAATTGCGCGACTACGATCTGGTCATTTCCAACAAGAGTGCCTTTTGCCTGGGGGTGCGCACCTGGCCGGGGGCCCATCACCTCTGCTATTGCCTGACGCCGACCCGCTTTGTGTGGGATTTCGAGACCTATGTGCAGCGGGAGCAGGTGGGCAGGATGGCACAGCGGCTGGTGCGACCTTTTCTGGGCTGGCTGCGGCGTTGGGAGCAACAGGCGGCGGAGCGGGTGGAGTCTTTTGTTGCCATCTCTCACGAGGTGCAGGCGCGCATCCGTCGCTTCTACCACCGCCCGTCGGAGGTCATCCATCCGCCGGTGGACACGGGGCGGTTCCGGCCGCCAGCGGACGGCAGCCACGGCGATTATTTTCTCGTCGTCTCGCGCCTGATCCCCTACAAACGGATCGATCTGGCGGTGCGGGCTTTTACCGACCTGGGGTTGCCGCTGTGGATCGCGGGCGATGGGCGCGACCGGGCCGGCCTGGAAGCGATGGCCGGGCCGAATGTGCGCTTCCTGGGGCGCGTGCCGGATGAGGAGCTGGGATCGCTCCTGGCCCACTGCCGGGCCTTTATCTTCCCCGGCCTGGAGGATTTTGGCATCGCCCCGGTCGAGGCTATGGCCGCCGGCCGGCCGGTGATCGCCTTTGCCGGGGGCGGCGCGCTGGATTATGTGGTCGAGGGGGTGACCGGGACCTTTTTTCACCAGCAGACGCCCGAAGCCCTGGCCGAGGCCGTCCACCGCTTCGACGACCGGGCCTTTGACCCGGCCACCATCCGGGCACATGCGGAGCGGTTTGACACGAGCATATTCAAATCGAACCTGTGGGCTTTTATCGAAAAACAGGTGAGGGGGTTATGGAATTACGAGAGTACTGGCGCATCGTGTGGCGGCGTTGGTGGCTGATCGCCGCCTTGCTGGGGGCCGTCCTGGCCGTCAGCCTGGCGACCTACCGGCCGCCCCCCCCGGTCTACCAGGCCACCATGCGCTTCGCCATCGGCATCGAGGGGGAGGAGCCGGTGAATGTCGTGTCGGGTGAGGGGCGGTCGGACGCCTGGCTGGCTTCGGAATACCTGGCCGACGATCTGAGCGAGGTGCTCAAGGGGGGGGATTTTGCGGCCCGCATCAGCCAGCGGGTTGGCTTCCCGGTGCCGGCGGGGACCATCTTTGCCAGCCGCGAGCACCGCATCATGACCGTGACCGTCACCTGGCCCGACCGCCAGCAGCTTCAGGCCCTCGCCGAGGCGGTGGGTGCGGCGGTGGACCAGGTTGGCCCGGACTATTTTCCCCAATTGGCCGGCGTCGAAGCCCGGGCGGTGTTGATTGATGGGCCGGGCATCGGCCCGGTGGGCCGCAGTCTCAAACAAAAGCTCGACCTGCCCATCCGCCTGTTCGTGGCTCTGGTGGCCGGCCTGGCTCTGGCCTTCCTGTGGGACTATCTCGACGACACCATCCGCGACCGCGCCGAGGTGGAAGCCTGGGGCGTGGCCGTGCTGGGCGAGATCCCACGCCAGAGGAGGCGGTGGACCGGGCAGATTTTGAGAAGCCGGCGAACTTGAGCCTTGAGCTGTTTCGTGCTACAATGCCCCTGACATGGACCATCCGGAACCGTTCGGCTGAGCTTACGCCGAAGCCAAAAAGGCTGACAACAAAGGACATGAATATTTTTGCCTTTGTGTCCTTGATGTCCTTTGTGGTTCATTTCCTGGCCCAATGAGCACAAGTGCCTGGCACCTGGGTGGTGACATATCTGCTCCTCAGGAGACGGAGATGGAATTTCGTGACTATTGGAATCTCGCTCGCAAACGGGGTTGGATCATCTTGCTGGTGGCGGTGGTGGCCGCCGTTGCGGCGTTGGGCGTCAGCCTGATCCTGCCCAAAACCTACAAGGCCACCATCCAGCTCAGCATCAATCCGGCGCGGCCTGACTGGGGCCTCAGTCAGGCGACTAAAGAGCTGCTGCGCAACTATGTCATCAACATCAAAAGCCACACCATGACCCAGAAAGCCATTGACCGCGCCCAGCTCGACATGAGCACCTATGACTTTCTGGCCAATCTGGATGTCAGCGATGATTCGGCCAACCTGACCATCACCATCCAGGCCGAAAGCCACGATCCAGAGGAGGCCCGCCTGATGGCCCAAACGCTGGCCGACGTGTTTGTCGAAGAGCGACGGCAGTGGAACATCGAGCAGGACAAAAGCGACCGCATCTATGTCGAAAAAGTAGACGACATCCGAGATGTGCCGCTGGCCTCGCCCAAAATCAAGTTTAACATGGCCGCCGGTGCCGTCTTGGGAGCTATCGTCGGGGGCATCATCGTCTTTTTCCTGGAATGGCTGGAATCGGACACCCTGCGCACCCCTTCTGACGTGCAGAAGGCAGTAGAACTCGCCGTTCTGGGGACCATTCCGACCGGCAGCGAATCCAGGGCCAGGGGACGGCAGAGATGGGGCCTTCCCTCCTGGTTGGAGCCGGGCCTGTTGCTGATCTTCCTGGTGGGCCTGGTGATCGGGGCCGGCCTCGGCGCCCTCGTCGTCAGCCTGCTCTGACACCCAATACCCAATATCCAATATCCAATACCCAATACCCAATACCCAATACCCAACAACCAATGCCCAATGACCAAGCGAGAATCTATAACCATGAACGAGAAACTAAATGAACTCATCACGATTTCCGATCCGCGCTCGCCTATCAGCGAGGCATATCGTACGCTGCGGACCAACCTCGACTTTGCCGGCCTGGATCGGGCGCTCAAGACGCTGGTCGTCACCTCGGCGGGGGTGGGCGAGGGCAAGTCCACCACCCTGGCCAACCTGGCGGTGGTCTCAGCCCAGGCCGGGCGCCGGGTCATCCTGGTGGATGCCGATCTGCGGCGGCCGACATTGCACGAGATTTTCGGCCTGGACAACCGGGTGGGCCTGACGACGGCGATGATGGACGAGGCCGCCCTGGCCTCGCCGCCGTTCCAGCCCACCGCTGTCGAGGGCCTGTCGGTGTTGACCAGCGGCCCCCTGCCCCCCAATCCGGCGGAGTTGATGGGCTCGCGGCGGATGGAGGAGGTGATCGCCGCGCTGGCCAGGCAGGCGGATCAGGTCCTGTTCGATACGCCGCCGGTGGTGGCCGTGACCGACGCGGCGGTGCTGGCTACCCGGGTGGATGGGGTGCTGTTGGTCATCAGCGCCGGCAAGACGCGACGGGAGGTGGCCCGCACGGCGGTGCAGCGGCTGCGCCAGATCAACGCCCGGCTGGTGGGCACGGTGCTGACCAATGTGCCACTGGGTGCCGGGTTCAAAGGATATTACTGATCGAGTGGACGAAAGACGGAGGACCAGGGACGGAGAATTTCGTCATTCGTCCCCGGCCCTTTGTCTTTGCACCCGGGTTTGAATCTCGGTCGGCAAGAGCACCCATGTCGCATCGCGAGCGGGTCTATCGAACCGAGGCGATTGTCCTGCGGCGGACCGACTTTGGCGAGGCGGATCGCCTGCTGACTGTGTTCACGCCGGAACGCGGCAAGCTCAGGCTCATCGCCAGGGGAGCGCGCAAACCCGGCAGCCGCAAAAGTGGCCACGTCGAGTTGTTCAGCCACGGCCTGTACCTGGTCGCCGTGGGCCGCGAACTGGACATCATCACCCAGGCTGAGACGCTGGAGCCATTTCTGCCGCTGCGCCAGGAGCTGTTGCGCACCACCTACGCTTACTACTTTGCCGAACTGGCCGACTCGTTCACCGCCGAGCGGGATGAGAACCGGCCCCTGTTCGACCTGCTCAAAGAGGCATTCGGCTGGCTATGTACCGCCGGGGATCTGGCGCTGGTGGCCCGCTATTACGAGCTCCATCTGCTGGCCCTGGTCGGCTTCCAGCCCCAACTTTTTCTCTGCGGCGGATGCCGGGAAGCGTTGCAGCCGGTGACCAATTACCTGAGCGCTGCTGAAGGGAGTGTCTTTTGCCCACAATGTGGCTACGCCCGGCCGGGCACCGCCGAGCTGTCGCTGAATGCCCTCAAGGTGCTGCGCTTCCTGCAAACCCGCGACTGGGCAACCTGCCGCCTGTTGCGCCTCAGCCCGGCCAGCCACGCCGAACTGGAGCGCACGATGAACCACTATCTCACCTATCACCTGGAGCGCCGGCTCAAGTCGGTGGATTTCCTCCATCATCTGCGGCGGACGATGGGGAATACGGAGTGCGGAATGCAGAGTGCGGAATGTGTGGTTTTCAGACCGGCTCTTACGGGAGAAGATGATGGCTAAACCGCTTACCTTCCAGGAAGTGATCATGCGCCTGGACCGCTATTGGGCCGATTATGGCTGTCTGATCTGGCAACCCTACAGCGAGAAGCTGGGCGCCGGCACGGCCAATCCGGCCACCACCTTGCGCGTCCTCGGCCCTGAGCCGTGGAACGTGGCCTACGTCGAGCCTTCCTACCGGCCCGATGATGGGCGTTACGCCGAAAATCCCAACCGGATGCAGATGCACACCCAGTACCAGGTCATCCTCAAGCCCGACCCTGGCAACCCCCAGGAACTGTACCTGGGCAGCCTGGAGGCCATCGGCATCAACCTGCGCGAGCACGATGTGCGCTTTGTGGAGGATAACTGGGAAAGCCCGGCCCTGGGCTCGTGGGGATTGGGCTGGCAGGTGTGGCTCGATGGCCAGGAGATCAGCCAGTACACCTACTTTCAGCAGGCCGGTGGCCTGCCCTGCGATCCGGTGCCGGTGGAACTGACCTACGGCCTGGAGCGGATCGTCATGTACCTGCAAAAGGTCCGCGCCGTGTGGGATATTGATTGGGATGGCCTCCACACCTATGGCGACATCTACCGCCGGCCTGAGGTGGAGCACTGCATCTACAACTTTGAACTGGCCAGCGTGGAGCGCCTGACCCAGATGTACAACCTCTATGAGGCCGAGGCCCGGGCCAGCCTGGAGCGTGGCCTGGTCATCCCTGCCTACGATTATATCTTGCGCTGCTCTCATACCTTCAACATCCTGGATGCACGGGGAGCCATCGGCGTCACCGAACGGGCTTCCTACTTTGGCCGGATGCGCGACCTGAGCCGCCAGGTGGCCCGCCTGTATGTCAAACAGCGGGAGGAGATGGGCTACCCCTTCTTAAAGAAGCAAGAAGCAAGAAGCAAGCAATATCCAATATCCAATATCCAATATCCACCATCCACCACCCCATCTGCAACCTTTCTGCTAGAGATCGGCACGGAGGAGCTACCGGCCGGCGACCTGACCCTGGCCCTGGAACAGTTGGAGGCAGCGGTGCCCCGGATGCTGGAGGAAGCGCGGCTGAGCTATCGGTCGGTGTGGGTTGTGGGCACCCCCCGGCGACAGGCGGTGCTGGTCTACGGCCTGGCCTCCCACCAGCCGGATCGCACGTTGCAGTTGCAGGGGCCGCCGGCTCACGTCGCCTTCGAGGCTGACGGCCGGCCGACCCGCGCGGCCCTGGGCTTTGCCCAGAAACAGGGGGTGCCGGTCGAATCGCTGCGCATTGTGACCGAGGGGGGGAAATCGTACGCCGTCGCCGTCAAGACCGAGCCAGGTCGTCCTGCAGCCGGGGTGCTGGCCGAAAAACTCCCGGCCCTTATCGCCGGCCTGCGCTTCCCCAAGACGATGCGCTGGAACCAGACCAACGTCCCCTTCTCCCGCCCTATCCGCTGGCTGGTCGCTCTGCTGGGCGACCAGGTGGTGCCTTTTGAATATGCCGGGGTGACCAGTGGGCGGACCACACGTGGGTTGCGTCCCTACGGTTCGCCGCCGATCGAGCTGACCTGTGCCGATGACTATCTGGAGACAATGGCTGCCCACCGGATCGTCGTGGATATGGCCGGGCGCCGCGAGCAGGTCCGCACCCAGGCCGCAGCCCTGGCCGCTTCCGTTGGCGGGCAGATCCCCGACGATCCGGCCCTGCTGGATGAGGTGACCAACCTGGTCGAGTGCCCCACCGCCCTGTTGGGCCGCTTCGAACCGGAGTATCTGACCCTGCCGGCAGAGGTGCTGGTCACCGCCATGAAAAAGCACCAGCTTTACTTCCCCGTGGTGCATGGGGATACAGGCGAGTTGTTGCCCTACTTTGTGGCGGTGCGGAATGGGGATGACTATAATCTGGATGTGGTGCGCGATGGCAACGAGGAGGTGCTCCGCGCCCGCTTTGCCGACGCCCGCTTCTTTTACGAGAACGACATACGCAAGCCGTTGGAGAGCTTTCTGCCCCGCCTCGATACTCTCACCTTCCAGGAGCAGTTGGGTTCGATGCTGGACAAAAGCCGTCGCCTGGAAAAGCTGGTGCCGGTCATCGGTCGGGCGTTGGGCCTGGACGAGGCCGAGATGGCGGTCGTCGGCCGCGCCGCTCACCTGTGCAAGGCCGACCTGGTGACCCAACTGGTGATTGAGTTCACCAGCCTGCAAGGGATCATGGGCCAGCATTATGCCCGGCTGTCGGGTGAAGAGGAGGCGGTGGCCACGGCTATCCTGGAGCACTATCTGCCGCGCTCCGCCGACGACGCCCTGCCCCAGACCCGGCCTGGCCTGGCCCTGGGCCTGGCCAACCGGCTGGACAGCCTGGCGGGCCTCTTTGCCGTGGGACTGGCTCCTTCCGGCTCGGCTGACCCCTACCACCTGCGCCGCGACGCCCTGGGCATTGTCCAGAACCTCATCGCCCACCAGATCTCCCTGTCGCTGCGCCCCTTGCTGGCCGAAGCGGCTGCCCTGATGCCGCTGCCGGTCCCGGCGCAGGTCCTGGACGAGGTGTCGGCCTTTATCACCGAGCGGCTGCGCGGTTGGCTGCGCGACCGGGGATTTCGCTACGATGTGGTGGAGGCCGTGCTGGCCGAACGGGGTGACGACCCATACAACGCCTACCGCACCACCGCCCAACTGGCCGTCTGGGTGGAGCGGGATGACTGGATGGACCTGCTCAACGCCTATGGCCGCTGTATCCGTATCGTGCGGGACCAGACCGACCGCTTCGAGTTCCGGCCGGGCGTGGACCCTGAACCCTCTACGGCTGCCCTGTGGCAGGCATATCAGGCCGCCCGCGCCCAGATCACGCCTGCAAGCGATGTGGACCGGCTGCTCACGGCGCTGCGCCCCATGATCCCGGCCATCAATCGTTTCTTTGATGATGTGCTGGTGATGCACCAGGATCGAACGCTGCGGGAAAACCGCCTGGGCCTGCTGCAACAGATCTGGGCCCTCAGCCGGGGGATCGTGGATGTGACACGGCTTGAAGGGTTTTAAAATCGGTATAAATGGGCGAATGAGCAAATCGCTCATTCGCCCATTCGCCCACTCGCCCACTCGCCCATTCGCCCATTCGTTCACTTTCCAGGGGGAGAAGATGCTCGATGAGGTCAAGGTCGCATTGATCACCGGCGCGTCGGGGGGGATTGGTGAGGCGTTTGCCCGGCAGTTGGCGGCGCTGGGCAAGGAGCTGGTGGTGGTGGCTCGCCGTGCAGACCGGCTCCAGGCCCTGGCCGCGGAGCTGACCTCCAGACATAGGGTCCAGGTCCATGTCATTGTCGCCGACCTGGCGCAACCGGGCGCAGCAACCACCCTTTTTGCCGAGACAGAGCGCCGTGGCCTGGCCGTGGACCTGCTGATCAACAATGCCGGCTTTGGCAAAGGGGGCGAATTCACCGCCATCCCCTTTGAGGACCAGGCCGAGATGGTACGCCTCAATGTAAACACCCTGATGGAGCTGACCCGGCTCTATCTGCCGGCGATGCGACAGCGGAAACGTGGTGGGGTCATCAACCTGGCTTCTACCGCCGCTTTTCAGCCGGTGCCCAATATGGCTGTTTATGGCGCGACCAAAGCCTTTGTCCTCAGCTTCTCCGAGGCGGTGGCCCATGAGGTGCGCGCTGATGGGGTGAGGGTCATGGCCCTGTGTCCCGGTTTCACCGCCACCGGCTTCCAGGCCGTGTCCGGTGTTGGCGAGGCCTGGCGCGACCGGATGCCCGGTCCCGATGAGGTGGTGGCCGCCGCGTTGCGTGCCTTTGAGAAAGGCCGGCGCACGGCCGTGCCGGGGTTCGGGAATCGCTTTCTGGCTTTTGGTGTCCGGCTTGTCCCCCGGCGACTGGCAGCCTCCATCGCTGCCGGGAAGGTTGCCGGGCGGTGGTGAAACCCACAGGGGTCAACTTGTTGTGAACCATTTTGGATTACCAGAATAGCAAAAGCGCCCGGCGACCCCTTCACTTGCCGGGCGCTTTGGCCATCTGCCCTCAGCAACCGTTAATGGACCAGAGGAATCCCATAGTGGGCGCAACGGGTTTTCACCTCTTCTTCCTTGACGCCCAGAGTCACCATCACGCCATCAACCTGCCGGTCAGGGTGCAAGGTGCGCATCAGCGCTACCTTGTCGGCCAGGCGGTCCACATCTTCGACCTCGCAAACGCTCTTGACCTCGAACAACGTGATCCGCCCATCGTCGGCCAGGATGTCCACTT
>DAOTYI010000237.1:0-3861 GCA_034434895.1 Anaerolineae bacterium
TTGCCGCGCAGCAGGTCAAACAGATAGCGCCCATATTGGACCGGAAGAGGGTCATCCAGCCCCAGGCGATGGCGCAGCTCGGCAACGGCCTGCGCCGAGCCGCCCGACTCGGAGAGCATCAACGCCGCCGGATCGCCGGGCAACAGGCGCATGATGACGAACACCAGCGTGGCCACCCCCCACAGGACGGGAATGGCTCCCAGCAACCGCCGACCGACGTAGCGCAGCATGGAAGGGACAAGAGGCAGGGGGTGGGGGACAGGGGTCTGACCCCCCACCCCCTGTCTGGTTATTTATTTACATAAACGTCATGCAGCCAGGGGAACCAGCCACGACGGTCGAAGCGAAGCCCCTTGACGGTTGCTTTGGCGGCATTCAGATTAACATAATCTCGGACAGGCAGGACGAGGGCCAGGTCCATGATGCGGGTCTGGGCCTGAGCATAGAGCTCGGCCCGCCGGTTTGGGTCGAGGGTGCTGATCCCCTCATTCAGCAGGCGGTCCAGTTCGGCATCGCGGACCCTGGACCAGTTAAAGCCCCCCTCGGCGTTGGCCGACAGGTAGGTCGAGTTGAGCACGTTGGGGTCGCTGCCGGAAAAGACCATGGGGGCCAGGTGGTGTTCGCCCTTGCCCGCTGCCTCCACTGCTGCCGGAAAGGCCACCGTCTGGGTTTGCAACTCCACCCCCACTGCCCGGAGCTGGGCCTGAAGCATCTGCCCCACCTCCGGCAGATAGCCCCAGGTCATCAGGTAGGCTTGCAGCACCAGGGGCTGACCCTCCTTGTCGCGGAGGCCGTCCCCGTCCGAATCGGTCCAGCCGGCCTGGGTCAGCAGTTCTGCTGCCAGAGCCGGATCATAAGCGTAGCGGCCCTCGACCGCCGGGGTAAAGCCCATCGTCACGGCGCTCAGCGGGCCATAGGCCACCGGCGAATAGTCCTGAAAGATAGTGTGGACAATGGCCTGACGGTCGGTGGCGTAGAGCAACGCCTGGCGCACGCGCAGGTCGTCGGTGGGCGGCTTTTCGGTGTTGAAAAAGAACTGCAACGGCTGGCCGGGGATCGGCACTTTGTAGAGGGTGAACGCCTGGTTGCCCTCCAGCCGGACGGCGTCCTGGGGCGGGATCTCGCCCATCACATCGGCCTGGCCCGACTCCAGCGCCAGAGCCCGGACGGCCGGGTCCACATAAAAGCGGAACTCGATCTCCTCCAGGTAGGCCGGTCCGTTGTGGTCATAGACCGCCGGCGCCCAGGCGTAATCGGGGTTGCGCACCAGCGTCAGGTGGTCGTTGGGCACGTATTCCTTGAAGAGAAAGGGGCCGGTCCCCACCTGGTGGAGCTGATAGTCGGCCCCCCACTGCTGGACCGCCGTGGGCGAGGCCATGCCCAGATAGACCTGGCTGGCCGAGTCAAGGAAGGGGGCATAAGGCTGCTTGAAATGGACCCTGACCGTGTATTCATCTACGATTTCGGTGTGGTCGTAGGGGCCGAGCATCCCCCGCGCCTTGCGCGACCGGGTCTCCGGGTTGGCGATGCGCTCCAGATTGAACTGCACCGCCTGGGCGTTGAACGGGGTGCCATCATGGAATTTTACGTCCCGGCGCAGATAAAAGGTGTAGGTCAGCCCATCGGCCGAGACCTCCCACCGCTCGGCCAGGCCGGGCACAAAGCTGCCGTCCAGGTCCTGGTAGATCAGGGTGTCGTAGACGCTGGTCAGCGGGATGCCCAGTTCGGACGAGGCATCCACGTGGGGGTCAATGCCCGACGGGGCCAGCGTCAGGCCGTAGATGATCTTGCCGCCCGGCCTGGGGCCGGGTGTGGCGTCGGGCAGCGGGGGGATGGGCGTCGGCGCGGCCGTCGGGGTGAATTCACAGGCGGTCAGGAGAGTAAGAAGGGGGATGAGAGTCAGGGCCAGGAACCTGACATGCGGTTTGAGACGGTGCATGGTCATACCTCCTCAATTTTCCGTCCCATTATACCCCAAAGGGCTGCCGGAAGCAAATGGCCGCCGGGGCGGGTGTTCGAAGCAGAACATGGGCGTGAGGCACCCCGTTGCTCGGCGGGGGTCTGTGACCCCCGCCAGTGGGGGGCGCAAGGCTGGTGCGTTTGTAGGGCAATTGCTCGCAGTTGCCCTACTTGCGCTTTTGGGCGTCTTCATTGCTCAGCGGGGGGGCGCCGGGTTCCCAGACCCAGCAGCAGGGTGGGTGGGGCGCTCCATTCTTCTGCTTCGAAACGCCGGGGCGCGCCCCGGATCAGCCGTGCCCTCTTTGCCCTATGAGCACGGCCAGCCCGGCCAGGCCGACCAGGGCCACGGCCAGGCAGGTATGGGGCAGGCCCAGCACCGGCACCAACAGGCTGCTGGTCAGCACTGCTCCCAGACAGCCGCCGAGCAGGTCGGCCCCGTACAGTTGTCCGGCCACCCGGCCGCTTTCCCCTGCTGTGCAGGCCACGGCCAGGGGGAAGACCAGCCCCACCAGCCCGCCGCCCATCAGCGCCAGCAGCGGGAAGGCCCAGACGGGCGGACTGAGGGGCACAACCCCCATCAGCCCCAGGGCAAACAGGGCGATCCCTGCCTGGATGCCGATCAACACCGTCCGTGGCCGGTAGGGCAGGTGGCCGATCTGCCCCACGCTGCTGCCCCCGGCCAGGCCGGCCATGAAGCTGGTCACGATCAACCCTACCTGACCGTAGATGGAGCCGTGTCCCACCTGAAAGGCAAAAAGCAGAATCACCTCCAACGCCATCCCGGCCAGCCCGACAAGGCCGACCGCCGCCGGAACCGGTCGGCGGCGCAACAGAGGAATTGCCAGTACCAGGAGCAGGGCCAGCCAGCCCAACCGGAGCAACGAGGCCCCGGCTGCCAGACGGCTCAGCTCCTCGGAGAAGCGGGCCAGCCAGGCTGTCAGGTCGTAAAAGTAGCAGATCGGCTCCAGGTCCCGGTTAAGGCGCACTCCTGCGCTTGTGGCCAGGAGCTGTTGGACCTGGGCAGCACGGTCGGTAGTCAGCAAGTAGTGCAGGTAGGAGGGTACTACCCGGCGCGTGACAAGGCCCCGTTCTGTCAGCCGGGTGCTATAGGTGGTCGGGTCGGCTGGCAGGGGAGCGTCGGAGGCCAGCAGGAAGAGCCGCTCGCCCGGCAGCAGCCTGGTCTCGGCAAAGCGGGTGCTCAAGGTGCGGGATACGCTGGCGGCCAGCCGCTGCAACGCCGGGCCAGGGTAGTTCTCCTGCCAGGGCAGGCCCAGGGCAAACACCCCACCAGGGGCCAGCACGGCCCGTACCTCGGTGAAAAACTCCTGGGTGTAAAAGCGGTTGAGCTGGCCGGTGGCCGGCTCCGGCAGGTCGAGGATGACCACGTCAAACAGCCCGGCCGATCCCCTGGTCGCGCCGCCCTGCCGGACATACAGCCGTCCGTCGGTGTGGGCCAGCGTCACACGCCGGTCGTCAAGGGCGGCGGCCTGTTCGGGGGGGAGCTCACGGCGGGCCGTGGCGATCAACGACGGATCTAATTCGACATAATGCACTTCCGCGACCGATGGGTGTTTGAGGAGTTCAGCCAGGCTGCCGCTCACCCCGCCGCCGATCAGCAGCACGCGGCGAGGCCGGGGGTGGGCCAGCAACGGCAGGTGCGCCACCTCTTCAGCCGTGGTGCCCTGCGTCTCGAAAAAGAGCAGGCCGTTCTCGTAAAAGATGCGCTGCTCTCCGGCCCCGGTGACAACGATCCGCCCATAGGCCGAATCGCGGGCAAAGCGCAGGCCGGGGTATTGCCAGCGGAGTGTCTGTCGGTGCAGCCAGCCGCCCAGCGGCCAGGCCCCGCCGATCAACAACAGCGCTCCCACCGCCATCACCCTCCCCCCTGCTCCCCTGCTCCCC
>DAOTYI010000238.1:0-3681 GCA_034434895.1 Anaerolineae bacterium
GGGGAGCAGAGGAGCAGGGGGGCAGAGGAGCTGCCGATCTGGGACTCGATCCAGCCGGTTGGATTTCCGACCTTTGGCGAAGTTGCCGGAGATGATAGATGAACGACCTGGAAGGGAACCTGCGCTCTGTGCAAGAACGGATCGCCGCCGCTGCCAGGCGGGCCGGTCGTGACCCGGCCGAGATCACGCTGGTGGCCGTGACCAAAGGCCAGCCGGTCGAGGCAGTCCGCGTCGCTTACAACCTGGGCCTGCGTCATTTTGGTGAAAACCGCGTGGAAGAAGCCGAAACAAAAGTGGGCCAACTGCCGGCCGACATCACCTGGCACATGATCGGCCATGTGCAGAGTCGCAAGGCCCGGCGGGTGGTGCCTCTGTTTCAGGTCGTCCACTCGGTAGACAGTGTCAGGCTGGCCCGCCGCCTGGATAGTTCCTGCGCCGGTCGGAACGAGCCGCTGCCGGTGCTGTTGGAGGTCAACATTTCGGGCGAAGCGAGCAAATATGGGTTTCTGGACAGAGAGGGCCTGCTGGCTGCCGTGGAGGAGATCATCGCTCTGCCCCACCTGCGGCTGGAGGGCCTGATGACCATGGCCCCCATCGTCGCCGACCCGGAGCAGGCACGACCGGTCTTTGCCCGGCTGCGACAACTGCGCGATGAGCTGGCTGCGGCCTTCCCCCAGGCCGGATGGCAGCACCTGTCAATGGGCATGAGTGACGACCTGGAGGTGGCCGTGGAAGAAGGGGCCACTCTGGTGCGGGTAGGCCGGGCCATCTTTAACCCCAGCCTGCCGCCCTGGACTGTCGCCGATGGAGGCAAGACTTCATGTGGACACTGATCAGAATCATCTCGCTGGCTTTTCAGGTGTACGAGTTTCTCATCCTGATCCGGGTGCTCCTTTCGTGGCTGCCCATCACACCCTACAGCCACTTTGCCAGCCATCCCGCCGTTCAACTGCTCTATCGGGTTACCGACCCGGTGTTGGAGCCGCTGCGCCGCCTCATCCCGCCCATCGGCGGTGCCATTGACATCAGCCCGGTCGCAGCCCTGATCCTGCTGGAAATTGTCCACCGCATCCTGATCTGGCTCCTGGCCGGATTGTAGCGTCTATGAAGGTCATGCCACAAGGAGACGGCGTTGTCCTGGCCGTTCAGGTGATCCCTCGCGCCGCCCGGAACGAACTGGCCGGCATCCAGGGCGATCGGTTCCGCATCCGGCTGACGGCTCCGCCGGTGGAAGGAGCAGCCAACCAGGCGCTGGTCCGGTTCCTGGCCGACCTGCTGGAGGTGCCCAGGCGGGACATCGAGATCGTAGCCGGGCATGGCGGTCGCCACAAGCTGGTGAAGGTGAGCGGCCTCTCTGTAGAGCAAGTGCTCGGCCGCCTGCAAGGCCAATAGATGGTTCGGGAATGGAACCCAAAGCCATATCTGACCGTCTTGAATGTGCAGGGCAACTTCCAACATGCCCTGCGAGGAGGCATAGGATGAGAGACGCGCGATTCTGGTGGTCGTTGTTTGGCCTGCTCACCGCCTTGAGTCTGGCCCTGGCGGCCTGTGGCCCGGCGGCCCCTCAGGCTGTTTCGCCCCTGGCCACGCCAGCCGGGGGCAATCCCCCTCTGGAGACCAGGGGACCTCAGGAAGTTACGGCCGTGCCGGACGAGGCCCAAGAGATCGTCGCTCAGGTCAAGAAAGACCTGGCTGCACGTCTGAATGTCGCAGAAAGCGAGATTGAAGTGACTTCCGTCGAGGCCGTGCAGTGGAACGACAGCAGCCTGGGCTGCCCCAAACCGGGCATGGCCTATGCCACGGTGATCACCCCCGGCTATGTGCTGATCCTAAAGGTCGGGGATCAGGAGTATACCTATCACACCGGCCCCAACCGCTTTGTGTTGTGCAGCCAGGAGAATCAGGTGGAAGAGATCGAGACGGGCGAGCAGCCGGCCCACGAAGCGGAATTGAGCGCCGAGATGGCCGCCCTGGTCGAGCAGGCCAGGAAGGACCTGGCCGAACGGCTCAAAGTGGCTCCGGAGGCCATCAGCTTGCACTCGATGGAGGCCGTCCAGTGGCGCGACAGCAGCCTGGGCTGCCCCAGGCCGGGCATGAACTACCTGACGGTCATTACCCCCGGCTACCGGATCCGGCTGATAGCCAACGGCCAGAGTTACGAGTATCACACCGACAAACAGAAGGCCGTGTACTGCGACAACCCGCAACTGCCGCTCGACAGCCAGACAGACGAACAACGGGTCGTAGAGGTGGCCAGAGCCGACCTGGCCCAGCGATTGAACATCTCGCCTGGCGAGATCCAGGTGGTCAAAGTCGAAGCCGTCCAGTGGCGCGACAGCAGCCTGGGCTGCCCCAGGCCAGGTATGATGTACCTTCAGGTCATCACTCCCGGCTACCAGATCATCCTTTCCGCTCAGGGCAGGGAGTATGACTACCGGGCCACCACGAGCCACGCCTTTCTGTGCGAAAAATAGTCACCAGCACACCAAAGGCCCCGGCGATGAGCCGGGGCCTTTTGGCTTTCCGCAGCCTGGGGCACATCAGCGCGGTGGCTGGATAGAGATCGGCGCGTTCACGTCGTACAGGTCGTAGACCAGGTTGAGCGTGCCGCTGGTGGCGTAGGTGCCGTAGTAGCTTCCGTGGCCGTTCATCGTCAGGCGCACCACGTAGCCGCCGTCTTTGGCTACCCAGATGTCCCCCTGGGCGCTGGTCATACCCGCTTCGGTCTGCAGGTTGCTGACGTTGTAGACATAGTGCTTACAGGGAATGCCGTTGACCATCTCGTCGGGCATAACGCGCCTGGCCTGCTGGACAAACGGCAGAAGCTCGCCCACGCCGATGACCTGCCCGGCGTACTGGCTTTCGATGGCCGTGGTCGGCACTCGGACCCACGGTTGGCGACCCACCTTAACCCATACCTGGTCGCCGATCCAGATGACCTCCACCCGGTTGCTGGGCAGTTGTGCGGCCGCCTGCCCCTCCACCGTCAGGATGGAGTGCAGGGCAGTGGGATTGGTCGTCACCTCTCCCTCGTACACCGCCCGGCTTTGCGCACCGCCGCTATCGGCCGTAAAGTCCAGGACCACCTTCTGGCGAAAGCTGCTCAGGGTGGTGAGGCTATCCTCCCAGGCAGCGGGGTCAAAGGTGTACTGCTCCTCCGGTGCCGGCGGAGGCTGCGTTGGCGGGGGCGCTTCCGTAGGCGGCGGAGCAGTCGGCGGAAGGGTGGGCGCAGGAGGCGCTTCGGTGGGCGGCTCTTCCGTCACAGCCGGGGCCTGTTCCGGCGGTGAGGTCGGCTGCGGCGCCTCCGTCGGCACGGCGACCGGCTGGCCCGGCGCCACAGTGGGCGACGGCAGCCCTGCCAGCGGAGCAGGCACAGTCACGGCGGTCTCTGTCGCCCGGTCCGAAACCTGGATGTGGATCTCGACGTTACGGTCGCGGCCGCCGCCGCAGCCAGCCAGGAGGGCCAGCAGCACAAACACCAGCACAACAGCCTTTGTGACTTCCATTTCTCTCTCCTTCTTATGAACATAGCTATCAAGCCTTGCCTCTGGATCAGGGCTGTGACGCCGGTCCACGATGCTGAAAGTAATAGAATTCGCCGGATGAAAAACGGGATGGTTCAAAACTGGTTGACACTTTTGTGACCGAAGGCCCTCATCGCCCCTCACCCCCCTTTGTCCC
>DAOTYI010000239.1:0-5312 GCA_034434895.1 Anaerolineae bacterium
TGGCGACTTGTCAGATGGGAATCCGACAATGAGCGCGCACCTGGAATCCATCCGTTTCTATCCGCTTATCCGTTTTTATCCGCTGCTGGAACCAACAACCCGGTAAACAAATACCCCGGCAGGTTTACTACAAAGACACCAGGACACGAAGAATGACCGGGAAATCTTGGTGCCTTCGCGTCTTGGTGGTGAAAATGCCATCCATTGAGTCTTTCAAGGTTTGAGCAGACGCATGAACCCAGCTTGCTCGAAATGATGGTCTGTGGTAAGGGCTTCGATGATACCGCGCTCTTGCATCACGACAAAACTGGCGGCATCCACCAGCGACCACTCCTTATCAGGCCTTGACTTCAACAAGGCCCAGGCGGCTGCATCCAGTGCAGAGTCCAAATGGACAATTTCGACGTATGGGGTTGTTTTGATAGCGTCTATGTAACGGAACTGTTGGTCGGGACACATGTAGCGGACTGGTGAAAAGTGAGGTTAGCTCGACAAGAACATAGTTGGTAGTGACCAGCCGTTGTCCCTGTTATTTCCACCGACGCAACAGAGCTGAGGCTTGAGCGTGTTGTGGTTCGGTGCGGACAAACAGGACTGCCCACCCGGCCGTGTCTATAAAAATCTCATCCATCTTGTAGCTCCTTTGCCAGAGCTTGTCCGATATAATCATCGTGGTGCTCTGCCACATCGGTCACCTTGCATTCAAGGGTGCCGATCAGGGCCTCCAGCGGGTCTTCCTCAGCAGTCTGTGCCCGTTTGACAGCTTCGTACAGCCATTCCATCACAATCTGGGCCGGCTTTACCCCTTTGGTCTCCGCCTGCACCTCAATAACCTCATAGGTTTTTTCGGGTATCTTCAGGGTAATTGTGTGCTCCATTATTGCCTCCTTCAGTCTGCTCATGCATTTTATCACCATTCCACCTTGTCAACCGCTTTCCCTGAGGCTGGGGTAGAGCCTTCAGGCGGCCTCCAGCTAAAGCCTCGACTCCTCCGAGAAGGGAGTAGAGCCTTTAGGCAGTCAGGCGACTTTCAGGCCATTTCTGGCTAAAGCTGCGACTCCTGTCGGGAGAGAAAGCGGCAATGTCATCATTCTCGTAAACTTGACGACCAGAGGCCGGCCAGGTTCGGCGGCAACGCATCCGCCTCATGAACAAAATGCCAGGCACCGACCCATGCCTGGCATTTTATGACCAACAGGGCTGTCAGCGACTACCTGCTCAACCCTCCGGCCAGGGCCATCCCTCCGCCAGCCACCAGCCCAATGGCAAAGGTGATGACAAAGGCGATCACCCAACTGATCACGACGGTGATCACCGCCTTGCCGGTGTCGAACTCCATCGCCTCGCGGATGGCAATCACGCCGGCGATCAGAGCCCAGATCGCGCCGGCCAGAGCGGCGATCCAGCCCAGGCAGGGGATAATTCCCAGGATACCCAGCAGCCGGGGAGCACTGGCGTAGCCCAACACCCGCATCATCTCCGGAATGTCGGTCCTGCCCTGGAACAGCAAGGTACCCACAAAATAGGTCAGGACTGCCCAACCGATCCAGCCGATCAGGATGTTGACGATCCAGGTCACGAACAGGTTAAGGATGGCCGAGCCAACCTCAGCCTCGTTGAGGATCAGGCCGATGGCTCCGCCAATGGCCGCCAACAGGGTGACCACAATGACAATGATCGCCGCCTGGCCCATCGCCCCCTGATCTTCGGCGACCTCGCGGAAAACCGATGCATCCAGGCGAAAAACACGTAGAATTCGATTGACCATGATTATTCTCCTTTCTCAAAAATCATAAATCGTAAATCGTAAATCGTAAATCGTAAATCGTAAATCGCAAATCGTAAATCGCACTCACCTCCTTTCTGACAACCCCGGCCTCCATTCACCAACCTCCGACCAGGGGGGAATTGGATTTTATCATACCACACCTCGGTCGAATCTGCAAATCGGCCCTCGCCCCCCCTGGCTGCTACACCCGTTCGATCCGCGCCCCCAACGCCTGCAACTTGGTCTCAATCTGCTCGTAGCCCCGGTCAATCTGACCGATATTGTGGATGACGCTTTGCCCCCGCGCGCACAGGGCGGCGATCAGCAGCGCCATCCCGGCCCGGATGTCGGGGCTGTGCAGGATTTCACCGTGCAATGGTGACGGACCGACAACCACAGCCCGGTGGGGATCGCACAGGATGATGCGCGCCCCCATAGCGATCAGGCGGTCCACAAAGTAAAGGCGACTGTCATACATCTTTTCGTGGATGAGCACCGTCCCCCGCGCCTGGGTGGCCACCACCAGAGCAATGCTCATCAGGTCGGTGGGAAAGCCAGGCCAGGGGGCATCGTCCACCTTGGGCACAGCTCCCCCCAGGTCATCTACGATGACCAGCGGCTGGTCTGCCGGCACCAGGATATCCTGCCCCTGCACTTCAAAGCACACCCCCAGCCGCCGGAATACCGTGCGCACCATGCCCAGGTGTTCAGGGGCAGCATTCTTGATCAGGATTTCACCGCCGGTCACCGCTGCCAGGCCGATAAAGCTGCCCACCTCCATAAAGTCAGGGCCGATGGTACACTCGCCACCGCCCAGGCCCTGGCCCCCCTGGATGCGCAACACATTGGAGCCGATGCCCTCGATCTGCGCCCCCAGGCTGTTGAGAAAGTGGCACAGCTCCTGGACGTGGGGCTCCGAAGCGGCGTTGCGGATGATCGTCTGTCCCTGCGCCAGACAGGCGGCCATGATCGCATTCTCGGTGCCGGTCACGCTGGCCTCATCCAGCCAGATGTCGGCCCCCTGCAGGCGCCTGGCCCGCACTTCCAGCCGGTCGTTCTGTTCGACCTCGGCCCCCAGCGCGCCCAGGGCCAGCAGGTGGGTGTCCATGCGCCGCCGACCGATCCGGTCGCCGCCGGGCAGGGTGAGGAGGACGCGGCCTGTCCGGGCCAGCATCGGTCCCAGCAGGGTCAACGAACCCCGAAGCCGGCCAAACAGTTCGGGGTCAGGACAGGTAGAGACCAGGCGGGTGGCATGGAGTGTGACGGTGTGGTTGTCGTGCCGCCGGACGGTCACTCCCAACCTCTCCAGCAGCTCAAGCATGGTCCGCACATCGCCAATGTTGGGCAGATTGCGCACGGTGACCGGCCTGTCGGTCAGCAGGGTCGCGGCCAGGATCGGCAGGGCGGCGTTTTTGTTGCCGCTGGGCACCACCGTGCCCCTGAGCGGAATCCCCCCTTCGATGACAAACTTTTCCATTGATTCCCTCCGCAAGCAGTAGTCAGTAGTCAGTAGTCAGTCGAGGCCAGGGGATAGGGGTGAGGTCGAATCGAACATGGTCGAGTCAGCAGGCAGCAGACAGTCGTCAGGCTTGCGGTCTACAGCCAAGGCTTTTGATCAGACCGACGATCATAGCGGCGATTTCGTCTACCTCTCGATTGAGAGGGCCTACCTGGGCATCGGTACAGTACCCGAGACGACGGCCGATTTCAAGAGCGGTCATGGTCTCGTAGCACGAACGAAGCGATATACGAAGGAAGCGGTTAAATTCTGCGTCAGATCCGCTACCTGCTCCCTCTGAGAGGTTCAAGGGAATTGAAACTACTGCCCGTCGCAACTGGCTGGTCAACCCAAATTGTTCCTCGGATGGAAACGATTTTGTAAGGCGGTACACCCCGGTCACCAGATCCATCGCCCGCTGCCATACCTTCAACTCACGGAACTTGTGCATCCCCCCTCCTTCTGACTACTGACTTCTGACTACTGACTACTGACTACTGACTACTGATTCTATGAAATTCAACCCCTCCCGGAGCCAATCGGCCACCTCCGGCTCGGCCAGGACGGCGGCGTCCGCAATGCGCGCGCGGATGGCAGGCCAGTCAGGCTCCAGGGTATAAAGATAGTGTTGCGGCCCGACCTCCTCTATCTCCACAGCAGCCAGCCGGTTCTTGACCAGCAGGTCAATCGCAGCGGTCAGAATCTCCTCGTCGCGGGGCAGGGCCGGATCGAAGCGCAACCCGACGCCGGTCAGGCTCCGTCCTGCCAGATAGATGGCTGCCGTGTGGATGGCCAGGGCCTCGATCTGAGATTCCAGTTGCGCCCGTTCCTGCTCCAGGCGGGCAATCGCCTCGTTCAGCCGGGTTAATTGTGACTGCCAACGGTTGGCCTGACGTTCCAGCAGGCGCTGCCCCCAGTCAACACCGAACAGGCGGTCCATCAACCCCAGAAACAGGCTCAGCAGCCGGAGAAACAGCAGTTGTGCCCGATCCCAGAAGGTCAAAGAGGGTGAGCTCATGGCAGTCCCTCGACGCAGACCGGATCGCCGACCGCCATGCCCAGCCGGGCCGCAGCACTCCCCTCCCGCACGGCAATCTCCAGGTAGCCACTGCTGCCCACATAGGCCACCAACTCCCCGACCGCCACATCGGAGAAGGTCCGCTTCAACCCAACAATCCGCTCCCCACCTGCCAGCACGCTGATTTGGTCATTGGTCATTGGATATTGGATATTGGTCATTGGATATTGGATATTGGTGATCAGGTTGCCGAACCGGTCCACATGGAGGATCGTGCCGCGCCACGAACCGTCGGGCTGAGGCTCAGGATAGAGGCCCGGCAGGGTGATCAGCTCGGACACCGGCAGTGGTTCACCCAGATCGCGGGGGTCCACGCCGCAGGCCAGATGGGCTGCTGCCGGCGCAAAGATGTCCCGGCCATGGAAAGTGGCACTGGCCTGGGCTGTCTCTGTCAGGTGGATGGCCAGGTGGGGCGGGTCGTGGGCCAGCGCCAGGCTCAATACGCCGTTATCGGGAGCGACATAGAGCGCCCGCGCCGTCTGCACGACGATTGGCCGTCGCCGGCTGCCCACACCCGGGTCCACCACTACCAGATGCACCGTGCCCGGCGGAAAGTAGGGCGCGGCTGTATGCAGCACATAGGCTGCCTGCCGTACCGCCTGCGGGCAGAGATCGTGGGCAATGTCCACCAGCGTCGCTTCCGGGCAGATGCCCAGGATGACGCCCTTCATCGTGCCCACATAGCCATCGGCCTGGCCAAAATCGGTGGTCAGGGTAATGACCGGTCGTGCCATAGAAGCTCCCCTGGCCATTGTACCTCAGACCAGGCCAGGCGTCAAGGGGCGCAGGCAACGCTTACCCCACGCAATCCCCACCTCTGCCAGCAGGGAGCCATGAGATCATCCGTGTTCATCCGTGAAATCTGTGTCACCCGTGTCCTATAAGAATTCTGCCTGGGTGAAAAGCTCGACAATGTTAAATTAACATAAACGGCGGCAAAGGTGGACCTCACCCCATCCCCCAACCCC
>DAOTYI010000240.1:0-4547 GCA_034434895.1 Anaerolineae bacterium
GGGGTTGGGGGATGGGGTGAGGTCCACCCTGGCTGACATTTATGTTAATTTAACATTGTCGAGTTACGATTCGATAGGCAATTATAACACATCTGCGCCCCTTTGCTCAAATCTGCCCCAGGGAAAAGATTCACCGGCGGGGGTCACAGACCCCCGCCGAGCAAGGGATGCCGGCAACCACCGGCCACCTGCAAGAAAAGGGCCCTGGAGCAGTTGACTAATAGCCGGAGACGGGGTATAATTTACAGGAAGAAAATTGCCATGTCATGGGGCTCGAGGCGACATTCCGGTCCGGGATCGCCCCTCGGAGCCGATTGCTTACCAGAGGTAGGTCGAGATGGCGCTAAAAGGAAATCTCAGAGATTTTAGTACGACTCAATTGTTGAACCTGATCCACCTGGCTCGCAAGACCGGTGCTCTCACCCTGCAGGTCCCATCGGGGGTGACGACCCTGTTCTTTCGAGAGGGGAAACTGGTCCACACCACCACGAGCGGACGAGATGGGCACCTGGCCAGCGTCCTGGCTCGCGCCGGCAAGTTGACCGAAGAGCAGGCCAGGGTCATCCGCAGCAAGGCCAAGACACAGACCGACATGGAACTGGGCATGTTGCTCATCAGCGCCGGTCACGTCACCCAGCAGGACATCATGAGCGCCATCCGCAGCGACGCCCTGGAAACAGTCTATAGCCTGTTTACCTGGTCTGAAGGGCTGTTCCATTTTGAGCCCAACCAGTTGCCTGCCGAAGGGGCGATTGTCGTGCCGATCGATCTGGAGAACATCATCCTGGAAGGCAGCCGCCGGGTGAAGGAGTGGGAACGGCTCCAGGATGAGCTGCCAGACCTGGATATGGCCCTCAAATTCGCCGACCGCCCCCAGGTCAAGCTGCGTGAAATCAACCTGAGCGTAGACGAATGGCGGGTCATCTCGTACATCAACCCCCGCAACTCGATCAAGCGGATCGCACAACGGATCGGGATGGATGATTTTCAGATTCGGAAGATCATCTATGGGCTTTTGCAGGCCGGTCTGGTCGAGGTTGTTGAAGTGGCAGGCGCACCGCCCAAGGTACCCCCGACAACGGCCATAGAAAAGATCGTGGCCCAACCGACAGCGGTCAAACGGTCGGTCATCCGCAAACTGATCGATCGCATCAAACGGCTATAACAGGCAAGGTAGATGTCAAGATGCAGACAGTAAAGATGGTCATCACCGGTCCATTCAATGCAGGTAAGACGGAGTTTATCCGCACCATCAGCGAGATCGAGGTCGTCTCCACCGAGCGCAAGATCACCGACGAGACCTCACGGGTGAAAAAAGAGACGACGGTGGCGATGGACTTTGGCCGCATCACGGTGGATGAGGATCTGGTCCTGTACCTCTTTGGGACCCCTGGGCAGAAGCGTTTCGATTTTATGTGGGAGATTCTATCCGAAGGGATGTTGGGGTTCGTCGTCCTGGTGGATAGCGTTCGGCCTGAGACCTTTCGTGAAGCGCGGCGGATTCTGGACATCTTTCGCAACTATGCCAACACCCCCTACGTCGTTGCGGCCAACAAGCAGGACATGGAAGATGCCTGGTCGCCGGAGGACCTGCGCATCGCGCTCAAGATCGGTCCCGATGTTAAATTGCTGCCCTGCGTCGCAACGGATAAGGAGAGTGTGAAAAACGTGCTCCTGGAGCTGCTCTACAGCATCCTGGAAACGGCACCGGAGTAGGGGGAGTGCCGGGCGCCTGAATTGTGATTGAAGGGAGAGAGCTTGAGTTCAATTGTGACAAGCCAGGGCGTCGTCCATTACGAAGCGTATGGACGGGGCAAACCGGTTGTTCTCCTTCATGGCTGGCTCGGCTCGTGGGGTTGCTGGTTGGGGACCATGGAGGCCCTGGCCCCCCGCTACCGGGCCTATGCTCTGGACTTTTGGGGCTTTGGCGAGTCGGACAAGCGCAGGGAAAGCTACGAGATCTCTGATTTTGTCGCTCTGGCCGATCAGTTCATGGAGCGGCTGGGCATTCAAAGCGCCCCCGTGATCGGCCACTCGATGGGCGGTACAGTGGCCCTGAATCTGGCTCTGGACCGCCCCCAGCGTGTGGAAAAGGTGGTCGTCGTTGGTTCGCCGGTGGACGGGCGGTCGCTCAATCTGTTCCTGAAGCTGGCCGGCTATCCCTGGATCGCCTTTCTCGTCTGGAACTCGCCCGGCCTGCTGCGTCTGGGCATCAAGTTGTTTGCACCCTGGATCGCGGCCAATTGGAGTGAGTGGTATCAGCTCCTGATGCGCGACCTGTCCAAGATGACCCTGGAGTCATTCCTGTGGAGCATTCATTCGCTGCATCATACCGATCTGCGTCCCAGATTGGGCCGGCTGCGGATGCCCGTCCTGGGCATCTATGGGCAGGGGGACAAGATTGTAGACCCCCGGCAGGCCAGCCTGTTCGACCGGGTGGCTGGGGCGCAGGTGGAGATGTTGGCCAGGTCCCGGCATTTTCCCATGCTGGATGAGCCGGACCGGTTCCACTCCATCTTGTTGGATTTCTTGGCAAGAGGTAGATCAGGATGACAACAGACGAACAGAAGAAAAAACCGGCCGAGGGGGCTCCGGCCAGGGAAATACCCCGGGTGACCTATTACTGGCCGAACAAAATGGGCCGCATGTTTTTGCTTGCCCTGGAAGATGTCATGGGCAAGAATGGGGTTCATGCCGTTCTCAATTTGGCGAAACTGCGCCACCTGATTAACAATTATCCACCGAACAACCTGGACCTGGGCTGGAGCTTTGATGAGATGGGCGCTCTGAACCAGGCCCTGGACGATATGTATGGACCGCGAGGAGGCAAGGGGCTGGCCGTGCGCGCCGGTCGGGCAGGGCTGTATTATGCCCTCAAGGACTTTGGGGCCGTCCTGGGCATTGCCGACCTGGCCTTCCGCCTGCTGCCCCTGGGGATGAAGATCAAGGTCGGCCTCAACGCCATGGCCGAAACCTTTAACAAGACCAGCGACCAGATCGTACGGGTGGAAGAAGAGGTCGATCACTTTGTCTATCATATTGACCGCTGCCCGGTCTGTTGGGGCCGTAAAGCGGAGGTGCCCATCTGCCATGCCGGCCTGGGCCTGCTGTTGGAAGGGTTGCACTGGGTCACCGGTGGCAAAAACATCCGCGTCGAAGAGGTGGCCTGTATTGCGAAGGGAGACCGGAGTTGCACCTACGTCATTGATAAAAAACCGTTAGACTGAATTTGCACCCATGAGAAAAGTCATCATCCGCGATAAGCGGAAGATAGAACCCTTTAACGAACCGGCCCGGGATCTGCGGGTTTTGAACAAGCCGCTCTGGCTCCATCAGAAAGATGTGTTGGAGCCCTATTGTGACTCGGAGATCGAGGTTGACTTTTTCGAGCAGATCCCCAGCGGCGACTACCAGGAGACCCTGGTGTACCGGGACAATCTCTTCTTTGACGAGGCCTTTATCCAGACCTTCATCTCCAGGGCTTCCTCCCTGGGCAAGGCCTGCCGCGTGGCCTTCTCCCTGGACGATCGGGTCATCACCACTCACGCCTTGCCTCTGCAGAACGGCATCCGGCGCGAAGGGGATGTCTATGTCGCCAACATGTGGTACTACCCACGCGGCCTGGAGGAAAAGGTCCGGCCGCTGGTGATTGATTGTGGAGCTTACGAGTTCGGTTCCTATCGGGTGCCAACCCATATGTCCACGGAAAAGGGGGACCTGGTTTTCCAAATCCCCTTGCGCGCTTTTCTGTCGATCGAAAACTGGGTCCACATCTTTGTGGCCAATTGTCTGTTCGGTGTTCTGGCCGAGGGAGCGCGCATGGAGCGGAGCCTGAACAGGCCCGGTGTGCTGCTCCGCATCTTCTGGCGCTCCCTGCTGGAGCGCAAACAGTTCCTGTCCTGTTCCCGGATGGTCAAGATCGGCCGAAACTGCCAGATCGACCCGACGGCCATCATCCAGGGCCCGACGACCATTGGCGATAACGTGTATATCGGCGCGGGGGTGACCATCTCCAACTGCATCATCGGCAACAATGTCAGCATCTTGCAGGGCAATCAGCTCTTGATCAGCGTCGTCGGCGACCGCTGCTACCTGCCTTTCCGCTCCTCCCTGTTCTTCACCACGTTGATGGAAGACACGATGGTGGCCCAGAATGCCTGCCTGCAGTTCTGCGTGGTCGGGCGCGATTCCTTTATCGGCGCCGGCACGACCTTCACCGATTTTAACCTGATCCCCAAGCCACTGCGGACCATGCACCGGGGACAACTGGAAGATGTGGGAGCGACCGTCCTGGGCAGTTGTGTCGGCCATCACTGCCGCATCGGCGCCGATCTGACCATCTACCCGGCCCGCATGATCGAGTCGGACGTGGTTCTGGTCCGTTCAGAACAAAGGTCTGTGATCTCGCGTAACGTTTCGTATGAGGAAAGCGATCATTTGCACTGGCCCAATGCCGATCTTCACCCCAGGTTGTACCCACGGTAGAGGGGGTTGGCAGGCGGCCGGGGGGCAAACGAGGGTGGGGAACCTCCACAATGGATAATTTC
>DAOTYI010000241.1:0-5132 GCA_034434895.1 Anaerolineae bacterium
TCGCCACCCCGGCTTCCAGCGCCCGGCGGGGCGGGCGGGCCGGGTTGCCCTCCAGGTGGACGGGGCGTAGCTCAATGCGGCCGCGCTCTGCGCTCGTGACCGGGTCATAGATGACGATCAGCGGTGTATAGTCGCCGGGAGGGGTGCCGGGCGGCAGCGGAATCTCGTAAGCATCGGCCACGATTTCGCCGGGCCGCCAGGCGTCGGTGGGATAGGCTCCTCCCACCGGTTCGGCATCCACGGCGCCGATCACCCGCCCGCCGATCTCCCGCAGGCGGGCCGAAACCTTGAACCGCTCGCCCAGCCCCTTCGGCGTGCGCCACCACAGCCGCAGCCGCGCCCAGGCCTGCCAGTGGCCCCGATGTTCGTGCAGATCGTAGCCCAGCAACCGCAGGCCCCGGACCGGACTCTGTCCGACAAGCCGGGCCGAGGGGGGCAGTTCGTCGGATGGATCATCCACCCGGATGAGGGCCTCCAGGTATCCCCCCACATCTACCAGGCCGGTGACGGCATCCAGGGTGTGCTCTCCGGTCAGGCCGGGGAGAGGACGGGTGAGATAGACGGCCCGGCCCCGGGCCAGGGCTGCCTCCACCGCCTGCTGGCGGGCGGCTTCCTCGTCGGCGTGGATCGTCTCCACGTCGGCGCGCTGGCCTGTGGTCTCCTGAAAGTAACGCAGCAGGGTAATCTCGCCCCCCAGGCCGATGATGGTGCTGCGGCCGTAGGGCAATTCCTGTTCCAGCACGTATTGGCCATAGTCGTGGACGATCCAGCGGCGGCTGAGGTCCAGGTCGGGGTAGTTGCGGACGGCGATGGTCAGCGGTTGGACGACGGCGGAGAGGGCAAGAAGCAGGGAGCAAGAAGCAAGAAGACGGCGAAGGGCCAGACTCCGCCCCCGGAGGCGGAGGAGGTCGAGGGCGTGGTCCAGGCCGGCGGCAAGCCAGACGGCGGCGATGAGGAAGGCTGGGATAAAAAACAGTTCCACATCGGGCACGCGGTAGACGACGGCAAAGGCGGCGCAGGTGGCAAAGGCCAGACCGGTCAGGGCCAGGGCCTTTCTCCGCAATTTGCTCCCGCTGGACCACAGTCCAGCGGTGGCAGCGGACTGTGGTCCGCCTTGAGCACGTTTTGCTGCCAGGCTAACCAACCCTACCAGCGCCAGGGCAAGCCCCACCGGGCCGAACTGCTGCCAGAACAGCCCGCCGTAGAATGGGGCCTCCAGGTCGCGGGCCAGGGGATTGTCGCTCAGGAAAATGCTGTAGCCGCTGGCGGTCACCCACTGCCAGAAGCCGCGCCAGCTATGGGTGTAGGCACCGTCCAGAGAACCGATCTGGCCGCGCAGAGGCAGGTAGAGATAGAGAAGGAGAGGAAGCAGGAAGCACACAGCCAGGAGCACGGCCGGCCGGCTCAGGATCTGGAGCCAGCGGGGACGGTTGGGCTGTTCCGGCCCCAGCAGCGCCGCCCGGCTGAAGGCGCGCCGTTCGACGAGCAGGGCAAAGAGGAGCAAGGCCGGGGCCAGGAGCAGCACGGTGCGGTGGTGGGTCAGGCTCAGGCCATAGAGGGCCGCCAGGAGATACAGCAGCGGATTGAGCCGCAGGCGGCGTCTGGCCGGCACCGGCGGGAAGAAGCGGCGGTAGAGGGCGAATAGCCGATGGGCGAAGCGGCGGACAGCCGGCGGCAGCCGCAGCCAGACGCCCTCGCCCGGCAAAAAGAGCATCCCCCTGCCCCGGGGCATGGCCCATAGGAGGGAAAAGGGGGAGACCGGCCACAGCGGTTGCCGTGCCCAGCGCAGCGCCAGCCACAGCAGGGCAACGACAAAGGCTGTGTTCAGGGTATAGACCTCGGCGATGACCGACTGGGACCAGAAGACCGGCGAGACGGCCAGAGCCGCTGCTCCGATCAGTGCCGGCCAGCGGCGGCGGGTCAACTGCCGGGCGAGGGCGTAGAGCAGCGCCACCGTCAACGCCCCGGCCACCGCCGACAACAGGTTCACACTCCAGGCCACATTGTGCCACGGTCCCAGGGTGGACAGCTTACCCAACAGGGTGTAGAGCGGATAGCCGGTCGGGTGGGCGATGGCCAGCCGGTGGGCGACCAGGGGGAACTCCAGGCTGTCGTCAAACAGGGTGGCGACGGAAGGGGCCAGCGTCTGGAGGTAGAGGATCAAAGAAAGCAAGAAGCAGGAGACGGAAAGCAGCAGGTCGCCGAACCGGCCCCATGCCCTGTCTGCGATTCTGTGCAATCCATCAGCAAACGCCTGGCATGCAGATCTGCTCTTTTTCCCCACGCGGCCAATGATACCACAAGGCCGGGGTTCTGACAAAGTAAAGCCGGGTTCTGCACCCTCCCCTTACAGAGGGTGCTTAAAAAGATCCCCTCTCACCGCAGAGGCGCAGAGAACGCGGAGGAATCATAAAAAACTTTGCGGTGCAATTCGGGACTTTTTCACCGCCCAGAGTGCAAAAACTGCAAAAGCACCGTCAGAAGGGAGTCAGGGGGCCGTCAGGCGTTTGAAGTGGGAGTGATCTATACTGGGGGTACAGTTGTCGCTTTGAATTATTGATGGTATAATGGCTCAACAATGTTCAATTCGACCTCACCCCTACCCCACGGCCCTCTTCCCCTCTCCGCGGCGGGGAGGGGAAGGGGGTTGAGGGATGGGGTGAGGTCCACCCTGACCGCCATTGGTGTTGATTGAACATTGTTTGTGCGGACTGAAGGGGCTGGGCTTCGGAACAAGCCGGCCCGAGAGGGGTGTTCGAAGCAGAACATGGGCGTGGGGCGCCCCATTGCTCGGCGGGGGTCTGTGACCCCCGCCGGTGGGGGCCGCCAGGTCACAGACCCGGCGGGAGCAGCCCCGTTCTTCTGCTTCGGAAACCCGGGAGGGGGCCATGCCTGACCTCAGTTGTGTCTATTTTGCCATGTTTCTGCTCGGCGTCGGGTATGCGTTGTTCATCCTGATCACCGGCGGCCTGTCCAATATTGACCTGCCTGATGTAGACATAGAGATCCCCCAGATCGATCTGCCAGGTGACGTGGACATCCCCGGTGCCGACATCCACCTCGGCGGGCCGGACATCCCGGCCGGCGGGCTGGACGCGCCCGATGTCCAGGTGTCGCCCCTCAGCCCCATCACCATCGCCTCGTTCATCACCACCTTTGGCGGCATCGGCGTGTTGTGCCTCCAGTTTTTCGGCATTGACCCTCGCCTGAGCCTGTTGTTTGCGGCCGCAGGAGGGCTGTTGATCTCTGGCCTCATGTTTCTGCTCTACAGCCAGGTCCTCGTCCGCGCTCAGGCATCGAGTGAGGTGCGCCGGGGCGAACTGATCGGCCTCCAGGCGGAGGTGACGGTGCCGATCGGCGAAACGGCGCCGGGCCAGGTGACCTATGTCACCAAATCGGGGCGGATGAGTTCGATGGCCCGGGCGGTGGACGGCCAGCCCATCCCACGCGGACAGTTCGTCCAGATCGTGCGGCTGATCGGCCAGGTCGCCCTGGTGAAACCGATTGAGAAGGTGCAGGATTAAAAAAGATACAGGATAAATAAGAGAGGGAGGGAAGTATGGGGGGATTTTTGACCGTTCTGGTCGTCGTGGGCATCCTGTTTGTGCTCTTTGTCCTGGCCGGGTTCTGGGCCAGCCGCTACAAAAAGGTCGGCCCCAACCAGGTGCTGGTCATCTCTGGCCGGCGGCGGATGGCCATCAACCCGATGACCGGCCAGCGGGAAAAGGTCGGGTTCCGCGTGGTCAAGGGGGGTGGAACCGTGATCTGGCCGGTGCTGGAGCGGGTAGATGTTCTCTCGATGGAGATCCTGACCATCGAGGTCGCGGTCAAGAATGTGTACACCGTCCAGGGGGTGCCGGTGCACGTGGATGGCGTGGCCCAGATCAAGATCCGGGGCGATGACACCTCCATCTACACCGCCGCCGAGCAGTTCCTGTCCAAGGGGCCGGACGGGATCATCTATGTGGCCCACGAGACGTTGGCCGGTCACCTGCGGGCCATCCTGGGCATGCTGACCGTCGAAGAGATTTACAAGGACCGCGATGCCTTTGCCCAGAAGGTGCTGGAGGTGTCGGCCAGCGACCTGGCCAACATGGGGCTGGAGATCGTCTCCTTTGTCATCAAAGATATCCGCGACGACAAGGAGTATCTGGACAGCCTGGGCCGCACCCGCACCGCCGAAGTCAAGCGCGATGCGGTCAAAGGGGAAGCCGAAGCCCAGCGCGACGCGACCATCGCCCAGGCCAACGCCGCCCGCGATGCCACCATCCAATCGGCCCGGGCGCGCCAGGAAGGCAAGACCGCTGAATTCGAAGCCAACACCAAGATCGCCGAGGCGGAAAAGAACTATGCCGTGCAAAAAGCCGCCTACGACGAGGAGGTCAACCGCCGCCAGGTGCAGGCCGAGCTGGCCCGTACCCTTCAGGAAAAGATCACCACCCAGGAGATCAAGGCCCAGGAGGTGCAGATCGAGGTGGTGACCAAGCAGAAGCAGATCGAGGTCCAGGAACAGGAGGTCTTGCGCAAAGTCAGGGAACTGGAGGCCACCGTCCAAAAGCCGGCCGAGGCGGAAAAGTATCGCATCGAGACCCTGGCCAGCGCCAAGAAATACCAGATCGAGACCGAGGCCGCCGGCCAGGCAGAAGCGATCCGCCTGCAAGGTCAGGGGGAGGCGGACGCGACCAGGGCCCGGGGTCTGGCCCAGGCCGAGGTGATCAAGGCTCAAGGCTTTGCCGAGGCCGAGGCGATGGAGAAAAAGGCCGCGGCCTGGCAGCAGTACAACCAGGCGGCCATCATCCAACAACTCATCGAGGCGCTGCCCAAGGTGGCGGCGGCCATTGCCCAGCCGCTGGCCCAGACCGACCGGATCGTGATCATCAACAGCGGGGGCGATGGGGCCGGCGCCGCCAGGGTCACCGCCGATGTGACCAACATCATCGCCCAGGTGCCGGCGACATTGGAGGCCCTGACCGGCGTCAACCTGGTGCAGATGCTCCAGACCTTGCCGGGCATCGGCCAGGCGGCGCAGCAGAAACCGGCTGAGAAGTGATCCTCACGCCTGTCAGTAGCTCGACAATGTTAAATTAACATAAATGGCAGTCAGGGTGGACCTCACCCCATCCCCCAACCCC
>DAOTYI010000242.1:0-7275 GCA_034434895.1 Anaerolineae bacterium
GGGGTGAGGGCCAGGTGGAATTTTAACGCCCGTCAAAAGTGTAAACCAATTTCCCCAGAAAATTGAACCATCCCCTGGTTTGCGCGCAAAAAGGACGGGGGCAGATGTGCTGGCCCCCGTCCTTTCCCGACCTCGAATCAACTGACCGCCATCTCTGGGGTAAGGATTTCCAGGGGAGGAGAGGTTTCAAGCACATAGTGTTGATAAGCCCAACGGAGCACCTCCTTCAATGTGAGCCCTGTGTGGGGGGTGCCGGCAATGTGAAACAGGAAATCTACATCGGGGATCACTCCTGGCTCGTCAAGCATACCAAAGTAGGCTGAAAAGTCCAGCCACTCAAAGCCGACTATCTGATCTGGATTTTCCCAATCATAACGGATGTAAAAATCGTAATCGGTCTCGGCCATACGGGCTGGACGTCTTGGCCGAAGACGCACGTAAAGGGTATCGTTAGGGGCATGATACCAGATTTCTGCAGTTACAGTTTTCGCCATAACAGTTCACCTCTTCGTACGACCTGGAAGTAGGTTAATTCAGGCACAAAAGCTGTTCTGAAATCAAGCCGTCCCAGACGACGGTCTATGCCGACGAGGAAAGGTTCTGCCTCGGTCTCTTCACCGATCCGGATGATGGCAATATACACCTCACGAAACGGTTTGGCTTTCACGTGGCTGCGCCTGATCTCAACCGGATTCTGGATTGTTGCCGCTATCCAGCGGATGCGTTGCAGCCGCTCTTCATCGTCCATGAGATGGGTATAATCGCCAACATCAAAATGTACCCGTTCGCCCCGTACATCTACAACAAAAGGGATCAGCAATTGATTAAAAAGCATGAAAGCTTCTGATACGGTGTTAAGCGGAACGACGATGGAATGGATGGCCATTGTCTGCAAATCTCGCCTGGTGTCCGTTACGGACAAAATTATTTTACACCAATTCTTCAAGGAGGTCAAGTGCTATGGGATACAACTATGCGGTGCTGGGCGCCGGGCGGCAGGGAACCGCCTGCGCCTACGATCTGATCCGTCTGGGCCAGGCCGATAGGGTCCTCCTGGCCGATGCTTCGCCGGCCGTGGCCCAGGCTGCCGCCGAGCGGGTCAACCGGCTGTTGGCCACCGACCGGGCCCACGCCATTCAGCTTGACGTCACCGATCACGCAGCTCTGGTGGCGGCCCTGCGGGGCGTGGATGCGTTCCTCAGCGCCGTGCCTTATCACCTGAACCTGCAGATCGCCCAGGCGGCGGTGGAGGCTGGAGCCAGCATGTGCGACCTGGGCGGCAACACCGACCTGGTGCGCCAGCAGTTGGCCTTCGATGCCCAGGCCAGGGCGGCCGGCATCAGCCTGATACCCGACTGCGGGCAGGTGCCGGGCATGGGCACCACGTTGATCGTCTACGCCATGAGCCTGCTCGACGAGGCGGAAGAGGTGTTCATGTGGGACGGCGGCCTGCCGCAGGAGCCGCGCCCGCCGTTCAACTACCTGTTGACCTTTCACATCGCCGGCCTGACCAACGAGTATGCCGAGTCCCCCGTCTTTCTCCGCGACGGCAGACGGACCGTGGTGCCGACCATGACCGAACTGGAGGAGGTCGAGTTTCCCCCGCCCCTGGGCCGCCTGGAGGCGTTCGTCACCGGCGGCGGCGTCTCGACCATGCCCTGGACCTTTGAGGGCCGGCTCAAGACCTTGCAGAACAAAACGCTGCGCTACCCCGGCCACTTTGATCAGCTCCGGGCCTTTTACGACCTGGGGCTGTGGCGCACCGACCCGGTGCCGGTCAAAGGGCAGGCGGTGGTGCCCCGCGACCTGTTCCATGCCCTGTTCGAACCGCTGGTCACCTTCCCCGGCGACAGGGATGTGTGTGTCATCCGCATCCGGGCCACAGGGCGGAAGGAGGGCCGGCCGGCCGAGGTGCTCCTGGAGATGGTGGACTATTACGACCAGGAGACCGGCTTTACGGCTATGGAGCGCACCACCGGTTGGGATGGGGCCATCGTCGCAGCCATGATGGCCCGGGGACAGACGCCCCGGGGAGCGTTGCCGGTCGAACTGGCCGTGCCGCCAGACCTGTTTGTGCAGGAACTGGCCCGGCGCGGCATCCAGGTCCAGACCAGGGTCAGGTTCCTGGACTGAGAGCCAGTAAGAAAGGCCACAAAGGAACACGAAGGAAACGAATAAAAAACCGCATGGTGCCCTTGGTGTCCTTCGTGTCTTGGTGGTTTTCAGACAAGCTCTGAGCGGTGCCTCAGTCAGGCAGAGCTGGAAGGTCTTGAGGCCTTCCAGCTCTTTTTTGTAAAACCGCGGGTCTGATGTATAATAATGGGACCCTGAACGGGATGGTTCAAGGATCGGCAGAAATTGGTTGACACTTTTCACACGGGCAGAATTTTATAGGACACGGATGACACGGATTTCACGGATGAACACGGATGATCGAAGGTAAAATCCGTGTTGATCCGTCTCATCCGTGTTTATCCGTGTCCTATCAGGGGTCAACCTGTTATGAACCATCCCCCCTGAACGTTCTAAAGTCCGACGGAGAGGAAAAGGAGGTCAGATTGTCGGGAAGTGACGGGGGGACCGAAATGGATCGGGTCATGGACCGGGTGCGGGAGACGATTCAACGGTATGGCCTGCTGACGCCGGGGGACCGGGTGGTGGTCGGCGTGTCGGGCGGACCCGACTCGCTGTGCCTGTTGCACCTCCTGTGCTGCCTGAGCGTCCGCTACCGCCTGGCGCTCCATGTCGCCCACCTGCACCACGGCCTGCGCGGGGCCGACGCCGACGCCGATGCCCGGTTTGTCCGCGATCTGGCCGCCGATTGGGCCCTGCCCTGCACCGTCGAGCGGGTTAACGTGCCGGCCCTGGCCCGCCAGCATCGCCTGGCTGTGGAGGAGGCCGCCCGTCGCGCCCGCTATGACTTTTTGGGTCGGGTGGCGGAGGCGATCAACGCCTCCAAGATTGCCGTGGGCCACAACGCCGACGATCAGGCCGAGACGGTGTTGATGCACTTTGTGCGCGGCTCCGGGATGGCCGGACTGCGCGGCATGTTGCCCCTCACCCCTCTCAGCGACTATCGCCTGCTGGGAATTCAGAATTCGGCCTCCAAAATCTCAAATCTGAAATTGATCCGCCCTCTGCTCGAAATCTCCCGCGCCGACATCGAGGCCTACTGTGCTTTCTATGAGCTTCAGCCCCGCTTTGACCTTTCCAACCTGGACACGACCTGTTTTCGCAACTGGCTGCGCCATCAGGTCATCCCCCTGCTGGAGCAGCACAACCCGAATCTGCGGCAGGTGCTGTGTCGTTCGGCACGGGTGATGGCCGATGACTATGCCCTGCTCCGCTCGCTGCTGGAGGAGACCTGGCCCCGCGTGGTGCGGGAAGAGACCGCGCAGAGGATTCTCTTTGACCTGGCGGCCTGGCGAGCCTTGCCGCCCGGCCTGCAACGTTCGACGCTGCGGGAAGCGATCCACCGTCTGCGCCTCTCGCTGCGCAACATCAACTTTCTGCACGTGGAAAATGCGCGCTCTGTGGCTGCCGATGGCACCACCGGCGACCAGGCGACGCTGCCCCAGGGGTTGATGCTCACCGTCGGCTATGACCACTTTACCGTGGCCGAGGCCGGGGCTGGCGAGTCCCCGCCTGACTGGCCGCTCCTCCTGCCGGAGGGTGCGCCGTTGCCGGTGGCCGTTCCCGGCCTGACCCTGCTGCCCGGGTCCGATTGGGCGCTCCAGGCCGAACTGCTGGCCCCGGCCGATCTGCCGGGGGATTGGCAGGCCAACACCGACCCATGGCGAGCCTTCCTCGATGCGGAGGGGGTGGGGGAGCGGCTCTGGCTGCGCACCCGTCGCCCTGGCGACCGCTTTCAACCCCAGGGGTTGGGCGGGCACACGGTCAAACTGGGTGACCTGATGACCAACCAGAAGGTGCCCCGCCCTGCCCGCAACCGGCTGCCGCTGCTGGAGAGCGAAAGGGGCATTGTCTGGGTGTGTGGCCTGCGGGTGGATGAGTGTGCCTGTGTGCGGGGGGATACACAGCGGGTCCTGGCCCTGCGGTTTGTCTTGACCGGAGCTGACTGAAAGTCAGCCTCCAGGGCCTGCGGCCAGGCGTCCGCCGGCGTGGACGCCTCCCTGAAGTTTGGCCTTTTTCAGAACGGAGCGGGAAAATCTCCAAAACCTGCCTCCGGCGAGGCCAAAAGAACAAAAAGAAAATTTTTCATTACGAAGGCGCAGCCTTCGCAATGAAAAATTAATCTCCTTTTTGGAGCCGCGGAAGCCGTCAGGGGCTCATGCAGGGGGCCGCGGGCAAAAAGCCAAAGTTGAGGGCCGGGGGAGGGGTGAAGGTCAGGCCGACACCTGGCGCGAAGCGTCTAAAGAAGCCGATTTCGATTTCAGATGATTCGCTATCCGCTGATTCGTTCACTCGCTGATTCGTTCACTCGCTGATTCGTTCACTCGCTGATTCGCTCACTCGCTGATTCGTTCACTCGCTGATTCGCTCACTCGCTGATTCGCTCATTATCCAATACCTCGACCGGATCGCCGACCTTCACCATGCCGCCCTGTTCCACCCGAACGAAAATGCCCTCGCGGGGCATCACACAGTCGCCGGCCTGGTAATAGACGGCACAGCGGTCATGGCATACCTTGCCGATCTGGGTCACTTCGACCAGCGCCCCCCCCAGCCGCAGGCGGGTGCCCACCGGCAGGTCCACCAGATTGAGGCCCTGGGTGGTGATATTCTCGGCAAAGCTGCCGGGGCCTACATTCAGCCCCAGGGCGCGCATCTTCTCAATGCTCTCCCAGGCCAGCAGGCTGACCTGACGATGCCAGTCGGCCGCATGGGCGTCGCCGACAACTCCCCATTGGGGCCGTAGCTCGGCCTGACCTACGTTCCGCTTGCGGGTGCCCTTTTTCTCACTGGTGCAAACTGCAATGACCGTTCCTGTCTGTTTCATCGTTCCTCCAGGTTCCACTCGCCGCTCTTGCCGCCGCTTTTGTGCACCAGCCGCACATCGGTGAGGCGCATAGCCCGGTCGGCGGCCTTGCACATGTCGTACACCGTCAGCGCGGCCACACTGACAGCGGTCAATGCCTCCATCTCGACGCCGGTTTTGCCTGTGGTGCGCACGACGGCTTCGATGTCAATCCACGCTTTGCCCTCTTCTTCTCCAGGTTTCAGCTCCACAGCCACGTGGGTCAGCAGCAGCGGATGGCACAGCGGGATCAGGTCGTGGGTGCGCTTGGCGGCCTGGATGCCGGCGATCTGGGCCACGGTCAGCACATCCCCCTTTTTGACCGCGCCGGCCTGGATGAGGGCCAGCGTTTCCGGCTGCATGGTGATGCGCCCCCGCGCCACCGCCACCCGTTCGCTGTCCGGCTTGGCGCCTACATCCACCATCCGCGCCCGGCCCTGTTCGTCCAGATGGGTCAGCGACATCGGTCTCTCCCTGACTCGATTCAGGCTCAAAGCGGGTCTGCGACCCGCGTTCCCTCTGTCTCTCCTTCTCCGGCCGGGATCAGCCCCCGATTTCGGCCATCGTCCGACTCTGCGGTGAACGGGCCTCATCCAGATGGTGCCGTTCCGGCTTGCAGTGGATGGCCTGGGCCAGGAGGCTCTGGACCGTTTCCAGATCGGCGCCGGCCCGCAGAGGAGTGCGCAGGTCAATCTCCAGGTCGTCCATCAGGCAGGGACGCAACCGGCCGTCGGCGGTCAGGCGCAGGCGGTTGCAACTGTGACAAAAGTGGTCGCTCAGGGCGCTGATAAAGCCGACCGTCCCGGCTGCACCGGGCAGGCGGTAATAGCGTGCCGGACCGTTGCCCGTCGGCCCGTGGACCGGCTCCAGAGGGCCGACCTGGCTTTCGATCCGGGCCCGGACCTCAGGGATGGGCACCAGGCCGTTGCCAGACCAGGCGACATTGGCCCCGACAGGCATCAGCTCGATAAAGCGCACATGCCAGCCGTGGCTGATTGTCCGTCGAGCAAAGTCGGCGACCTCGTCATCGTTGAGGCCGCGCACAACGACCATGTTGAACTTGATGGGGGATAGGCCGGCGGCCTGCGCGGCGGCGATGCCGGCCCACACATCATCCAGGCGACCCAGGCGTGTGATCCGGGCAAAACGGTCGGGCCGGAGGGTGTCCAGGCTGATGTTCACCCGGTGCAGTCCGGCCTCGGCCAGGGCCTGAGCATGGCGGGCCAGCAGGATGCCGTTGGTGGTCATGGACAGATCATCAATGCCGGGGATGGCTGCCACCATGCGCACAAATTCGGGCAGGCCCAGCCGGGCCAGCGGTTCGCCGCCGGTGATCCGCACCTTACAGATGCCCAACCCGGCGGCGGCGCGGATGATCAGGGCCAGTTCCTCGTAGCGCAGGATGTCGGCGTGAGGATGTTGGGCGATCCCCTCGGCCGGCATACAATACACACAACGCAGATTGCAGCGGTCGGTGACCGACACGCGGAGATAGTTGATGGCGCGGCCCAGGTCATCCCGGTAAGGCATGATCGGTCATTCCTTCTGGGGGCGGGGGAAACAGCCCAGTTGACAGTGCGACACCCGCAGGCCCATCGCTTCCACGGCGCTGGCCGCTTCCAGACGGGAATAGCCCAGCCTGTTGGCTACCTGCCAGATGGCGGCGCAGGAGATGCCCTGGCTATCGGCCTGGGCGCGCAGGTGGGCCGCCAGGCGTTCTGGCACCTGCTCCATGGGGTGGACGATCTTGTGCTTGCCCTCTGCCTTGGGGCCATAACCAAAGAGGCCCAGCTGGCAGCGGGAGATCGAAATCCCGGCCTCGTTGGCCGCCAGCCCGACCGTCAGCGGGGCCACCTTCAGGCGGCGGGCGATGGCAAATGCCTGGGAACAGGGGAGCTTCCCCTCTTCCAGGCGCTCCAGCATGGCCTGACGCAGACGTTCCTCCATCTCTTTCACTCTCCCGCAAGAGTGGCCCTATTGTACCCGACTTGGTCGAAAAAGCAAAATCGGGGATGTTTCAAAATTGTTTGGCCTTTTTCAGAACGGGGCGGGAAAATCTCCAAAACCCGCTGGCATCAAGTTAAGGCGCGGGCGAGTAATTACCTGGCCGGCTGCCTGTGCCGATTAGAAATCGGCCTTTCTGGGCGCCTGGGGCGCCGGGCGTCGGCCTGCGCCGACGCGAAGACAGCGGTCGGCACAGGCCGACCGCTGGCCGCAGGCCCCTGAGGTGCGACTTGTCGCTTAACTTGATGCGTATGGTCTGTGATCCCCGCCGAGCGGGAGATGACACTTGGCGT
>DAOTYI010000243.1:0-4763 GCA_034434895.1 Anaerolineae bacterium
GTTGCACCAATTCAGCCATCTCCCAGGCCCGGCGGCATACTTCGAGCACGGCCGGGTGGCGTTCGGCCTGCTCCAGTCGCTGCCAGGCGATCTGCACCTGCTCGCTGTAGCGCAGGGCCAGCCTCAGGTCCGGCAGGTCGTAGAAGCGGCGTTCCAGCTTGGCCACCAGCTCCATATACCGTTCATAATTCTCAAATGCCCCATCGGTCAGCCGGCCCATCCGGTCACAGGCCTGAACATACTGTTCAAATGCCTCCTGGAAGTGTTGGCAGGCCTGATCCACCTGACCGGCTTCATGCTCCTGTCGTCCTTGTTCAAAGAGATCATCAGCCCTGGCCTCGTCCAGCCGCGCCTGGGCGGGATAGAGGACCCGCCGGCAGGCCTGGGCGAATTGGGGGTGAGAGGCCGCATGGCCGGTCTGTCCCCACCGCCGCAGGGCCAGTTGGGCCAGCCCGACCCGTTCTTTATCGTCCGGCCGTTCCTTCAGCCGCCCTTCCAGTTGCCCCACCAGCCGGTCGTAGGAGGTGCGAAAGGTCTCGCCGGCGCGGGTGTGCAGGCCCACGTAGGAGCAGGCCTGCACATACTGCTCCACCGCCTCTGCCAACCGGCCATCTTCCCAGGCCAGCCCCGCCCGCCGTTCGGCCACGCGGGCCAGGTGCAGCGGGCACTCCCGTTCCCGGGCGATCTCTTCCAGTTCATCCAGATGTTCCTCCAGCGCCTCCCTGCTCTTTTTCTGGAAGCGGTATTGGTCGGCGTACAACTGGCACAGGTCATCCAACAGGTCGGCCATCTTGAAGCCGGCGTCCTGTTCCCGGTATCTGTCCAGGGCCCAGGTCAGCTTTTCTCGGGCCTGTTTCCAAAGTTGACCTGCCTCTCTCCTCCGTGCTTTCTGAGCAGCGATCCGGGCCCGGTCACGGAACAGGCAGCCCAGCTCTTCGACCGCCTGGGTCTGCCACCGGCCAAAGCCCTCCGCCTGGGCCAGGCGGAGGGCATTCTCCAGGGCTTCCTGCGCCCGGGCGAAATCATCCGCCTGGGCCTGCTCCGATTGGGCGCGACGGCGGTAGAACTCCCCCCAACTGATTGCCAGCCGAACCCGGTCATCGGGGCTGCCAAACCGATCGCAGTAGAGTTGGGATTCATCCAGTGCCCTTTGGGCATGAGCAAACTTGCCCAGGGCCTGGTAGATGTGGCTCAGGTGGTTCAGTGCCAGCCCCCGGCTGCGGTCGTCCCCCAGCTCCCGGAACAGGGTCTCGGCCACTCTGGCGTAGCCCAGGGCGCGGCTGGATTCCCCTTGCAAGTTGAGCGAGTAGCCCCACTTCATGGCCACCGAAGCCAGGCGATAGTGGTCTCCAAGCCGCCGGGCAATCTGGATCGCCTCCTCCCAGGCCTCGTCAGCCCGGCGGAACAGGCCAAGTTGGTCGCACGATTCGCCCAGAAAATCAAGAACCATCGCCAGGTCCCAATCCAATCTCAGGCGGCGCAGGATGTCGGCCGCCCGGCTGCGATACTGCCGGGCCAGCCGGGTCTCTCCCTCCAGGGCGTAGGCCCAGCCCAAGGCACTGCAGGCATCGGCCAGCAACTCGGAAGGCTTACCGCCGAGTGGTGGCTCCTGTTCGCGCACCTTTTGCTCCAATTCCTGGATAGCCTGTGCCCGCGCCCGGTCACTGTACTGAATCTTCCACCACAACTGGCGCACACGGGCCATCTCCCGGATCTCCCGTTGGCGAGGGCTGGCTTCCAGCTCACCGTTCGACCAGGCGCTGAGCACCGTTAGTTCCAACTGCTCGCAGTAGCCCTGCTGGTAGGCTTCAAAGGCTTCATAGTAGGCACGCCGCCAGCGCCGCCAGCCCTTCTCCAGGTCGCGGTCCATCTCGTACAGCAACTGTTCGGCCATCAGCGCATGTTGCTGGTACTCATACTCCACCCAGCGGGAGGATTCCTCCTCTTTGTCTATTCGTGCCCGCTGGCTGTCCAGTTCCCGGCGGCGGGCCTCGTAGAATGCAACCGCCTTGTCATCCAGCCAGCGCAGGATCGGCTGCAATCTGGCGGCGGGGATTTCCGCCTGTTCTCCCTCCCAATTACAAATCTTGTCCCACAGTTCATCCAATTCCCGGGGGAAGATGCCAGCCTGGCGGCCCTGTCGAACGAAGGAAAGGGGGATCGAGCCACGCCAGTAGCGGTCATACACCCAGTCGCGGATCAGATCGTGGAGCGAGACGGTCGTCTCCTCGAACAGCCGGGCTTCCTCCGGAGGCAGGCGGAAGGTGCCCCGCAGGTGGCGGTACTTGGCCATGTATAGGTTCTCGAAAGCGGTAAAGGCAGCTTCCAGGCCCACATCACCAGGGGGTCTGCTCATCAGCGTCGCGCACAATTGCCGGGTGAAACGCCGCCGCAAGTGGGCCATAAAGAGCACGGCCCATTGCTGCTCTGGCGTCTGGCCCAAGAGGTCCACAATCTGCTCGATCAGACCTGTGGACAGATTGCCTCGCCCCTCGATCTCGCGCAAAACACGGAGCAACCCGCCGCCGGTCAGCTCGGGAGTGCCGTAGGTGGCAATGTACAGGTTGGCCAGGTCCAGGGCCAGGGCCACCAGCACCGGATGTCCCCCCGTTTTGTCGGCGATCCAGGAGGCCAGTTGTCCGACAGGCTCGGCCGCCAAATCAACATCATCGTAATGGCCCAACACCTTGCGCACATACTCCCCCACCTCCGCTGGCGAAAAGTTGCCGGGCGAGCAAAAGCGGATGGAAGCCGGCGTCTTTGCAGGGTCGAGCGGCGGCGGCCGGCTGGCAATGACCACAGCGATGTCCCGGGCCGCCACAATGGGCGGCGGGTTCTCCCCCCGGGTACAAATGTCCTCAGTCTGGCCCAGCAGGTCCTCCAACACCCAGCGGCTTACCCGTCCCTCCTGGACCGCCTCGAAGGTGTCCAGCAGCAGGACAACCCCCTTGCTGCCGTCCGGCTGCCGGTGGGCAGCCCCCAGGGCCTGCAGCCCGGTGAGGAAGGCACAGTCCATCCGTTTGCCAATCTCCTCCAGCGCCCGGCCGCCAAAGCCCTGCGCCCGCAGGCGGTCGAATCTGGCCCGCAGCTCCAGGTAGGGACCAAAGAATTCGTGTTTCGGGTCCAACTCCTGGATAATGCTGGCGATCAGGCCGCTGACCCGGTGGTGAGCCGTATCGTAAAAGTCAATGATCTGCCTGTTGTACAGCAGGCCGTGCTCTTGACAGTACCTTTGGATGTCCTTCAAGAACCAGGTCTTGCCCTGCCCGCCGTCGCCGTACACGTTCAGTACACGTTCGGCCTCTGGCCGCAAGATGGCCTTGAACTCTTCAAGGGCCTGCTGACGAGGGATCAGCGGGGATGGGGATGGTGGCACCTGGGTTTCGTTCATGGGAGGTCTCCTTTGACTCCAAGAGCCTGTCTGAAAACCACCAAGGACACTAAGGACACCAAGGTTTTCTCTTGTATTCTTTGTGTCCTTTGTGTCCTTTGTGGTGAGCTTTGTGGTAAGCTTTTCAGACCGGCTCTCAGACGCCAGGCACCTGGAAAGTGCCTGACAAAGCCGGAACAGCCCTTTCGATCTCGGTCACCAACTCTTGTACCTGTTCTTTGCCCAGCAGATCGGGCAGGTCTGGGTCGTGCTTCAGTTCCTCCACCAGTTGCCGGGCACCATCCACCAGGCGGTCCTCTTCAACCGTGATGGGGCGGTAGAACTGTTCCAGCAGTGGTTGCAGGGCCTGGCGCAGGCTCACGGCGATTTCGAGCGGCTTTCTGCCCGCCAGGCGTTGCCCCTGTGCCTGGTGGTAGAGCCATTCCACCAGGTAGGCTCCCCGGTTCTCCGGCACCTCTTCCAGCCAGCGGCGATACAGTCCGGCAGCGCGCTCGTGGATGCGTCGGGCCAGGTCTGGATCGTGGGTCTCCAGGTCCAGGATCAGGAATTGCCGCAGGGTGTTGTCCAACACGTACGCCTTGCGCCCGGCGCTCCACTCCACCAGGGTGGTGTCCACCATGCGGTTGAGCATCAGCAGGTAATAGTTGCCCCCTTTGCCCTCAAAAGTGGAATCGAATTCAGGCAGCACCCGCCGCAAGGTGGTCACGTCGAACCGGCGCAAAGGGGCAGCCAGGCGCCAGGCCAGGCGGATGTCGTTGTCCACCCCGGCCAGCAGGGTCCCTTCGATGACCTCACTCATGAGCTGGCGGATCAACAGTGGGCGGTGTTGGTCAAAGGTTTGTTGATCTGTGATCTGGCTCCGCTCCAGCGCGGCTACGACGGCATCGTTTGCCGGTGGGTAGTTGAAGGTGATCTGGACGATTTTGGGTGCCACCGGCCTCCAGGAGGCCTCCGGTTTTTCGAGCAATCTGCCATCTTCAGGCGGGTTCAGTTTGCGCAGCAGCACCCGGCGGCGGACCTCGAAGCGCTTCCAGCGCACCGGGCTGCGGCCGGTCACCACCAGCAGGATGCGGTCGGTCTGTACCAGCGGGCTCAAGACCTCGTACTCCAGCCAATCAAAGGTCTCTCCCACGGCGGCTTCGCTATTATCAAACAGGAGCACCACCGGCTGTCGGGCATGGCGGTCTACATACAGGCGAAAGGCATCGGCCACCTGTTTCGCCTTTTGCCGAAATTCGTACCAGGCTGCCTCATCATACAGGTCTGCAGGAACGGGGTGGGCACGGAAAGCTTTGAGCGCCTTCTGGAAGCCGGCGTCGGACAGGTGGGTCTGTTGCTCCAGTTGGGCCATCTGATCGGCCAGGACTTCCGG
>DAOTYI010000244.1:0-3626 GCA_034434895.1 Anaerolineae bacterium
ACCCCCTTCCCCTCTCCGCCGCGGAGAGGGGAAGGGGGCCAGGGGGTAGGGGTGAGGTCGAATCTAACAATGTCGAGTTATTATCTCATGGCAATGGCTCGAATGAACCAATTGGGGGTTACCTGCCCATCCGAGCTGGCTGCAGCTATAAGCGGCCAAGGAGAAGGCCATGGTCAAAGTGACATATCGTGACAAAAGCTGGGAGGTCCGGCCGGGCAGCACCGTGCGCCATCTGATCGAACAGGCCGGCCTGAACCCGGAATCGGTCCTGGCCGTGCGCAACGGCCAACTGATCAACGAGGCGACATTGACGGAGGATGGGGACGTGATCAGGCTGGTGGCCGTCGTGTCGGGTGGATGAAGATGGTGAATCGGCATGAAATGTAGCAAATGCGGGGGCCTGGCCGTCATCAATATGCGCCAACACCGCTTGCGGTTGTGTGCCGGGCATTTTGTCGAATGGTTTGTGGCCATGACGCAGCGGACCATTGAGGCTTACCGCATGTTCATCCCGGCCGACAGGGTGCTGGTTGCCGTCTCCGGCGGCAAGGACAGCCTGGCTTTATGGGATGTGTTGCTGCGGCTGGGCTATCAGGCGGAGGGGTTGTATATCGGCCTGGGAATTGATGAGGGGATCGCCTACTCGGCCAGGTCGCTGGAGTTCTGCCACAAGTTTGTGGCCGGGCATCATCCTGCCGCCGTGCTCCATGTCGTAGATGTGGCAGCCGAGTATGGTCAGGCCATCCCCGACCTGGCCCGCCGCACGCAGCGCGGTCGGGGGAAAGCGTGCGCGGTGTGCGGGCTGGTCAAGCGCCACATCATGAACCGCATCGCCCGCGATGGCGGTTTTACGGCCATTGCCACCGGCCACAACCTGGACGACGAGGTCGCCGTGCTGATGCAGAACACCCTGCACTGGCAGGTCGGCTACCTGGCCCGCCAGGCTCCGGTGCTGGAGGAGCGGGCCGGCCTGGCCCGCAAGGTCAAGCCTCTGGCCCGCCTCTACGAGCGAGAGGCGGCGGCCTATGCCCTGGTACAGGGCATCGAATATATCTATGACGAGTGCCCTTTTGCCAGAGGATCGACCACCAATTTCTACAAAGAGCTGCTCAACCAACTGGAGCTCAAATCACCGGGAGCCAAGCAGCAGTTCTACCTGCAATTTCTCCGGGTGCGGCAGGCCGGCCAGGTGGTTTTTGTCGAGGCCGCGGAGGAAGAGTTGCACCCCTGCACCCGCTGCGGCCAGCCGACGACCGCCGGGGAGCTGTGTGCCTTCTGCCGGTTGTGGGAGTAGAACCAAAGCCGGGCAGCCCATAGGCGTCAACTTAAGGCGCGGGGCGATTGGAAATCGCACCGGTAGGGGCAGAGCGCCGCTCTGCCCCTGGCCGTCCGTCTGTGCGGACGGAGGCGTCCACGCCGGTGGACGCCTGGCCGCTGGCCCCTGAGGTGCGACTTGAGTCGCTTAGCTTGACGCCTGTGGCCGGGCAGCCTGAGGCGCAATCCTACACCTCCGCGGCTCTGACTCGCCCCAGGTGCCAGAAGAGCTGCTCCAGCGGCCAGTGGAGGGCCAGGCAGACCCACAGGTTGCGGGTCAAGAGGAACAACAGGGCCGTGACCAGGGCCAGCGCCGCACGCAACCACCGTCCGCCTGCCTCATGCGGCGAGCGCCACCCCTGCCGCCAGCGAGGGTTCAGGCCCCATTCCAGATAGACCAGGGCCAGTCCCAGAAATACACCCCAGGAGATGTTGCCCAGCAACAGGGTCAACGCCCCCCGATAAAAAGCCCAATGGGCTTGCAGGGCAGGTCCATCCACCAGCAACGCCCACCAGGGTCGAGGCGAAAAGCGCATCTGGGAGGGACCGGCCCAGCGGCAGGCGTTTGTCCAGGCCAGGGCCAGGATCAGCCCGGCGATCAACCCCAACCCCAACCCTGTGCCGGCTGCTTCCAGCCAGCGGGTCACCGGCCAGCGGGCATTCAGCCCGACCAGACCCATATCTTCTGGTGACAACACCCCCTGTAAGGGGGGCAACGGCCAGCCTCCCAAGGCCAGATAGGGAACCCCCAGGAAGAACAGAAAACGCCCGACCTCCACCAGCCCACGGCTGAAGGTCGAGCGTCCAGGAGACCTGTTCCTGAGTCTCCACAGGACATTGCTGCCCAGAACAGAGATCAACACCGAACCCAGGACCCAGAACCACAGGCGGGATGAAGGGGAAGGGGAGATCAAAGAGGTCACTCCTGAATGAGTAGGGCGACTGCTCGCCGTTGCCCTACAATTTGATGGGCACCAGGAGGGTGACTTTGGTCCCCTGGCCCGGTGCAGATTCGATGTTGATGTTGCCCCCCACCAGCTGAGCCCGTTCTTTGAGGTTGATCAATCCCAGGCTGCCCCGCGAGCCATAACTGCTCTCGACCGCCTCGACGTCAAAGCCCCGCCCGTTGTCTGCCACCTGAGCCAGGAACATGTCATCCTGCACCGCCAGCCGCACCCAGATATGGGTGGCATGAGCGTGTTTCCTGGCGTTGTTGACCGCTTCCTCGATAATGGCAAACACGACCCCCTGGGCATCGGTGTCCAGGCAGTCTTCAAAGCGCTCGGCGTCGATCGTCACCGGCAGGCCCTCCGTCTCGCGCAGATTATCGGCATATTGGTTCAAGGCGGCCACCAGGCCCTCCGTCTCCAGGATGACAGGCCGGAGGGTAAAGAGCATCGAACGGATCTCCTTGACCGTGCGGTGGGCCAGATCTTCCAGCCGGGCCAGCTCCGCTTTGGCCCGGGGCACATCCCGGTCCAGCAACAGGCGCGCAAAGTTGAGGCGCATGGCGATAGCCGCCAGGTCTTGCGTTGGCCCATCATGGAGGTCACGGGCCAGCTTGCGCCGTGCCTGTTCCTCCTTGTCAATGATCTTGTCCCGCTCTTTCTGCAGGCTCTGGTAGAGACTGGCATTTTGCAGGGCGATGGTCGCCTGATTGCAAAAGATGGTCAGCAACTCCACATGCTCGGCGGTGTAGGCGTTGGGCCTGGTTGAAGCGAACAGAACTGCTCCGTAGGTCTCAAAACCGGCACGCAGCGGGACACAGATCATAGATTTGCAGGGCTTGAGCGATTCAAAGAGCCGCAACTCCGGGTCGGCTGAGGGCGGCCCGCCGATGATCGCCTCCGCCGAGGCGATGGCCAGTTCCAGGATCCCGGCCCGTCCCTTGATCCGCCGCGTTTCATCCTCGCGGACCACCAGGTTACGGTAGGAAGCAGGCGAGAGATAGCCTTCTGCGTCGTACAACAAGATCAGGCCGACCGACTCGCCCACACGCAGGCCCAGCTCGTCAAAGCCGAAGCGGCTGATCTCCAGGATCGTCTCCAGGACCCGTTCATAATTCAGGCTGGCACTCAAACTGGAGGCCAGTTCAAGGACCATGCGGTAGCGATCGGGAGCGAGCTGATGGTCCGAGTCGGAGGCGGAGGGGCGGCGGAGCTCGGCCGAAGAGGCATGGGGACTCAGCGAGCCGCTCACCGCCGCCGCAAACAGGAACAACAGGCTATATAACCCGGCCTTGAAAAACTGGATGGCTCCCTGGCCTGCCTCCCAGGTAAATGCCTGGTGAAGCACAAGGGTAGCGATAAAGA
>DAOTYI010000245.1:0-12548 GCA_034434895.1 Anaerolineae bacterium
TCCCCCAACCCCCTTCCCCTCTCCGCCGCGGAGAGGGGAAGGAGGCCAGGGGGTAGGGGTTAGGTCAAATCGAACATCGTCGAGGTCGCTACCCCCTGCCCTCTGCTCACCCGCCCAGCGGCTCCACCCGGATCGTGCCGGCGCCGAGCATGGCCCGCAACTGCTGCTCCAGTTCCAGGCAGTGGCCGGTGGTGTCGTTGGGGAATTCGATCTGCACCCGACCCCGCTTGCCATTTTCCACATACAGGCTGAAGCGATCCTGTCCAGGATAGCGCTGCAGCAGGTCATAGATCTGTCCCAGCCGCCTGATCACCTGCTCCAGGTCGTTGCTCCTGGGGACATGGATGTGCAGGTGTACCGGCCCTCTGCTGGCAGGTGGTCGCCCCGGTTCGTCCGCGGGACGGGCGGTGGTGATCTCGTTGGTGGCCGACTCGACCAGGAGGCTGGGGTCACGGCCACGAAAGCTGATCTGACCGCGCACCACCAGGACATGCTCCGGCTCCCACAGGTGCCGGGTCTGGTCCCATACCCGGGGAAAGATCACCGCCTCGATGGTGCCCTGCAGGTCCTCCAGTTGAGCAAAGGCCATCGGTTCCCCTTTTTTGGTCAGGATCTGCCGCACCGAGGTGACCATGCCGGCCATGACCACATTCTGCCCGGCCATCGTCTCCTCAATCTGGCCGGTGAGGAGGGTGATGGTTGGCTCCAGGTTGCTCCAGACCCGCGACAGGGGATGGTCGGAGATGTAGGCGCCGATCAGCTCTTTCTCCCAGTTCAGGGCCTCCCGGCGCGACACGTCGCTGACCTGCGGCAGGTCGCACGACAGGCGGGCGGTGGCGGCAAAGGCCGGCAGATCGAACATGGTCAACTGGTGGGCCACGCCGTGGGCCTGCTGGCTGATGCTCAACATGCGATCCAGGACGGCCAGCAGTTGAGCCCGCGTGCCAAAGGGGCTCAGGGCACCGGCCTTGATCAGGCACTCCAACGCCCGGCGGTTCACCTGGCGCAGGTCTACCCGCTGGCAAAAGTCGTCCAGATCGCGAAAGGGGCCGCCCGCCTGTCGCGCGGCCAGGATGGCCGACACCGGCCCTTCGCCCACATTTTTGATGGCTCCCAGCCCATAGCGGATGGCCGGCCCCTGCGGGGTATCTTCAATCGTAAAGCCCAGGCCGCTCCGGTTCACATCCGGCGGCAGCACCTCAATGCCCAACCGTCGCGCTTCGGCGATGAACAGCCCCACCTTTTCGGTATTGCCCTGCTCCACGGTCAGCAGAGCGGTCATATACTCGACAGGGTAGTGGGCTTTCAGGAAGGCGGTCTGGCAGGTAATGACGGCATAGTCGGCGCTGTGGGCCTTGTTAAAGCCATAGCGGGCAAAATCCTCAAAGGCATCAAAGATGCGGTGGGCGGCCTCTTCGTCCAGGCCGCTGTGCTGTCTGGCCCCCTGGACAAACCGTTCCCGGTGGCGGATCAGTTGCTCGCGGATCTTTTTGCCGACCGCCTTGCGCACCAGGTCGGCATCGCCAGGGGTGTATCCGGCAATATCTGTCAGAATCCGTATGATTTGCTCCTGATAGACGCAGATACCGTAGGTTTCCCCCAGGATCGGCTCCAGGGCCGGGTGGACATATTGGGGTTGTTTCAGGCCGTGCAGCCCGGCGATATAGTCGTCAATGAACTCCATTGGGCCGGGGCGATAGAGGGCCAGCACGGCGACCACATGCTCGAATTTGGTCGGTTTCAGCGCGGTGAGCACGCGGCGCATCCCCGCGCTTTCTACCTGGAAGAGGCCCACCACCTCGCCGCTGGAGAGCAGTTTGTAGATAGCCGGGTCGTCCAGGGGGATGTTGTCCTGGGTGTAGGTGATGCCGTGGCGTTCGCGCACCAGGTCTACCGCCTTGCGCAAGATGGTCAGCGTGCTCAGCCCCAAAAAGTCCATCTTGAGCAGGCCGGTGTCTTCCAGCACGTCCATGGTGTACTGAATGACCGGGAGCCCTTCGTCGGACCCACGGGTGGGGCGGTGCAGGGGGGTGTAGAAAACCAGCGGCTTATCGGCCACGACCACCCCGGCTGCATGGGTGCTGGCATGGCGGCAGACCCCCTCCACCTCACGGGCGGTGTCAATCAGGGTCCGGACATAATCAATCCCTTCGTACATCTGGCGCAGGTCGGGCACCTGAGCCAATGCCTCATCCAGCCGGACGCCCGGGCCGCCAGGTACCAGTCGGGCCACCCGGTCCACCTCGCCGAGGGGAATATCCAGCGCCCGGCCCACGTCGCGGATGGCTGCCCGGGCCCCCAGCGTGCCGAAGGTGATGATCTGGGCCACTCTGTCGGCCCCATACTTGTTCACGGCATAGCGGATCATCTCCCCACGGCGGTCGTCGGGATAGTCCAGGTCAATGTCGGGCATGGTCACCCGGCCGGGGTTGAGAAAGCGCTCAAAGATCAGGCCGTGGGCCAGGGGGTCGAGGTTGGTGATGCCCAACCCGTAGGCCACGATGCTGCCCGCTGCCGAACCGCGCACATTCCACCAGATGTCTTGCTGCCGGGCGAACTGGCACAGGTCCCAGACAATGAGGAAATAGATGTCAAAGCCCATGCGGTGGATGGTCTCCAGCTCATAGTTCATGCGGTGCTGGATCTGCTCCGAAAAGAATGCGTCCCCATACAGGCGCCGGAGGCCGGTCTCGGTCAGGTGGCGCAGATAGCTGGCCGGGGTGTAGCCGGCCGGCACCTCCAGGTCCGGCAGGTGGAAGCCGGTGGGATCCAGGTTCACCTGGCACCGTTCGGCGATGAGCAGCGTATTGCGCAACGCCTGGGGATAGTCGGCAAACAGGGCGGCCATCTCGGCCGGGCTGCGCAGGTAGTAGCTGTCGTTGTTCATGCGCATCCGCGAGGGGTCGTTCATCGTCTTGCCCGTCTGGATGCAGAGCAGCACTTCGTGGGCGTGGGCCTGCTCGCGCCGGATATAGTGGGCATCGTTGCTGGCCACCAGGCCGATGCCCAGCTCGCGGCTCATCTCCACCATCGCCCGGTTGACCGGACCCATTTCCGGGATGTCATGCTCCTGGAGCTCCAGGAAAAAGCCCTCAGGGCCGAAGAGATCGCGATACCACTCGGCTGCCTTACGGGCGCGTTGGGGATGGCCCTCCTGCAACAGGCGGGGTACCTCGCCGGTGCCACACGATGACAGGGCGATGAGACCCTGAGCATGCCCGGCCAGGTATTCTTTGTCTATGCGGGGCTTGTAGTAAAAGCCTTCGAGCTGGGCAGCGGTGGCGATCTGCATCAGGTTGTGGTAGCCGGTCTGGTTTTCGGCCAGCAGGATGAGGTGGTAGGGTTTGGCATCCTGTTGCGCCTCCTTCTGGGTCATGCGCCGGGGGGCAAGGTAGATCTCGCAACCGATGATCGGCTTGATGCCCGCCTCTTTGGCTGCGTGGTAAAAGTGCAGGGTCCCGAACATCACCCCGTGGTCGGTCAGGGCCAGGGCCGGCATGCCCATCTCGGCGGCGGCGCGGGTCAGGTCTTCAACCTTGCCCAGTCCATCGAGCAACGAATAGTCGCTGTGGACGTGCAGATGAACAAACTCAGCCATCTATCCCGAAGCCTCGCTTTGATTATACCACAATCTGTCGAGTCTGTGAAGAGGGAAGCGGGCCGGTGTAGGGTTTGCCCTGTTTTGCCTGGAAAGGCGATCTGCGCTATGATCGGCTCGACAATCTGTCCTCAAGGAGGGCCACTGCGAGCAGTTGCCCTACTATCTGTCCTCAAGGAGAGGTAATATGACAGCAATCCCGGCTTTTCTGCTCAAGAAGTTGTATGTCAAAGGCAGCCTACGCAACACGCCGGCAGGCTGCGAATTCTGTGTCAGGAACATGCTGGAAAGCGGCACAGTAACCCGCTTCTACGACCTGGAGGTGGATGGCCATGCCTACCCCCCCCAGCGGTTGCGGGTCCACCTGCCGGATGGACAATCGTTGCGCGGCGACGAGATCGTCACCGCCCCCCTTTCCCTGCCGGGCGGTGTAGCGGTGACGCTCCAACTGCCGGGCGTGACCCTGCCGCCGGGCAAACATGAACTCCGGCTGCACTTCCACACCGCCGAGCTGGGCGCCCTGGACTTCAAAGTGACCGACGACCTGGGCGCCTCTGTGCCAATCGAAAATCAAAAATCAAAGATCAAGGTGGCGATCCTGGGCGCGGGCAGCACCGTCTTTGCCCGGCAGTTGATGACCGATCTGCTGTGTACGCCGGGGCTGGAGCAGGGGACCTTTGCCCTGGTGGACATTGACACGCGGCGGCTGGAACTGGCCCATCGCATCGGTGAAAAACTGGTGGAACGCTCTGGGCGGGAATGGACGGTGGAGGCCACGTCCGACCGGACTCTGGTTTTGCCTGGTTGTCACTATGTGATCAACACCATCGAGGTGGCCGGGTTGCGCAACGTTGGCCATGACTATGACATCCCGCTGAAATATGGAGTGGACCAATGCATCGGCGACACCATCGGGCCGGGAGGGGTGTTCAAGATGCTGCGCACCGGGCCGGCCTGGCTCGACATCCTGCGCGATGTGGAGCGGCTGTGCCCCGGCGCGGTGGTGATGAACTACACCAACCCGATGTCGGCGCTGACGCTGCTGGCCTTGCGGGCCACAAAGTTGCAGGTGGTGGGGTTGTGCCACTCGGTCCAGGGCACATCCCGGCAACTGGCCGGCTATCTCGATCTGCCCTATGAGGAGCTACGTTTCCGCTGTGCCGGCATCAACCACCTGGCCTGGTTTACGGAGCTGACCCACGATGGCCAGGACCTTTACCCCCGACTACGGGCAGCGGCCCACAATCCGGAGATCTATGAATGTGACCCGGTGCGTTTTGAGGTGCTGCTCCATTTCGGCGCTTTTGTCACCGAGTCGAGCGGCCATTTCTCCGAGTATGTGCCCTACTTTCGCAAACGGCCGGAGCTGCTGGCCCGCTATACCCGCTCCGGCTATCGGGGCGAGAGCGGCTTCTACGCCCACAACTGGCCTCGCTGGCGCGCCGAGGCCGATGAAACGACCCAGGCACAGTTGGATGGCCGGAGTGAGATCGTCCTGAAACGGAGCAGCGAGTATGCCTCGACCATCGTTGAGGCGATGGAGACCGACCGCCCGGCAGTCATCCACGGCAATGTGCTCAACACCGGGCTGATTGACAACCTGCCGGCCGGCGGCTGTGTGGAGGTGCCGGTGCTGGTGGATGGAACCGGGTTACACCCCACCTGGTTTGGGCCGCTGCCACCGCAACTGGCGGCCCTGGATGCGCCGCACATGTATGTGCACGAGCTGCTGGTGCAGGCGGTGCTGGAACGGGACCGGCAGGCAGCGCTCCACGCCCTGCTGCTCGATCCATTGACGGCAGCGGTCTGCTCGCCGGAGGAGATCGCAGCCATGTTCGAGGAGATGTGGGCTGCCCAGCGGGCGGATCTGGTGGGGTTTGAGTGAACGCCAGCCTGTCGCCTGCTCCGGCTGGCGTTCACCCCTCTCGCCGCACCAGCTCGATCTCAAAGAGTTTGGGCCACCACTTGCCGGTGACAAAGAGCCGGTCCTGCTCGGCGTCGTAGGCGATCCCGTTGAGCACATCCACCGGTTGGGCATAGTCCTCTGGCCCCAGCAACCCGGTCAGATCGATCCAGCCGGTTACCCGGCCGCTGTGGGGGTCAATGCGGGCGATCAGGTTGGTCTGCCACACGTTGGCATAGATCTCGCCGGCGATATATTCCAGCTCGTTGAGCCAGAGGACCGGCCGGCCGTTGTCCTGCACCTCGATCTGCCCCACCTCCTCGAAGGTTTCAGGGTTCAGGAAGTGCAGAATGGCGGTGCCGTCGCTCATGATGAGCCGTTGCCCATCGTGGGTCAGGCCCCAACCCTCGGTCGGGTAGGTGAAGGTGCGTTGCAGTTCAAAGCTATCCCGGTCGTACACAAACCCCACGTGCGATTGCCAGGTCAACTGGATGATCCGGTGGCCGTAGAGGGCCATCCCCTCGCCGAAGAATTGGGCCGGCAGGTCATAGCGTTGCAGGACGCGCCCGGTCTCCAGCTCCACCCGGCGCAGGCTGGACTGCCCGTTGAGGCCGGTGCTTTCATACAGAACCCCATCCTGGAACACCAACCCCTCGGTGAAGGCGGTCCGGTCGTGAGGATAGATGTTCACGACTTTGCAGGTATAGACCGGGACCGGTTCGCCGCCGGGGGTCCTGCTCGCCAGGGTGGGCGTGGGGGATGGCATGACAGCAGGCGGCGGATGTGTGGCCGTCGCCGTGGGAGGAGGGGATACCGGCAGTGGAGTCGGGTGCGGCGCACCGCACGCCATCAGGATCCACACCCCCACCAGCAGGCCTACCCGGAGCAGCGGCAAGGGGCGAGCAAAGCGGCTTGCTCCCCCTGACCGGCCTGCGGTCCGATCAGACCCGCCGCCCGCCCTTGAGTTCACTCTGCAGCTTCTCAAGCGCCTGCCACGCCCCCTCGGCAGCCAGCCGGGCCTGTTCCGGCCAGGTGGTGGGGTCGGCCAGCCGCAGCAGGTTGGGATTGGCCTGCTCCAGAATCTGTTTGATCCGCTCCACATCGGTGGCCGCCAGTTGGGCAAAGGTGGTGATGCCTGCGGCCTGGAGCACGCTGGCGATCTTGGGGCCGATCCCTTCGATCCGCTCCAGATCGTCGGGGTGGGTTGCTTCCGCTTCGGCGGAAGGGAGGGGGGCAGATGGCTCATGCCTGGCAGCCGTGGGCGGCTCCTGTTCGGCAGGCCGGTGTTGCCACCACCAGTATACAAACGCGGCAAAAGCCAGCAAGACCAGGATGATCAGCAGCCATACCCACCAGGGGATGCCCTGTTCCCCCTCACTGCCGGCCGCAAGGCCGGTCAGCGCCAGCCCGATGACAGATAGATGGGACATCTCCTCTTTCCTCCTGGCCCAATGGTCAAGTAGGGCAACTGTGAGCGATTGCCCTGCTGCGCTTGGTTCTAAGAGCTAGTCTGAAAAGATTACCACAAAGACACAAAGGCCACAAAGGAACACGGATGAAACGAATAAAAGCCGCATGGTGCCCTTGGTGTCCTTTGTGTCCTGGTGGTTTTCAGACAGGCTCTAATAGGTGATCAGGCGGGGCAACTGCCTGGCCTGCTCAATCCAATTGCTCACCTGGTTCAGGGAGGGCAGTCGGCGGACCAGCTTCTTTTCGGCGTTGACCGATTGCAGGGTGGCGTACAGGTTCTCAGCCCTGCGCTGAGCCAATTCGGGCACAGTATCCACGCCCGCTGCTTCCAACAGGTCCGAGTATTCTTCGCCGATCCCTTTGATGCGGAACAGGTCGGCGCGGTTGATCCATTTCAGGAGCAGGGCGTGGCTGATGCCTGTTGCCTCCTCCAGCTCCTTGCGGCCCTGGGGGGTCGCGCCTTTTTCCAACAGGGCCTCTCGCGTTGCGACACCCGCGTCCGCAAGCTTTTGGCCGTACACCTCGCCAATCCCCTCGATTTCGATGATCCTGGCCATTGTTGAACACCCTCCTTTCATCTGTTTGATGCCAGCGCGGCAGTGTCTGGGATATTATACCACATCAGCCTTGCAATGCAAATATGGCAACTGCTGTCTGGGCATTTGTCTCATTCCCCTTGCCCCCTTTCCGCCGGGAAAAAAAAGAAATGGGGTTTTGCAGGCGGCGAAACCGCCCGCAAAACCCCGCCTTCTCTTTCCGTTTTCAGATGGCTTGAATACCTTCTATGTCTATGTGCGCTGCGGCGACTACACGATGCACCGCGTCCATGTCCTGGCGCAGGATGCGGATGCACGCGCCACAGTCGGAGCTGATATGGCGCGGGACCGGGATCATCTTGCACGGGATGTCCGCCTGGCGCAGCAGCTTTTCGAGGCGCATGGCATGGTTGGTGGAAGGCACCAGAACGACGGCATAGTCGGAAGTCATGACCTCTCCTTCGCCAGTTGTCGCACAGCATCCAAGGCGGCCTGCACCTCCTGGAGTGTGTTGAATGCGCCCAGGCCAAAGCGGACCGTGCCGGTGGGGAAAGTGCCGAGGGTCTTGTGGGCCGCCGGTGCGCAGTGCAGGCCCACCCGACACAGGATGCCATACTCATCGTCCAGGCGCAGGCCCACTTCGGCAGGTGACAGCCCGTCAATGTTGAACGAGACGACGGCCACCTGCCGCTCCGGATCCAGCGGACCATAGAGGGTCACGCCGGGAATGGCCTGCAAGCCCTCCAGCAGCGCCCCGGTCAGGGCCATTTCGTGGGCGCGGATCGCCTCCACGCCCTGTTCCAGCACCCAGCGCACGCCTGCCTGGAGGCCGGCCAACCCCACCACATTGAGCGTGCCGCTCTCACACCGGTCGGGCAAAAAGTCGGGTTGCACTTCATACTCGGAGCGGCTGCCTGTGCCACCGTGCAGCAACGGTTCAAGCTGCCTCTCATCCACCCGTTCGCCCACGATCAACCCGCCGGTGCCCATCGGACCGCCCAACGATTTATGGCCGGTGAAACCCAGCAGGTCAATCTGGTCGGCCTGCATATCCAACGGGTAGGCGCCGCCGGTCTGGGCAGCATCCACCAGCAGGAGCAAGCCGTGCTGTCGGCAGAGGGCACCCACCTCAGCTATCGGCAACAGCGTGCCTGCCACGTTGGAAGCGTGAGTGAGGGCGACCAGCCGGGTGTTGGGCCCGAAGGCTGCCTCCACGTCGGCCGGGTCCAGCACCCCTTGGGGCGAGCAACCCACCACCGTCACCCGGACGCCGTTGCCCTCCAGAGCACGCAGGGGGCGCATCATCGAGTTGTGCTCCATCGAGCTGGTGATCACCTGATCGCCGGGGCGCAGCAGGCCGCGCAACGCCAGGTTGAGCGCCTCGGTCACATTCTTGCACCAGACCAGGCGCAGCGGGTCTGGCGCATGGAACAGCTCACACACAGCCTCGCGGGCATTGTAGACGATGCGCCCCGACTCCACAGCCTGACGATGGGCGGCGCGGCCCGGGTTGGCCCCGACCGCTTCCATAAAGTGCACCATCGCCTCGACCACACCCGGCGGTTTGGGCCAGGAGGTGGCCGCATTGTCGAGATAGATCACCCTCCACCCCGCATTTTTCGGCGGTCACAGACCGCCGGGGAGCACAAAGTTCTGTCTGCTGAGTCTGGCCCCCGGTTATTTCCCGATGATCAGCCTGAACTCGTCTCCCATCTCCTCCACCCGCACGGTGCAACCGGCCTTCTCGGCCGCCCGCCTGACATTTTCCCGCGAGGTCACCGTATCCACCAGCACCTCGATCGGGAATTTCCCGGCCTGGATGGCCTGGCGGGCCAGGATAACCGGTTGAGGGCAGGAAAGCCCACGAGCGTCTACTTTGCTGGCCATTGGATTACCCCTCCACTTTCTGACGCATGGTCAGACCAAGAACGACACACACCACCAGTCCCAGGATGACCGCCCCCATCCCGTAGGGGCCGATGCCCCCGACCTTTTGCACCCCTTCCACCACCGTGTCGGGTGTGCCGGCCAGGGCAAAGTTGTGGGCCAGCCCTGCGCCGGTGATCATGCCCAGGACAAAGACTGCCGCGTCGCCGTCCCCTTCGCCGGAAAGGAAAAGCTGCCGGCCAGGACAGCCGCCGGCCAGGGCAAAGGCCAACCCGGCCAGCGTCATGCCGAGAAAGTTCCACAGGTGCTGGCTGTGCGCCACCGGCTGGCCAAAGAAGGCAACAGGCCCAAACTGCCCCAGGATCAGGTTGGTGATCACAGCCACCACCACCAACGCCCCCAGGCCGCTGATCAGGTGGGTGTCGCCCATCAAGATCACGTCCCGGATCGAGCCCATGGTGCAAAAACGGGTGCGTTGGGCCAGGAAGCCGATGAGCAGGCCCACGCCCAGGGAGATGAGCAGCGGCGCATGGAGTGAGCCAGGCCCGCTCTCACTGAAAAAGAGGGCTCCCGTGTCGCTCACCTTGACCCTGAAGACCAGCAGCAGGAGCAGGCCGATCATGAGGGCCGGCATGATCCAGCCAACGGCAGGATAGGTCTTGTGCGAGCGGCCCAGGTTGTAGCCGGCCTTGAGGAACTGCACGCCGATCAAGATGCCGGTCGCCAGGCCCAGCAGCCCCACCACGGCGTTCAGGTCGCCAGCCGAGAAGCGCAGCAGCGCCCGCCAGGGGCAGCCCAGAAAGGCCAGCGCGCCGATCATGGCAAACATGCCCAGTACAAAGCGCACGATGGGCGCGGAACCGGCGCGGGCCTTGAACTCACGGAACAACAGCGCCGCGATCGTTGCCCCCAGCACGAACCCGATGATCTCCGGGCGGATGTACTGGACGACGGCTGCCCGGTGCAGTCCCAGGGCGCCGGCGATGTCCCGCTCAAAGCAAGCCACGCAGATGCCCATGTTCTTTGGGTTCCCGGCGCGTTGCAAGAGCGGAGCCAGCAGCCCGATAACGGCCCCGGCCAGGATGATGCCCCAACGTGAGGCAAAGAAACGGGTCAGTTTTTCGGACATTGTATCTCCCTCCTTGGATATTTCCACGCACCTCTGGCATGAGGTACGGCGTGGTCCTTCCCAAAGCCGCTGCCAGCGACTTGAAGAGGTGACCTTTCTCCCTTCAGGACAAGGCTTCCCTGTCCTCTTCCAGAAGGCACGGCATTTCAGACCGGCCGCAAATTATAAATAAATGTTATATATACCATACACCTGGGGCATTATACTACGAGGCAGCAAACCTGTCAAATTTCTGGGCGAGGGAAAAAGGCCTGAAAGGTCTGGGGTCTTTCAGGCTGTTGGTAGTAGTAGATGGAACAAGTTGCTCAAAGCGGGTCTGCGACCCGCATTTCTCGGCGATCACAGACCGCCGGGGAGCACTCGTCCGCTGAGTTTGAAGTCGAGCCTTCAGGGGGGACCGGCTAAAGCCTCTACTCCTTATGGCACAGGCTTCTCAATCTTCCAGCCGATAGACAATGTCCCCTACCCGCACCCGATCGGCCACCAGGATGCCCACCTTTTGGCCGGCATGGGCTTCATGGATGAACTGGCGGTCGAGCTGGAGGGAGGTGACACGCTGCTGAAAATCGGTAGTGGTCCCCCGAAACTGAATCCAATCGTCCACCCGCAGAGAATCGGTCAACTCCACACCCGCCACGCCCAGGCGGGTCCAATAGTGGATGACCTTCCCGATGGCTCGTGGCTGAGACATCCCTGCCTCCTTTCCCTGCAAGTCTACCCCAAAGGTACACAGGATTTGTATCCCTGGTGGTTTTCAGACCGGCTCTCAACGGACGGCGGCCAGCACTTTTTCCACGGTTGCCCGGTCGGGGCCGAGGATGAGCAGGGTGGACGCCTCCTGCCAGGTCAGCACTGCTGTCTGAGCCGCTGTCTCCCACCAGACCCCGGCCCGGTCGTCGCCGGTCGGCGGCCGGCCATATTTGCCGCCGGCATACTGCCGATAGGCTGCCACAAACTCCTGGCAGTCGGCCGGGCTATCCCAGAGGGTGGCCAGGATCAGCACCTCTGCATCATCATGGGCGTAGAGGGCATATCGGTCGCCGTCCCACCCCTGGCTGGCCCGATCCGCCGTCTTCTGGTCCACCTGCTGGGCCAGGTAGAGGTTGGTCTGGAACTCGCCCAATGTCTCGCTTTCGACCAGACGCCAGCCGGCGCCCAGGGTATCGGTCAGCGGCGGAAGGGTGATGATCTGCGGCTCGTCGCCGGCGAGGTATTTCTCCGGGTGCAGGATCTGTTCGGTGGAGCGGGGAGGGGCGGCGTAGGCGGCATCCACCGCCGGCCAGCCCTGCTTGTGGAGGGTCGTGGCAAAGTCCAGGCCGTAGATGTAGGGGAACAGAAAGGTCTCGCGGATAATGGGCGGAGCGGCCTCCAGGACCTCCTGGCTTGCCTCTCCGCCGGCGGCCTGGAGCGCCTCCAGGTCCTGATCGGTCATCTCGCTCAGATGCGCAAACAGGTATTGCATCATGGCCAGCGAAGCATCGCCCTCTACCAGCGACAGGCGGGCCATGACTTCGTCGTCGTTGAACCGATCCTCATCCACGAAGTCGTCCAACCCAAACTGCTGATCCTGCAGGCCGTGGACATATTCGTGGGCAAAGGTCGCCCTGGTCAGCAGGTCAAACTGGCCGGTGGCCTCGGTGATGACATACAGGATATTCTGATCCTCGTCGTACAGGCCGATTGCCTGGGTTGAGTAGAGGTCCACCAGCAGGCCCAACAGGTCAAAATCTGGGGGCACAAAGTCAAAAGCCGCCAGCACCCGGACATCGGCTGCCACCTCCGCCGGGGGATAGTTCTCGGCCAGTTCGCGTTCCATGTAGGCCGCCAGTTGTTCGCGGCTCATCAGGCCGCAGGGGATGGGCCTGCTTTCCTCCAGGCCACGGAGCCCTTTCATCTCCTCTTCAATGGCCCCCATCGTCGCCAGCAGCGGGGCAGAGGGGGTAGCGGCCAACACCGGGGTGGAGGTGGGGGAAGGTAAGGGGGTTGGCGTTGGCCGGGTCGTGGAGGTGAAGGTGGCCGCAGGGC
>DAOTYI010000246.1:0-2888 GCA_034434895.1 Anaerolineae bacterium
CGGCCACCCCGACCCCGATCACCGACCCCGGCCAGGTCATCGGCCATTCGGTGCAGGGGCGCCCTCTCCTCGCTTACCGCATCGGCCAGGGGGCGATCAAAGTGGTGCTGGTAGGGGACATCCACGGCGCGGACGAGGCCAACACCTGGCTTCTGGCCCGGCAGCTCCTGGCCCATTTCCAGGCCCATCCTGACCAGGTGCCGACAGGGGTCAGCTTGTGGATCCTGCCCACCATGAATCCCGACGGTCTGGCAACCGGACACCGCTGGAACGCCCACAACGTGGACCTGAACCGCAACGCCGACACCGACCTGGACGGCTGCGCCGGCAACGACTGGTCGCCCGATACCGTGGGCCTGGAGGGGAAGCATCCCGGCGCGGGCGGGGCCTATCCCTTCTCCGAGCCGGAAACGGTCGCCGTGCGTGACTTTTTGGCAGATGCCTGGGTGGTCATCTTCTATCACAGCGCCGCCGGGGCCATCTTTGCCGACACCTGCCAGCGCCATGCCCCCAGCCTGCGCCTGGCGCAACTCCTTTCCGCAGCGACCGGCTATCCTGTGCCGGAAGAAGGCTGGAGCAGCTATCCCCTCAGCGGTGAATTCGGCGACTATCTGGCCGGGGAGGGGGTGGCAGCCGTCACCGTGGAACTGACCGACCACCAATCCAGCGAATTCGAGCGCAACCTGGCCGGGGTCCAGGCACTCCTGGCCGGGGTGGAGGGGATCGTGGAGGCCGAAGCTGCTCAGGCTGGCGGCCGGTTTGTGTGGCTGAGCGCCGACAACACCGGCACCTGGCGCTACGCCGAAAACAGCTTCCCCCACCCCATCGCCCTGGAGGTCATGAGCGACACCGCCTACCTGCTCGATGGCGGGCGGGTGCTGGCCCTCGACCTGACCACCCCACTCCCCCCACGCCTGTTGCTGGCTCCCGGCGACGATGTGGACGACATGCGGGTGCTGGAACCCCTGGACCTGGCCGCCGCTGGAGGGTCGCTCCTGGCCCTGGACCGCGCCGGCGATGTCTATCGCTACGACGCGGCGGCGGAAAGCTGGAGCGTCGAGCGCTACGACCGGCCGGTGCGCGATACTTACGATCACTATTTCGTCGCCCTGGCCGGCGGTGAGACACGTTTCCTGCTGGAGACGACCCACGAGCAGGTATGGCACTACACCGCCGGCCAAAAGGGCACAGCCTGGATCCGATTGCCCCGCAGCCGCGACGTGGACCTGAGCGCCTGGGCCGATGAGCTGTATCTGCTCAGCCGGGCCATGAACGCCCCGTCAGGCACCCTCCTCCGCTATCATAACGGCCGGCTCATCTCTTCGTTTCAACCGAATATTGAATTGACGCACCCGCGCCAGGTGGTGGCTACCTCTGCTGCCCTCGCCGTGCTGGACCGGGCCGGCCGCCGCCTGCTGACCCTCGATCCCCAAGACGGGGCGCTGCAAACCCTCTATCAGTTCACCGACCGCCGCCCGGTGAGCACCTTCTGGGCCGATCCGAACGGCCTCCGGCTGATCCTGGCCGGGCGCGATGCCCTCTACTTCTATGGTCAGCCGGAGCGCCAGGCGACCATCGCCAACGGGCCGGTGCTCCAGGGCCCTCAACCCCACGATCCGGCCTTCCTGGAAGGGCTGCGCGGCCTGCACATGCCTATCCTGGGCGCACACCTGACCGGCCGCGACTTTCAACTGCCCGGTGCGCCCCGCCACTACCGCCTGGGGATGCACGAGGGGCTGGATTTTTACGGCAATACCGTCGGCGTGGCGGTGAATCGCCACACAGCGGTCCGGGCCGTGGCCGACGGTGTGGTGATCCGCGCCCTGGCGGACTATCGGCCCCTCACTGCCGCTCAGAACCAGGCCTGGACCGCCGAATGCCGTCGCCTGGGTTATACCCCCCCGGAGGTGTTGGACGGTTACCGGGGGATGCAGGTCTGGATTGACCACGGCAACGGCCTGGTGTCGCGCTACGCCCACCTGTCGGCCATCGAGCCGGGGATTGAGGAGGGGGTCCGGGTGACAAAAGGGCAGATCATCGCTACAGTGGGCAACTCAGGCACCCCCTCTTCATTGCACAGCCAGACCGAGGAGGTGCACCTACACCTGGAACTGTGGGCCGGCGACCATTTCATCGGCCAGTTCCTGCGCCCCATCGAGGTGCGAGAATGGTTGGAGAGGATCCTACGATGAAGGTTCGCGTTCTGCTTGTGGCCATCCTTTGCTTACTCCTCCTCATCGGCGGAGCGGTGGGCTGGACCCAATACCGCCATCTCCGCGCCGAGTATGACGCCTACCGGGCGCTGATCCAGCCGGGGGTCCGGGTGGCCGGGGTGGAGACAGGCTGGCTCACTCCCGACCAGGCCCGCCAGAAGGTGTGGGAGTGGGTGGCCGCCCCCTACTACCGCCCCTTCACCCTTCACTACCAGGACCAGGTGCTCAGCCTGTCGCCGGGCGACGACCTGGGGTTGGTCATCCCCGTGGACGAAATGGTGGCCGAAGCGGTGGCCGCCAGCCACCGGTATGACTATTGGCAGGGTTTCAAGTCTTGGATCCAGGGCCAGGCCATCCCTCTGGACCTGGACATCCCGTTCCGTCTGACCTTTGATCAATCGGCGGCTGGCCGCTTTCTGGAGAAGGTAGCCCAGGCCCACGACATGGAGGCGGTCGAGCCGATGGTCAATGTGCAGACGGCAACCTTCTTCCCCGGCCGGCCGGGTCGCCGCCTGGAGATCGAGGCGGCAGCGGCGGCGATCAACTCCCTGGTGGCCGACCCGACCCGTCGCCAGGTCACCCTGCCGGTGGAGATCGTCACCCCTGACCAGAGCCCGGCCCGCATCGAGTCCATGCTCAGCACCCTGGTGCCGGTGATGGAGCGCCCGCCAACAC
>DAOTYI010000247.1:0-3362 GCA_034434895.1 Anaerolineae bacterium
AGAAGCGCTGGTCGTCGGGATTGGTGAAGGGGCCGTCCACGGTGACCGTCTTGCCCTTGTACTCGCCGGCAATCGCCTTCTCCAGATACCCCCCAGGCATCACCGCAAAGGGCACCTTGGCCGCTTCGGTCGGTTTGGCCCCTTCGGTCGGTTTGGCCCCTTCGGTCGGTTTGGGCGCCTCGGTGGGCGCAGGCGTTGGCCCGCAGGAGGTCAGCACCATGCTCACGACCACCAGCAGGACCAGAATCGAAAACAGTGAGCGTTTCATTTTACTCTCCTCCTGACTTTTTTATTGGGTAGAATTCAGGCCACGATCTTGCCGATTTTTCTGTGCGGACAGTCTATCACCTCCTTTCTGCGGTGAGAAGGAGCAAGGCCCTTGCCGCTCAGGATTCTCTGCCTTGCCTTGCTCCACACGATTCGCGGATGATCAGTTCTGTCTCCAGGGTGACCGACGAGACCTCCTCATCACCCTCGATGAGGGCGATCAGCACCTCGGCGGCGGTCCACCCCAGGCCATAGGCCGGCACGCGGATAGTCGTCAGGGGAGGGCGGGCGTGGCCAGCCAGAAAGATATCGTCAAAGCCAACTACGGCCAGGTCGTTGGGGATCTTCAGTCCGGCGGCGTGGATGGCGCTGATGGCTCCCAGGGCGACCACATCGCTGGCGGCGAACACCGCTGTTGGGGGTTCAGGCAGGCTCAGCAGTTCTTCCATCGCTGCCCGCCCTGTTTCCGGCAGGAAAGCGGCCATGCGTATCAGGTCAGGGTCCGGGGGGATGTTGTGCTCGGCCAATGCCTGTTTGTAGCCTGCGAACCGCTCCTGGGCGCCGGAATAGGGCAGTGGGGCATTGGAGATAAAACCGATGCGGCGATGGCCCAGGCCCAACAGGTGGCTGGTCGCCAGGTGGGCGCCGGCCTGATTGTCCACATCTACCCAGGGTATGGCACAGCCGTTCAGCCGGCCGTGCAGGATCAGGGGGAACCCCTCTTCGGCCAGTTGGGGCACCAGGGGATCATCGGAGCGAGGGCCGGAGAGGATGAGGCCATCCACCTGCTGCTCGCGGATCAGTCGGGCATAGGCGTCATAGGTCGGCACATCCTCGGCCATCTGGAGCACCAGCAGATAGCCCCGCCGATGGACAGAGGCGGTCACTCCCTGGAGAAAGGTGGGCAGGAAAGCGTCGGCCGACAACCGTTTCTGCCCCTCGCCCAACACCAGGCCGATACGGCGCGTCTTGCCGCTGGCCAGGGAGCGGGCAGCGGCTGTGGGGTAATAGTCAAGCTGGCGGGCGGCTTCCAGCACCCGCTGCCTGGTCTCCTCACTGATCTTGACGCCCGGCACGTCGTTGAGCACAAAGGAGACGGTGGTGCGAGACACTCCGGCCAGTCTGGCCACATCGCGGCTGGTGACCTGCTTGCGTGGCATCTCCCCCTCCGGACTAATCCGTGTTAGTAACCCGCGTTACTAACACGAGTTAATTATACACCTGATCTCCCGGTTTGTCAAGAGGGGAATTGGTCGCCCGACAAATTTTTAATATTGCCTGCTGTGGATTACCGGCTCAGTTCCCGCCGCAGCACTTTGCCCACTGCCGACCTGGGCAGCGACTCCCGGAATTCGACCGCCGTGGGCACTTTGTAGGGGGCCAGGTGTTGACGGCAAAAGGCGATGATCTCTTCCTCTTCGGCAGCCATCCCCTCTTTGAGCACAACGAACGCTTTGACCGTTTCGCCCCGGTATTCGTCGGGCAGGCCAACCACGGCCGCTTCCTGCACCGCCGGGTGCTGGAACAACACCTCTTCCACGTCGCGGGGATAGACGTTAAAGCCGCCGCAGATGATCATGTCCTTCTTGCGGTCCACGATCTGAAAATAGCCTTCCGGGTCCATGCGGGCGATGTCGCCGGTATGCAGCCACAAGCCCGGCCCCAGGGCAGGATGCTCGCGCAGCACATTGGCCGTTTCGGTCGGTTGCTGCCAGTAGCCTTTCATCACCTGCGGCCCCTGGATGACCAGTTCCCCGATCTCGCCCACCGGCACCTCCTGTTCGCCGCTCTCCAGGTCCACGATGCGGGCGTCGGTGTCGGGCCAGGGCAGGCCGATGGAGCCGATCCGGTTCTCGCCCAGGCGGGGGTTGGAGTGGGTCACCGGGCTGGCTTCGGTCAGGCCATAGCCCTCCATCAGTCTGGCACCGGTGATGGCCTGGAACTGCTCCTGCACCTGGCGGGGCAGGGGGGCTGCTCCACTCTGGCAGGCGATAATGGAGCTCAGGTCGAATTCCCTGACCTGGGGGTGGTTGTTGATGGCCACATACATCGTCGGCACGCCGGGATAGAAGGTGGCCCGGTGTTTGCTGATGCTGCCCATGATATGCACCAGATCGCGTGGATCGGGGATGAGGATCATGGTGTTGGCGCCGGCAATGGTCATGTTCATCACAGTGGTCATGCCATAGGAGTGAAACAGGGGCAAGGCCCCCACGGTCACCTCCTGCGCTTCACGGGCCTGGGACCAGGCCAGGCACTGCACGGCGTTGGCGACCAGGTTGCGGTGGGTGAGCTGTGCTCCCTTGGGCACACCGGTCGTGCCGCCGGTATAGAGCAGACAGGCGGTATCCTCCGGCTCCACCCCGGTCGGGCGAGGGGTGGCCGGCCTGCTCAGCAGCGATTGCCACCGCCGGTCACGGGGGTCGGCCAGGGTGACCGCATGCCCCTCCTTCCTCTCCTGGGCCAGGGTGAACAACAGGCGCAGCAGCGGCGGAAAATAGTCTTTGATGTTGGTGACGATCAGGTGCCGCAATCCGGTCCTGGGTCGGATGCCGTGCAGCTTGCTGTAGAAGCGGCTGAGGACCACGGCCACCTCGACGCCGGCGTCGTTGCACTGGCGTTCCAGTTCCGGCCCGGTGTAGAGGAAATTGCACGGTACAGCGATGCCTCCGGCCCGCAGTGTGCCATAGAAGGCGATGACAAACTGGGGGCAGTTGGGCATGAGGAGCGCCACCCGGTCCCCCCGCCTTAGCCCGAGTTCCTGGAGGCCGGCGGCAAAGCGGTTCACCGCCTGATCGAGCTGACGGTAGCTCAGGGGCCGGTCCAGGATGCGCCGTCCCAGCCGGGCACCAAAGAGGATCGCCGGTCGGTCGGGGTGCTTCGCCGCCGATTCGGCCAGCAGCCGGTCCAGGGGGATTGCCGGGTACTCCAGGTGGGCCGGCACCCCCTCGTCATAGAAGCGAAGCCAGGGTTTCGCCCTGTCCCGTTTCTCCTCCATTTCTCTCCTCCCTGGCTCGACATTGTTAGATTTGACCTCTCCACTACCCCCTGGCCCCCTTCCCCTCTCCGTGGCGGATAGGGGACGGGGGTTGGGG
>DAOTYI010000248.1:0-5233 GCA_034434895.1 Anaerolineae bacterium
CTGGCCCAGGCTCAGGCCCGCACCGAAGCTGCTGTGAAGGAATTGGCCGAGGCCCAGAGACGGACTGAAATGGCCTTGAAGGAACAGCAACGCCACCTGAGCGGCCTGGGGGAGGTCATCGGCTTTGGCCTGGAAGATATCGCCCGGACGGTTGTTCCCGGCTACCTGCAACGGCACTTTGGGATCGATCTGGAAGGGCCGCTGGGCGAAGAACTGAATCCTGAATTCTTCCAGACCGGGAGCGGCCAGGTCGAGATCGACCTGTACGGACAGGGGTTCCGAAACGGGCAACGGATCGTTGTCCTGGGCGAGTCCAAATCGCGCATCGGCCGCAGCGAGGTTCTTCATTTTGCCGACAAGCTGGTGCTGGTGGAACCGCTGGTGGAAGGGGAGATCTGGCGGGTGATGTTTGGCTACTATATCCACCCTTCTGCCCGAGAAGCAGCCGCCGAGCACCAGATCTACCTGATCGCCTCGTATCAGCGCTGAGAGCCTGGAAGAGGAGCCATGCGAGTCCTGATTGCCAACCCGCCTTGGCCAGGTCCCGGCTATGGGGCCCGCTCAGACGTACGGTGGCCGCATAAACGCAGCGACAAATATATCGAGTATCCGATCTATCTGGCTTACACTGCCGCTGTGGTCGAACAGGCCGGGTTCGAGGTGTCGTTCATGGACGCCATCATGGACGAGTTGGGCATCGAAGAATTCGCTCAGGCCGTGAGCGATTTCAACCCCCGCCTGGTCCTCCTCGAAACCTCCACACCCAGCATCGAGTTCGACCTGGCTACGGCGGCGGCCATCAAAGCCCATGTGCCAGAGGCCTTTATCGCCCTGCTCGGTTCTCACGTCACCTACTTTGACCGGCAGACCGTGGCCGGCAACCCGGCCGTGGATGCCGTCATCCGCGGCGAGTTCGAGTACACCGCTGCTGACCTGGCCCGCACCCTGGACAACGGCGGCGATCTGTCCGGCATCCTGGGCCTCACCTATCGAGATGCCGACGGGGAGGTGCGCCGCAATCCCGACCGCCCTCTTTTTGAGCCGCTGGACAGGATGCCCTTTCCTGCCCGTCACATCGTCAAGGGGGATGGCTACCGGGCCGGCATCTACAGCGGCGGACATCCAACGGCTATGGTCAGCTCGCGGGGCTGCCCCTACCGCTGCACCTTCTGCCTCTGGCCCGACATCCTCTACGGCCACAAGTTCCGCGCCCGCAGCGCCGGCAATGTCGTGGACGAAATGGAAGAGGCGGTGCGAAAATATGGCCACGACGAGATCTATTTCGACGACGACACCTTTACCATTGACCGTCAGCGGGTGCTGGACATCTGCCGTCTGATCCGGGAACGTGGGCTGGAAAAAGAGGTCGAGTGGATCGCCCAGTGCCGGGTGGACACCGTGGACCGCCAGGTGTTGGAGGCGATGAAGGCCGCCAACTGCGGCTACATCCTCTTTGGCGTCGAGTCTGGATCGCCGGACATGCTCAAAAGGATGAAAAAAGGGATTACCCTGGACCGGGTGCGGACCGCCTTCAAGCTGGCTCAGGAGGTCGGCATCAAGACGCAGGCCTTCTTCCTGTTCGGTATCCCCGGCGAAACGCCGGAGACGATCCGCCAGACGATCGAGTTCGCCAAGGAGTTGAACGCCTCCAGCACCCAGTTTGCAGTGGCCATCCCCCATCCCGGTACAGCGCTGTATGAGGAGTGCAAGGCCAACGGCTGGCTGACCAGCGAGCGCTGGGCCGATTATACCGCCGAGGCTTCCCTCATCGAGACGCCATGGCTCACCGCCAGGGAGGTGGAGCAGGCACGCATCCAGGCCTACCGCGAATATTACTACCGCCCCCGCTTCATCCTGGGCGAGGCGCTCAAGATCCGCCGCCTGGCCGACGTGAAGCGCCTGGCGCGAGGGGCCGGTTCGGTGCGATCGCGGATCAAATTCTTCCAGCGCAGCCGATCCACTGCCGAACGGCAGCCGCGGAACACCCCCACCAGCCCGGCCTGAGGCGAGATTTTTGCACGGTGGGCGAGAAACCTCACCGCCGGGCATTTATTGACCGCCGAGACGGCAGAGATGGCCGGGTTCTCTGCCTTCTCCGCAGGCTCTGCGGTAAACAGATGCTGCCCCGCACTCCCTCTCCCGGTCGGGCCCGGCCAGCCTGGCCCTCTGTCCTGGGCATCGCCATCCTGGCCCTGTTCCTGGCGTTGGCCGGGCTTTATAACGCCATCGTGCCGGTGTATGAAGCGCCCGATGAGCTGGAGCATACGGCCTTTATCGTCTGGCTGGCCGATGGGGGTGGCCTGCCGGTGGTGGATCCTCAACATCCCGGTCCGTGGGCCCAGGAAGGCACCCAGCCCCCCCTCTACTACTGGCTGATTGCCAGGCTGCTGGGCCGGTTGCCCCACTCTGATGCCGGGAACCTGGCCCGCCCCAACCCCTATGCCGGCCTCGGCGACCCGCAACGGCCCGATAATAAAAACCGGGTGCTCCACGATCCGACGCAGGAAAGCTGGCCCTATCGAGGCGATGCCCTGTTCGTCCACACGGCGCGGGCCGTTTCGACCCTGATGGCCCTGGGCACATTGCTGGCCGTCTATCGCCTGGGGCGGATCGCTCTGCCGCAGAGGCCAGGTGTGGCCGTGGGGATGACCGGGCTGGTCGCCTTTTTGCCTCAGTTCCTCTTTTTGAGCGCCTCGATCAACAACGACAATCTGGTAATCCTGGTCGCCGCCTGGGTGTTGGTCATCCTGACCGGCTGGCTGCGTGCTCCGCGCCTGCCCGGCTGGCCTGCTGTGGCGGGGCTGGGAGCTCTTTTGGGCCTGGGGGTGTTGTCCAAATATGGCGGCCTTCTGCTCTGGCCATTGGCGGGCGGCGCTCTGCTCTGGCTGGCCTGGCGGACCGGGCGGCTGCGCTGGCTTTTGCCGGCCGGGTTGCTGGCCCTGGGCCTGGCCCTGGCGGTGTGCGGCTGGTGGTTCATACGTAACCAACAGCTCTACGGCGATCTGAGCGGCCTGGGCGTGCATCTGGCGATCATGGGCACCCGGCGCAAACTGCCCTCGCTGGTGAAAGCCTGGCGCGAGTTTAACGGCTTTCGCTATTCCTTCTGGGCGCTCTTTGGCTGGTTCAACATCCTGGTACCGGAATTCTTTTACCGGCTGATGGACATCCTGACGGGGATGGGGGTCATCGGCTCGGCCCTGTTCCTGGCGCGGACCCTCCGCCGCTGCCCCTCCGCCTGGGGGGTGATGCTCCTCGTCTGGCTGGGCCTGGTCGCCGCCGGCGTGCTGCGCTGGACGACGCTGACGCCCGCCAGCCAGGGGCGGCTGCTCTACCCGGCCCTGCCGGCCATCGCCCTGTTCCTGGTGGCCGGCTGGGCAGAGCTGCTCCCCCGGCGTTGGCGAGGACCCGTGGGCAGCGCCGCCCTGGTCGGCTGGGCGGCGTGGGCAGCGCTGTGCCCTATCCTGTTTATCAGGCCGGCCTACGCACTGCCCCCGCGGATTCAGGCGGTAGACATGACGGGCCTCGCCGGGCTCCAGGTGCGCTTTGGTGACTGTTGTGAACTGGTGGGCTACCGCCTGCCGGATGGGCCGCTCCATCCCGGCGACCGGGTGCCGCTGACCCTTGTCTGGCGCGCTCTGGCCTCGACGGAGCAGGACTATAGCCTGTTTGTCCACGTTGTGACCGACGAGGGCAAACGGGTGGGGCAACTGGACACCTACCACGGCGGCGGGAGCTATCCCACCAGTCTGTGGCAGCCGGGCGAGGTGATCGTAGACACGGCCTATGTGCCCATCTCCTGGCGGGCAGAGGGACCGGCCCTGGTTCGCTTTCAGATCGGGTTGCACGGACCGGATGCTGTGCGGCTGCCCGCCTTTGCCTCGGATGGCCAGGAGCTGGAGGCCGTTTTCGCCGGCGAGGCGGAGTTGAGGCCGCCTGTGCCATCGCCGCCCTGAGCTGACCTGTGAGCGGTGACGATTTGCAATCTGTTGTAAGCCGTGCGACAATAGAAAGGCCGGGGGCTTTGGATTGCCTTCAGAGCAGGCCGAGAGCCATGTCGGTCTGCAACCCAAAATCTGGCTACAATGGGTGGGAGTGGCGTATGAAGAGGTGTTATTTCATACGATTTTTAATCGTTCTTGTGGTTATTGGACCTGTGGCGATGGTCTCCCTGAACGGGGTTTCGACGGCAGCAGGCGAGACTGTGGTGGACCTGCGTGGTTTCTCGGCAGCCCTCAGCCCACGGGGTGAACTGTGGGCGGTGTGGTCGGCCGACAATGGCCGCGATGCCGAGCTGTTTTTCAGCCGCTGGACGGACCAGGGCTGGCAGCCGCCCCAACCGGTCTATGTTAATCCGATGGCCTGGGACGACACCCCCAGCCTGGCCTTCGCTGCCAATGGCACACCCTGGGTGGCCTGGTCATCGGCCCAGGGGGAGGACCGCCGCCTGCTCCTCAGCCGTTGGCTGGGCTACCGCTGGTCCCGGCCGGAGGAGGTGTCCCCAGCGCCTTCCACTCGACCCCGACAGCCGGCGCTGGCCGCCGCGCCCGACGGCGGCTTCTGGCTGGCCTGGGTTGGTTTTGATGGCAACGACGATGAAATCTATGCCCGGCGGTGGGACGGCCTGACCTGGCTACCCGCCGAACAGGTAGGCCGGGACGACACCGACCCGCTGGCCTATGACACTCAACCCCGCCTGGCTGTGGATGGGAAGGGACACCCCTGGCTGGCCTGGGTCAGCAGTCAAGGGCTGTTCGACGACGCGGTGGTTGCCAGCCGATGGACCGGCGCAGGCTGGTCGCCGGAGATGCCGGTGAGCGCCCCAGATGGCACGCCCGACGTGTGGCCCTCCCTGGCGTTGGATGGGCAGGGGCAGCCGTGGCTGACCTGGCAGGGCCTGGTCGGAGAAGGGACCGACGCTCACTGGCGCATCTACCTGGCCCACTGGCAGGCCGATGCTGCTGCCTGGAGCGCTGAGGAGATGGTTTCCTCGCCGGCCGGCCTGCCGGTGGAGGAGCAACGCCCCAGCCTGACCTTCGGCAGCGACGGCACCCCTCACCTGGCATGGGCTGTGTTGGGGCCCCCTTCAGGGATCGCCTACACCACCTGGCAGAAGGGCATCCCGTCGCCCCCTGTCTGGGCCGTGGAGCAGGCAGCGGCTGAGGCACCCCTGTTGCTGGCGGCCGACCCACTCTGGCTGCTGTGGACCGACCTGACCGCCGGCACGGCGGTCCCC
>DAOTYI010000249.1:0-1562 GCA_034434895.1 Anaerolineae bacterium
GAGACAGGATCACGGCAATCTCCAGGTTCCCCTCAGAGATCCCCCAGGTGACCAGTTCGGCCATCGGTGTAGGGCCAAAGTTGGCCTCAAAGGCCCCCGTGCCGAAAAAGATGACGAACTCAGCGTTGGCAAAGTCCGGTTTCATATGGGTCTTGCCGCCGGTCCACTTGCCGTCCTGATAGCTGTTGGTGACCTGCTGATAGGCGATATGGTGGGATTGCTCGCAGATGGTGGTGTGCTCATACCAGTTGACTGAGCCAAAGGCGTCGTTCAGCCAACGCTTGGCGAACTCTTTCCGGCCATGCTGGATCCGCCCTGCCTGGAAGACGAACTGGTTGTTCACCGGCCCCAGGTCGGGCATATCGGGGTCGATCAGGAGGTTCAGGTGGTCAGCATGTTTGGCCTTGAACGCCTCCAACGTCATCTCGCCGGCGACGACGGCCGCGGCATCGGCCTTCAGTTCCGCCATGAGTTCAGGGTCGCGCACAGCGAAGAGGTCCTTCAACCCCGGCACGTGCCCATCGCCGAAGAGGTCGCCGCCGTTGACGATCTCGTCTATGGCCTGGTCAAATTCAATTACCCCCCACTTGTTCTCGCCCCGCCTGCCGACCCGCTTGAGGACCTTGCGGATGCGGTAGGGGTCGTATTGAGATTGCACCCCGGCGACCCCCTTGGGGCAGAGTTTGGCATCCACCAGGGCAGCCTCCTCTGGCGGGGTGTCGTAGGGCAGATGGGGCAGGAGGTTCATCGGGCTGTAGGGATTGCCCTCAATCTTGACCAGCACCCCGTCCAGGATCTTGCCCTTGATGGTGCAGGCGGTATGGCACTGGAGACAGGTAGAATAGATGAGGGTGTCGCCCATGTTGAAGGGATAGTCGCTTCCCGGGATGCCGGCACGGTATCCCAGTTCGCTGTACCTGGCCAGCACCGGCCAGATTGTTCGGCTAAAGAGGAGGCTGCCGCCAAGAAAGGCAGCGGATTTCAAAAACTCTCTTCGTGTCAATGGTTTCATCTTAATACCCCCGATGTTCAGGATCAACCCTTCGCCGGCGCTGCTTCCACTTCCAGGGGCAGGAAGGCAAAACCTATGGAGAACAGAAGCAAGCCGATCCCGATGGCAAATGCCGAGACCAGCCATTCCATCCAGGAGGGGACGTAGACGGCCAGGTAGTTGAGGTGGGGTTCGACGATGGCGTTCTCCAGGCCCGCCAGTTCTGGAAGGGCAAAGCCCGGCAGGACGATGTTCCAGCGGATGGCGACAAAGGCGACCGCCGAGATCAGGGCGACGATGCCTACGGCCAGCGGCTTGCGCCGCCCCACCGTTGCCAGCACGATCATCGGTATGCCTGCTGCCAACCCCAGCCCCACGAACCAAAAGACCCACCAGTATGGGCCGTACAACTGCTCGTGGAGGGGGACAAAGTGGGCGGGGGCGGTGCCGTACAGACCGACCAGGAACTCGGCGATCTCCATCAGCACCTCAATTAAGAGCAGCGCAAGCAGCAACTGCCCCAGCCCCAACACCAGCTCACGGTGCTTCTGGTAGCCGTTGGGGACGACAA
>DAOTYI010000250.1:0-6847 GCA_034434895.1 Anaerolineae bacterium
ATCCTCGAGCGACTGCCCCTCGGCCCGCGCTATTACCCCGAGGATCAGGTCACCGACCAGCAGGTGCGCTTTCTGGCCGCCGAGCTGATCCGCGAACAGGTGTTGCGCCACCTGCGCCAGGAGGTGCCCCACTCGGTGGCCGTTGTCGTGGAGCAGTTTCAGGAACGCAATGGGGAGATCCCCCACATCAGCGCCATCCTCTTTGTCGAGCGTGAAACACAAAAGGCCATCCTCCTGGGCCGGGGAGGAGAGATGATCAAACGGATCGGCCAGGACGCCCGCCGCGAGATCGAAGAGCTGCTGGGCAGCCGCGTCTATCTGGACCTGTGGGTCAAGGTGCGGAAAAAGTGGCGGGAAGATGAGCAGGAACTGCGGCGGCTGGGCTATGCCCTGCCCCGGATGCGAGAGCAATGATGAAACAGCCGGACCCTGACATCCAGGACCTGCCGGCAGGCAGTCGCACGCATAGGCGTGACATTGTCGCTTGCACTCGCAGGCTTCCCAGGGTATAATATCTGTAACTACCTGGCCGGCTGCCCCGGCGACTGCTTTGGGGGCGCTCAACGGGGGCGTCCACCGGGGTGGACGCCTGACCACAGGCCCCTGAGGTGTGACTTGGTCGCTTCACTTGATGCCTGTGGGGCGGAGCGGCACCCCACTCCAACCGGCGGGCGGAGAGGATTCGTGATTTGCCTTCGAGGGAAAGGGAATGAGCAGAAATTTCAAGCGGGCCCTGGTCCTTTCCGGCGGTGGGGCCAAAGGGGTTTTTGAGGCCGGCGTGCTCCAGGCCTGCCATCTTACCGGCCTGACCTTCGACATCATCACCGGTTCGTCTATCGGGGCCATCAATGCTGTGCTCTTTGCCGAATATCTGCGCCGCCGTGCACACAACCTGGATGACGCCGTTCGATATTTCAACCGTTTTCTGAGCATTTGGGAAGATCTTGACGCGGCCAACCTGGTGGACTTTGACCTGCTGGAACCGCTGGTCAAAGACCTGGTCAAGATCGAAATCGGTCTGGATGATCTGCTGCATATCTGGTGGGGGCTGACCGGCGAATCGCTGTGGGACAAGATTAATGGAGGGTGGCACGTCTTCTGGGCCCTGGCCGAACTGGACGATGTGCTGCCGCTGTCGTTGCGGGACATCCGGGAGTTGTACAAAGCCTGGCGGAATGAAGAGCATCAGCCCCCTGTCCAGGAACGGCTGCGCGAGGCCATACGCCGCTTTCTGGCCAAACACCAGGTCGAGCGCGGCCTGTTCGACAACGCCTCGTTGCGCCAGGTCATGACCACGCCCTACGACGAGTCGGGGGTGCCGCCCCTGGCTCCCGACCAGGGCCTGAGCAGCTTCCGGGCTGCCGGTGTGGATGTGCGGCTGACCCGCACCAACGTGCGCAGCGGCCGGCTGGAGCTTTCCGCCTACCGCACCCTGCCCGAAGTGCTCCGCCAGATCGAGGAAGAGCCGGACAGGGCGGCCGATGCCATCGTCGGCGATCCGAACGCCGTCGCGGCCGCCATCGCCTCAGCAGCGTGCCCGGTTGCCTTTGTGCCCCGCTCCCTGGCCGAGATCTATCCTCCGGGCCCCTATGAGAACCTGGCCCTCCAGGCCATCCTGAGCGGCCCCGAAGCGGCGGCCCGGTTCGGCCTCACCCCGGCGCAGCATTCCCTCCTGGCTGCCGCCTACCCACGCGCCGATGACCTCTACATGGATGGCGGCACCACCGACAACCATCCCCTGTCACCGGCCATTGACGCCATCAAAGAGATAGCTCGCCGGGCACATTCAGCCCGCCAGGCCAATGACATCTACCGCCAGACCCACGACATCTTTGTTGTCTTCCTGGGGCCGGCGCCCAAAATCACCGAACTGCCCCCCGGCCAGGCCCAGCAGATGCTGGCCTACGAGTATGGCCTGCGTGCCTGGGAGCTGGCGCAGAATACCAGAATGTTGGACGATGCCCGCAGTGCCGAGCGCATCACCGGGCTGATGGAACGCGCTGCCGGCTGGAAAAAGGGCCGGCGGCCCGACCGCATTCTGGTCAACGTGCAGCGGATCTACCCCGAAGAGATGCTGACCGGCACCCTGACCTTCCACCGCCGGATGGGCTTCAGCCGCACCCGGAACCGGCGGTTACTGGCTATGGGCTGCTGGACCATGCTCGAATTGCTGGCCCTGCCGGCCAACCTGACCCGGCTGGAGGCCGGCTCCCAGCAGGCGTTGCACCGGTTGCGCCGCCCCGACACCGCCACCCCTCACGGCTGGCGCTGCACCCACACCGCCTGCCGTGTGCGGGATGCGTGCACACGGACATAAGGCCCCTGTCCACCGCCAGGAACGGAGAGAGTGGAAAACGGATGAACGCCATTCGCCTCCTGCATCTGGCCGACCTGCACATCGGCATGGAAAACTATGGGCAGTTGGACCCTGCCACCGGTCTGAACGGGCGGGTGATGGACTTTTTGCGCCGGCTGAGCGAAGTGGTGGATTACGCCCTGGAACACGAGGTGGACCTGGTGCTCTTTGCCGGTGACGCCTACAAGAACCGCGAACCCAACTCCACCTACCGCCGCGAGTTTGCCCGCCGGATCAAGCGCCTGACCGATGCCGGCATCCCGGTAGTGCTGCTGGTGGGCAACCACGACCTGCCCACCCAGGAGCGACGGGCGTCCAGCATCGAGATCTTTCACACCCTGGGGGTGCCCAATGTGGTGGTGGCCGGCCGTGACCAACTGCACCGCCTGACCACACGGCGGGGGGCGGAGATCCAGGTGGCAACCGTCCCCTATCCCATCCGCCAGCGGCTCCTGTCCACGGACGAACACAAGGACAAGACCATCGCCGAACTGGACAGCCTGGTCCAGCAACTGGTGACCGAGAATATCCACGCCCTGGCTGCGCAGGTGGACCCGGCGCTGCCGGCCGTGTTCCTGGGCCACTTTAGCCTGTCAGAGGCCCGGTTCGGCTCGGAGCGGACGGTGATGTTGGGCCGTGATGTGGTGATACTCAAGAGCGCCCTGGCTGACCCGGTCTGGGATTATGTGGCACTGGGCCACATCCACCGCCACCAGGAGTTGAACAACGGCCAACATCCGCCCATCGTCTACAGCGGCAGCCTGGAGCGGATTGATTTTGGCGAGGAGCATGAAGCCAAGGGCTTTGTCGTGGCCGACGTGCGTCGGGGCCAGACCGAGTGGCAGTTCCATCCGGTGGCCGCCCGGCGCTTCCTGACCATCCGCGCCGACGTGCGGGCCGAGGCCGATCCACTGGCCACCCTGCTTTCGACCCTTGCCCGGCATGACCTGACCGATGCCGTGGTGCGCCTCATCGTCCAGGCACGGCCCGAACAGGAGGGCCTGCTCCGCGATGCCGACCTCCGCCGGGCGTTGGAGGGGGCTTATTATGTCGCCAGCATCAGCAAAGAGATCGAACGGGCTTACCGGCAACGGCTGGGCGGCGAATCACCAGAAGGGCTGACCCCCGACCAACTGCTGGCCCGTTACCTGGAAAGCAAAGACACGCCGCCGGAGCGGATCGCGCTTCTGTTGCGCTATGCCGAAGAGATCTTTGCCAATGACCAATGACCAACCAACTCCCTGCCACCTGTGCCTTGCTTCTTGCCTCTTGCCTCTTGCCTCTTGATCCGCCATGAACTCGCCAGAGTGGAGCCACACAACCAAGCGTCTGGTCGTCGTCGGCCTGATCCTCCTCTTCCTCCTGGCCCTCTATCTGTTTCGCATCCTCCTGCCTCCCCTGGCCATCGCCATGGTCCTGGCCTATGTGCTCAAGCCGCTGGCCGACTTTATAGAACGGCGAGCCAGGTTGCCGCGCCTGCTGGCCGTGTTTCTGGTGTTTCTCATTCTGCTGGTGATCCTGAGCATCATCCCGGCGACAGTTGTCCCCTACCTGGTGGACCAGGTGACCCGTCTCAACCTGGACCTGCAACAACTGGCAAACGACCTGGTTGCCTTCTTGTCCCGACCGATTCAGGTGCTGGGGTTCACCTTCAACCTGCAAGACGTGGTGGGGGACGTGCAGGGGCTGTCGCAGGGCATGTTGCGCCCCTTTGCCACCGGCACCGTCACCCTGATCTTCAACGTGGCTTCCAGCCTGCTATGGGTCCTGTCCATCCTGGTCATCTCTTTCTACCTGGTAAAGGATGCCGACCGGCTGCGTGCCTGCCTGGACAACCTGGCTCCGCCCGGCTATGCGCAGGAACTGCGGCGACTGCGCCAGGAGATCGGCCTGGTGTGGAAGTCGTTTTTCCGGGGACAGGTGGTGCTGGGCATGATCATCGGCCTGGCGGTGTGGATCGCCATGACGGCGGTGGGCCTGCCCAACGCCGGACTGATGGGGTTTCTCGCCGGTGTGCTGGAGGTCGTGCCCACCTTTGGCCCGGTATTTGCCACCATCCCGGCCCTGTTCATCGCCCTGTTTCGTGGTTCCAGCTACCTGCCGCTGAGCAACTTTTGGTTTGCGGTGCTGGTGGTCGGCCTCTACGCTCTCATCCAGCAGGTCGAAAATGCCTACCTGGTGCCGAGGATCATGGGCCGGCGGTTGCAGCTCCATCCGCTGGTGGTGTTTATCGGGGTGCTGGCCGGCGGTGTACTGGCCGGGGCGCTGGGGGTCCTGCTGGCCGCGCCGGTCATCGCCACCGGGCGCGTGCTGCTCGGCTATGTGTATGCCAGGCTGCTCGACCGGGACCCCTTTCCGCCGGCCAGGGATGTGCGGGAGCTGTATGCCGGAGAGATTGACGCCATCCTGTTCGACCTGGATGGAACCCTGGTAGAGACCGACGACGAAGCGGTCGAAGCCCTGGCCCGGCGGTTATGGCCGGTGCGGTGGCTTTTGCCACGCCGCGATCCGCTACGGGCAGCACGGCGGTTGCTGATGGCCCTGGAGACGCCGGTCAGCCGCCTGGTGGGCCTGCTGGACCGCCTGGGCCTGGACGACAAGCTGTTTGGCCTGGGGGAGCGATTGCAGCGGCTGCGAGGCGTCAGGGCGACGCCCGATTTCCGGCCGGTGACTGGTGTGATCGAGATGCTGCGCGACCTGAACCGCCGCTATCACCTGGCGATCATCACCACCCGCAGCCACCGCGAAGCCCAGGCTTTCCTCGAACAGCAGGCCCTGACCGACGTGGTCCGGGTGATCACCGGGCGCGACGATACCTGGCGCCTCAAGCCCCATCCTAGCCCGGTGCTTCACACCGCCCAACGGCTGGGCGTGGCGGTGGAGCGTTGCCTGATGGTGGGCGATACCACGGTGGACATCGAGGCGGCCAGGGCTGCCGGGGCCTGGTCGGTCGGCGTGCTGTGCGGCTTTGGTCAGCGGGATGAGCTGGAGCGCGCCGGCGCCGATCTGATCCTGGACACCACAGCCGACCTGCAGGATTGGATGTAGTGTGTAGGGCAACTGCTCGCAGTTGCCCTACAAACGGGCGTTGCCTGGACGCTGGCCGGGCGTCAGGTAAAAAATCGGCCGGTGTGGTATGATCGCGGGCAGGAGGTTCACATGGGACAGGTTCCACAGCGCACCTTGCTGCCCAAAACCCCATCTGTCCGCTTTCCCTTGCGGGCGGATCGGGGTCACCGGCCACGTCTGAGCAGGCTCCTGCCCCGCCGTTGGCGCCGCCAGGTCGTGATTCATGGCCAACGCTTCCGGCTGCCAGGCTGAGCCGGTCTGAAAAGTCTACCACGAAGGCGCAAGGGATAGAAATTGTGGGAAATTGACAAAAATTCCTTGTGTCCTTCGTGTCCTTAGTGGTTTTCTGAGAGTGCCTTTGTGGTAGATCGGCCTACGGCGCGGCGAACTCGACCAGGGCCGTTCCCAGGCCATCCATCTCCACGGTCACCTCGATGTCCGCTCCTTCAGGCCGCAGCGAGTAGGTGGCCGGCCACAATCCACCAAACTCACAGGCGTCGGGGCCATATTCCGGCTTGGTGCCGGTCAGGCAGGTGGCACTCCAGCCCCCTCCTCCGCTGATCGTCACCGGCACCCCGGCGCGGCCCAGCACCCGCACCACGATCACCGACCAGATGCCGGTGCCTCGCTGCTGGCCGCTGCTGTTGCTGACCACCCAGCCACGCCAGCGTGCCCCGGCGGGCGTGGGGGTGACCGTGGGCCCCGGAAGCGGGGTCTGGGTCGGACGGGTCGGACGGGTCGGCGTGGCCGTCGGTCGGGTTGGGGTGGGGGTCGGTCTGGGGGCAGACACAGCCACCTGGTCGAAACGGACCAGGGCCCACCCCCAGCCGTCCATCGTCACCTGCACGCTGACCCCCAAATCTTTGGGAGTGAGGGTATAGGTCGCCGCCCGCAACCCGCCGAACTCACAGGCATCCGGGCCATACTCCGGCTTGTAGCCGGTGGTGCAGGTGGCGCTCCAGCCGTCGGCCTGGATCTGGACCTGATGCCACGGTTTGCCGGCCACGATCACGGCAATGGCCGAATTCAGATGTTCAGTGGGCCGGTCGCCGCTGGTGTTTTGCACCACCGAGCCAACCCAGCGCAGGCTGGGGGTCGGCCCGGCGTAGAAAAATTCGACCAGGACGAAATCTTGCAACCCCACCGTTACATCCAGGTGCGTGCCCAGGTCGCGGGGCGTCAGGCGATAGGTCCCGGCATTGAGCGCGCCAAATTCGCAGGCATCGGGGGCGATCTCCGGTTTGGTGCCGGTGGTGCAGGTCACGCTCCAGTCGTCGGAGCGGATCTCGACCTCCTGTCCTGCCGGGCGGCCGATGACCCGCACGGCAATGGTGGCAAAGTAGCGGCCCTCCAGCCCCTTGAGGTGCTGGACGACGCGGCCCCGCCAGCCTGTGATCGGCGGCGTCCGGGTCGGGGGTGGGG
>DAOTYI010000251.1:0-5353 GCA_034434895.1 Anaerolineae bacterium
CCTCAGTTGACAGGAGTTACGCAGTTGACCCGGCAGGCTTACCACAAAGGCACCAGGACACGAAGAATTATGTCTTTGTAGTGAAAATGTCGGGATGGTTCAATTTTCTGGGGAAATTGGTTTACACTTTTGACGGGCGTTAACCCTCACCCCTCTCCCTGCCCCCTCCCCTCTCCCGCTCGCCTGCGGCGGCGGGCGAGGGGAGGGGGTGGGCCGATCCTCCCTCTCCCCTGGCCGCAAGGCCAGAGGGAGAGGGAGGACAAAGGGGGGTGAGGGGCGATGAAGGCCTTCGGTCACAAAAGTGTCAACCAATTTTGAACCATCCCCTGCTTTTGCCAGTTAAAGACCGGGGAGAAAGGTGAAAAAGAGGCCAGGGACTGGAGTTGCAACCGGGCTGGCACTGGCCCTGTTCCTGAGTCTGGTTGCCTGTGGAGCGGAAACAGATCACAGCACTGCCAGGACTCCTGAGGCGGTGATCAGCATCCAGAATAAAGGCTCCGACACGATGGTCAACCTGGCGTTGGCCTGGGCCGAAGCCTATGGCCGCCTTCACCCTGAGGTGCAGATCGCCGTCACCGGTGGCGGTTCAGGCACCGGCATCGCGGCGCTGATCAACGGCACGGTAGACATGGCCAACGCCTCGCGGCCCATCAAAGCCGAGGAACGTGCCCAGGCCGAGGCCAATGGCATCGTGCCGGTGGAGCATGTGGTCGCCGGCGACGCCATCGCCATCGTCGTCCACCCCAGCAATCCTGTACATGGGCTGACAATCCCTCAACTGGCCGCCATCTTTTCTGGAAAAATCACCAACTGGCGCCAGGTCGGGGGTGAAGATCGGCCTGTGGTCCTCCTCTCCCGCGAATCCAACAGCGGCACCCATGTCTTTTTTCTGGAGGAGGTGGTGCGCCAGGGGCGGAAGGACGACAAGACCCTCTTTTCGCCCGACACGCTGCTCATGCCCTCGTCGGAGGGGATCTCGGCCGAAGTGCGCCAGAACCCCAACGCCATCGGCTACGACGGCCTGGGCTATGTCACCCCCGATCAGAAGGTGCTGGCCGTGGCTTCCGCCGAAGGGCAGCCCTATGTGCTGCCCACTGTGGAGACGGTCAAAGACGGCAGCTACCCCATTGCCCGCGAGCTGTATATCTATACGGCCGGCGAACCGCAGGGCGCGATCCGCGAGTACCTGGACTGGATCGTGGGGCCGGAGGGGCAGGCGATTGTCAGGGAGCTGGGGTTTGTGCCGTTGCGGTGAGTTGGATATTGGATATTAGATATTGGATCGGCTGGAATCAAACGAGAACCTACAAATCGTAAATCGTAAATCGTAAATCGTAAATCGTAAATCGTAAATCGTAAAATTGGAATGAATCGGCTCAACGTTCGCTGGCGAGAGTTTGTCATCGAGACCCTGATCCGCCTCTCCGGCTTTTCGGCCATCCTGTTCGTGGTGCTGGTCTTTCTCTTTCTGCTCAAGGAGGGGGCGCCGACCTTCTGGCAGATATCTCCTGGCAACCTGTTTGGGCAGCGATGGTATCCCAACGAGGGGCTTTTTGGCACCTGGCCGTTGATCCTGGGTTCACTGCTGGTGACGGCCGGGGCGGTCGTGATCGCCCTGCCCTTGGGCCTGGCCACGGCGGTGTTTATCCGTGAACTGGCCCCCGACTGGCTGCGCGAGATCCTCAAGCCGCTGATCGAGGTGCTGGCCGGCATCCCCTCGGTTGTCCTGGGCTTTTTGGGCATGGTGGCCGTCGCCCCGCTGGTACGCCAGGTGTTGAATGTGCCTACCGGCCTGACCGCTTTCACCGGCGCGCTGATGCTGGCCTACATGTCGTTGCCGACCATCATCAGTGTGGCCGAGGATGCCATTGACGCGGTGCCCAAGAGCTATCGGGACGGGGCGCTGGCCCTGGGGGCCACCCACTGGCAGACCATCTGGCGGGTGGTGCTGCCCGCCGCCCGCTCCGGGGTGATCATCGCCGTCATGCTGGGCATCGGCCGGGCCATCGGCGAAACGATGGCGGTGATGATGGTCACCGGCAACGCGGCACGGGTGCCGCACGAGTGGAATGCCCTCTTTTTGCCGGTGCGGACCATGACCGCCACCATCGCCGCCGAGATGGGGGAGGTGGCCCAGGGCAGCACCCACTACCATGTGCTCTTTGCCGTGGGCATTCTGCTGTTTGTGGTGACCTTTCTGATCAACGCCGCGACCTCGGTCGTGATCATCAGAAGTGGGGAGCGGCGCGGCGGGAGATTGATGGGGTAAAACATGTCCCGTCAGGTGAGCCAAAAGATCGCCTTTGCGATCCTAACGATTCTGTCCGTCATCGTTGTGATCCCCATCGTCCTGGTGGTGGCCTACATCATCATCCAGGGGGTTGGGATGCTGAACTGGGAATTTTTGACCACCTTTCCCCGCAACGGTATGAAAGAGGGCGGCATCCTGCCGGCCGTCGTCGGCACCGTCCTGCTCACCTTTGGCACGGCCATCGTCAGCATCCCCCTGGCCATCGGGGCGGCGGTCTACCTGGCCGAGTATGCCCGCGACACCTGGTTGACCCGCGCCATCCGCCTGTCTATCATCAACCTGGCCGGCATCCCTTCGGTCGTCTATGGCCTGTTCGGTCTGGGACTGTTCGTGCTTTTCCTGGGGCTGGGCACCAGCCTGATTGCCGGCAGCCTGACCCTGGGGTTGATGACCCTGCCGGTGGTCATCTCCACCGCCGAGGAGGCGTTGCTGTCTGTGCCGCAACGGTTCCGCGTGGTGAGCCGCAGCCTGGGGGCCACCCGCTGGCAGACGGTGCGCCAGATTGTGCTGCCCAACGCCCTGCCCGGCATCCTGACCGGGGTCATCCTGGGCCTGGAGCGAGCTGCCGGCGAGACAGCCCCCATCCTGTTCACCGTGGCTGCCTTCTACCTGCCTCAACTGCCCCGCAGCCCACTGGACCAGACGATGGCTCTGCCCTACCACCTCTACGTCATCTCCACTCAGGTGCCGGGCATGCCGCTTGAGGTCCAATATGGCACCGCCCTGGTGCTGCTGATCCTGGTGCTGAGCATGAACCTGGTGGCCACCATGATCCGCAGCCGCTTCCGCCGCAAACGACAATGGTAGGCAAATACCTATCCTCCCGCAGGTTTGGGCGCAATGACCAGACCAGAGCACGCCCAGATGACCGGCTGCATCGGTTGCCAGCCCCTTTCTAACCTGCGGGGGGGTTCAGGGTAGGCAGTTACAATGGTAGCCAGATTTTCGATCCGCAACCTGAGTTTCCGGTACAACAGCACCGTGGCCCTGCGCCAGGTGACCCTCGACATCCCGGCCAACGAGATCACCGTCATTTTTGGGCCATCCCATGCCGGCAAAAGCACGCTGCTGCGCTGCCTGAACCGTTTGAACGACCTGATCGAAAACGAGGTCACAGAACTCAGCGGCCAGGTGCTGCTGGATGGACAGGACATCTATGCCCCGGAGGTGGATGTGACCGAACTGCGGCGGCGGGTGGGCATGGTCTTTGCCCTGCCCATCCCCCTGCCGCTGACCATCCGCCAGAATGTGACCTATGGCCCCCGGATGCGCGGCGAGCGGCGACAGGCCCGTCTCGACGAGTTGCTGGAGCGCAGCCTGCGCCAGGCGGCCCTGTGGGACGAGGTCAAGGATCGCCTCGATGAACCGGCCATGCAACTGTCGGGAGGGCAGCAACAACGGCTGTGCCTGGCCCGCACTCTGGCCCTGGAGCCGGATGTCATTCTGCTCGACAACCCCACTTCGGGCCTGGACCCCCTGTCCACGGCCAAGGTGGAGAACTCGCTGCGCCAGTTAAAAGCCCACTACACCATCGTCCTGGTGCCCCACAGTGTGCAACAGGCGGCCCGGATGGCCGATCTGGCCGTATTCCTGTTGAACGGCGAGCTGGTCGAGGCCGGCCCCGGCGAGTTGATCTTTACCCGGCCCCGCCAACGCCGCACCGAGGACTATGTTACCGGCCGGTTTGGGTAGTGGGTGATCCCATGTGGAGGTTCCCATGCTGCGAGATAGAAGCATCTTCACCCAGGCAGTTCACGCCGGGGAGCGTGGGCCACGCCCCGACTTTACCCCGGTCAGCACCCCCATCTACCCCTCCGTTGGCTACCTGTATGACGACCTGAACGATCTGGATGCCATCTTTGCCGGCCGCCGGGGCGGCTATGTCTATCCCCGCTACGGCAGCCCGACGGTGAGCGCCTTCGAGAAGGCGGTCGCCCTCCTGGAAGGGGCGGAGGAGGCCGTGGCCTTTGCCTCGGGCATGGCGGCGGTTCACGCTGCGCTGTTGGGCGCAGGGGTCCGAGCCGGGACGAGAGTTGTCGCCGCCGCCGACCTGTATGGCGCCACCTACGCCCTGCTGGACCGGCTCTTCACCAGGTTGGGGGTGGGCGTCTGCTTTGTGGACATTGCCGATCTGGAGCGGGTGGGGCAGGCGGTGGCTGAGGAGCAGCCTGTTGTGTTGCTGTGTGAAATCATCTCGAATCCACTGATGAAGGTGGCAAATGTGCCCGCCCTGGCCGAGATAGCCCACGCGGCCGGTGCGACCCTCATCGTGGACAACACGTTTGCCACCCCTTACCTCTTCCGCCCCCTGGCCCACGGCGCCGATTATGTCGTTCACTCGGCGACCAAGTATCTGGGAGGCCACGGCGATGTGATGGCCGGCGTGGTGGCCTGCTCTGCCGAACGTGGCTGCGACCTGCGGGAGCGGCAAAAGCTGCTGGGGGCCAACCTGGGGCCACAGGAGGCGTGGCTGGCCCTGCGCGGGCTGAAAACTCTGCCGTTGCGGATGCGCCAACACTGTGCCAACGCTCAACTGGTGGCCGAGTGGCTGGCCCGGCACCCGGCCGTGGCCCGTGTCCATTACCCCGGCCTGCCGCAACACCCCCAACATGCGCTGGCGGCCCGGCTCTTTGCCGGACGGGGCTTTGGCGGAATGTTGAGCTTTGACCTGCACGGCGCAGGCCAGACGGAAGTTCTCCGTTTGATGGAGGCGTTGACCCTGGTGTTGCCGGCCACCACCCTGGGCGATGTCTACAGCCTGATCCTCTACCCGGTTCACTCCTCTCACCGCCAGGTCGCACCCGAAGTGCGAGCGGCCATCGGCATCGGCGAGGGGCTGGTGCGTCTTAGCGTCGGGATCGAAGAGGTGACGGACATTATCGCCGACCTGGCCCAGGCGCTGGACAGAGTCGGTGGATAGCTCGACAATGTTAAATTAACATAAATGGCGGTTAAGGTGGACCTCACCCCATCCCCCGACCCCCTTCCCCTCTCCGCCGCGGAGAGGGGAAGGGGGCCAGGGGGTAGGGGTGAGGTCGAATC
>DAOTYI010000252.1:0-4300 GCA_034434895.1 Anaerolineae bacterium
GGGGTGGGCGTAGGGGTCGGGGTGTAAGTGGCGGTCGGTGGGCGTGGGGTGAAGGTGGCCACCAGGGCCATGCCGCTCTCGCCGGCAGGGGTGGGAGTGGGTTGGCCCCAATCGCGCACGACCAGCACCCAGGCCGCGATGCCGCCGCCGACCAGGCAGGCGATCAGCATCAGGGCGGCCAGGCCGGTGGCCAGCAACCGGGAGGCAGCAGACCATGATCGGCGTGCCTGAGGGGTTGGCTCCTCCAGGACAGGGGACGGGGCGATGACCGTCGCCACCCCGTCTGTCGGGGTAAGGGGGGCCGGTTTGGGGGCGACCGGCGCGGTTCTGGGTTGTGGCGGCCTGGCCAGGACCCACTGCTGGCCGTCATACAACAGCCAGCGCCCGGTCCGTCCGCTGAGCATCCACCGCCGGCCCTCCTCATCTATCAATCTCAAGCGGGCGACCAGCGCCAGGAATTCTTCCTCTTTCAATTCACCACGAAGGAGTTGTTCCTCCAGTTCGCGGTATTTCTGTTCCGCTTCTGCAAAGTCCATCTCAGGTCCTTACCCTGGGCGGGCAGGAGGGCATTATAGCACAGATTGCATGGCCTTCCAAACAGGATATGGCTGTAGGGCATACCCGGCCGGCTGCTCGACGCCATGCGCCGACTCTCTCGCCCCTTCAGTCGGCATGGGAGGCAGTGACTACCAGACCGTTTCGACGACGGCAAAGTAGGGCTTTAACTCTGCCTTGATCCTGCTTTCGGTTACGAGGGAGTCCAGCAGCCGCCAGTCGGCATGATCCAGCTTCTGTTTGGGGGGGCGGCCATGCCGCAGGGTGTTGATGGCCTGCTGGAACAGGTTTGCTGCCAGGCGGGAATCGCCGTTCATGGCCCAGGCGATGCCTGACAGGACCACCAGGCGTGTGGTGGCATGGTTCGCCAGGAGCCTGGGCAGCCGCTCCAGGGCCGGAGTCGGATCGCCCAGGCGGAGCAGCGCCTCGGTCCAGCAGTCATGCCCGGCCCCAAATTTCTCCGGGTCCAGGGCGGCGACCGCCTGCCATTCCTGCCTGGCCCCGCTCCAGTCCCCTGTCAGATAGGCGATCAACCCGCGCTGAAATCCGGCCTGCAAGGGGTTAGCCTCGCGGGCCACATAGCGTTGCGCCTCGGTGTATCGCCCGGCATCGGTGAGCATGGTATAGACCTGGCGCACCGTGCTCTGGACCTCGTCATTCAGAGAGACCGCCTGTTCCCAGGCGGCCAGCGCCTCGTCCAGACGGCCCATCGCCCTGAAAAGCTCAAACCGCTGGTAGTGGAAAAAGGCCTGCTCCCGTGGCTCACTCTCCCCCCCCATCTCAATCGCCCGCTCCAGAGCGGCCTGGCTTTCGGCAAAGCGCCCTTCGACACGCGCCTGCGTGCCCAAGACCGTCCAGCGCCATGGATCGTCGGGCTTTTCCTCGGCCAGGGTGCGCAGTTCGGCCAGGCCGGCATCCACCTCCCCTTTGGCTATGCGCATGATGGCCAGGTCCTGTCGCCACTGGTCGGCATGTTCCGGGTCGAGTTCCAGGAGGGGCCGCGCCATCTCGATGGCTTCGGCATAACGCCCCTGCTCGTTGAGCAGTCCGGTCAGCCCCAACCTGGCCTGTGCCTGGAGATTGCGCAGTTCTGGCCGGCGGGCAAGGACCCGCTCGCTCAGGCCGGTCAACCGCTCCACCAGGCGGCGATAGAGGGCCATGGCCCCCTCCACGTCATCAGCTTCACTGGCCCGGCGGGCGCGGACCAGCAGTTCCTCATAGCTATCGGGCAGCAGAGCCATGGTCAACCCTCCGGATCGATCTCGACAGCAACCCGCCGGCCTCCCCGGTGAAGGTGGCGGTAGATGTACCAGGCCAGAGCAGCGACTATGATCAGGGCGATAGGGAGGTCAAAGGGGCGCATGATGGCCCGCAGTTCTTCCCAATGTTCGCCCAGGTAATACCCCCCCAGGGTCAGCAACGCACACCAGATGAACGAGCCGACAAAGCTAAAGAGGGTGAAGCGGGCGAAATTCATGCGCACCACCCCGGCCGGGAAGGAGATAAAGGTCCGCACGATGGGCAGCAGGCGGGAAAGAAAGGCCGCCCAGTCGCCCCAGCGGGCAAACCAGCGGTCGGCCCTTTCCAGGTCCTCTTTGTGAACCAGGATATATCGGCCATACCGCTCCACCAGCGGGCGACCGCCCCATGCTCCCAGGGCATAAGAGAGGACCGAGCCCAGGGTACAGCCCACAGCCCCCCACAGACCACCCAGGCCCAGAGCGTGCCAGGCCGACAGGCCCCGGGCCTGGACCAGCATCCAGCCGGAGAGGGGCATCGTCACCTCGCTGGGGATGGGGATATTGGCACTCTCCAGGGCCATGATGACCACCACGCCGAACCAGTTGATCGTCTGGAACAGGTGGGTCAGGAACTCGACCAGTTGATGTTCTAACGCCTCCACATTTCCGCTCCTGGCAGAATGAATTCCACAATCCGGTGTCACGAATAATCCTGAACATTATAGCATCAGCCCCATGGGTTGGCAAATCGGCTATCGAAGCAGGGTCGCAGAGTTTGTCGGACAACTGCTCGCAGTTGTCCTACAATGACAGCCTGGTTGACAACAAGGACCAGATCGGATACAATTTTATCGAGCGGGCCACAAGGCAAGTGTAAGGGAGGAAAAGGCCAGATGGGAAAAACCTTTGCTGAAAAGATCCTGGCCCTGAAAGCAGGGTTGGATGAGACCGTGGCCGGACAGATTGTCACCGTCCGACCTGATAAGCTTCTTACCCATGACAACACGTCAGCGATTGCTCAAACTTTCCGCAAGATCGGCGTCAGCCGGGTGGCCGATCCCGCCATGAATGTGATCATCCTCGATCATGTCGTCCCGGCGGCCAACGAAACCTATGCCCAGAGCCACAAAGAGACCCGCGAGTTTGTCCGCGAGCAGGGGATCACCGCCTTTTACGACATCGGCGAGGGCATCTGTCACCAGGTGTTGCCGGAGCATGGCCACGCCCTGCCGGGGATGCTCATCGTGGGCAGCGACTCGCACACCCCGATGCACGGGGCGCTGGGGGCCTTTGCCACCGGCATCGGCCGTACCGAGGCGGCGGCGGTGATGGCCACGGGCGAAATCTGGCTGCGCGTGCCGGAAAGTATGCGCCTCATCGTCGAAGGGGTGATGCCGGAGCGGGTGTCGGCCAAGGACCTGGTGCTGCGCATCATCGGCGACATCGGCGCCGACGGGGCCGACTACAAGTCGGTGGAGTTTGCCGGGCCGGCCATCGAGGCGATGAGCGTCGGGGGGCGCATGGTGCTGTGCAACATGGCCGCCGAGATGGGGGCCAAGAACGCCTACGTCGCCCCCGACGACACGACGCGGGCCTGGCTGGCCGGGCGGACCACGCAAGCCTATCGGGAGATCTATCCAGACCCCGATGCGAGCTATGCCCAGGTGCTGTACTATGACGTGAGCACGCTGGTGCCCCAGGTGGCCAAACCCCACCGTGTGGACAATGTCGTGCCGGTGACCGAGGTGGCCGGGTTGCCCATTGATCAGGCGCTCATCGGCACCTGCACCAATGGCCGGCTGGAGGACCTGCAAGCTGCGGCCGACATCCTGCGCGGCAGGCGGATCGCGCCCTGGGTGCGGCTGCTCGTGTTGCCCGCTTCGCGCGAGATCTTGCTGGCGGCGATCCAGGCAGGCATCATCACCGACCTGGTGGCGGCGGGTGCCACACTGCTGAACCCCGGCTGCGGGCCGTGTCTGGGGGCCCACGAAGGCTGTATGGCCCCCGGCGAGCGGACCATCTCGACGGCCAACCGCAACTTTAAGGGGCGGATGGGCAGCCGCGACGCCGAGATCTACCTGGCCAGCCCGGCTACGGTGGCCGCTTCGGCGCTCAAGGGGGCTATTACCGATCCGAGGGAGGTATAGGTCCACAGGCGCAGGGGTGCAGGGGGTCCAAAGGCGCAGGGGCGCAGTTATGCAGAGATTGCACCCAAAACTGCGGGAGGGTAGGCAGTTAATGAAAGGAGTGAAAAGATGAAAACCTGCTATCGGAATCGGATTGTCTGGATGGTTTTGGTGGCCACTGCACTGCTGCTGGCAGCCTGTGGCACCCCGGTCTCTCCTCAGGTGCAGGTGGTGACCGCCACCTTCACCCTTGAGCCTCAGGTCGTGGTGGTGACCGCCACCCCCACTTCGGAACCCCAGGTGGTGGTGGTGACCGCCACTCCCACCCCGGAACCTCAGGTGGTGGTGGTGACCGCTACCTTTACCCCATCGCCGGAG
>DAOTYI010000253.1:0-5455 GCA_034434895.1 Anaerolineae bacterium
AATGAAAAACTGGAGGCTTTCGGCATCACCATCAAGAGGTAGAAACGAGTCAACGAGTCAGCGAATCAACGAGATCCGACCGAGGAGATTGAAAGACTGCCCGCCGATTCGCATCTCGCCGATTCGCATCTCGCCGATTCGCATCTGCTCGCTGACTCGCATCTCGCCGATTCGCATCTCGCCGATTCGCATCTGCTCGCTGATTCGCATCTCGCTGATTCGCATCTGCTCGCTGATTCTCTTCAGGAGGGGTTCCAACATGGCGAAAAAGTTTCTTCTGTCCGGCATAATGCTGGCGATCCTGCTCCTGACCGGCCTGCCCGGAGCCGGAGCCGAAACCTCATTCACCCTCACCATCCTGCACACCAACGACACCCACGCCCACCTGGAATCGTTCCAGCCCTTCGGCGAGCCACTGCAAGGAGGCGTGGCCCGTCGCTACACCGCCATCCAGCAGGTGAAAGCCAACGGCGGCCACATCATCCTGCTGGACGCAGGCGATGCCTTCCAGGGGACCCTCTTTTTCAACCAGTGGAAAGGGGAAGAAGAGGCCCACTTTATGAACGCCCTGGGCTACCAGGCCATGGCCCTGGGCAACCACGAGTTCGATGCCGGCCCGGCGGCGCTGGCCGCTTTTATCAAACAGGCCAGCTTCCCGGTGCTGAGCGCCAACCTGGACGCCTCGGCCGAACCGGCCCTGGCCGGCCTGGTCAAAGCCTACACCATCCTGGAGGTAGGGGGGGAAAAGATCGGGGTCTTGGGCCTGACTACCGAAGAGGTGCCCTCTATTTCCAGCCCCGGTCCCAACATCCTCTTCCAGGACGCCATCCGCTCCGCCAGGGACACGGTGGCCCGGCTGGAAAGCCAGGGGATCAACAAGATCATCGCCCTGACCCATCTGGGCTACCAGGAGGACCTGGCCCTGGCGGCGGCGGTGGATGGGATTGATGTCATCGTCGGCGGCCACAGCCATACCCTGCTGGGCAGGATGGAAGGGGCCAGCGGCCCATATCCCACTGTGGTCACCTCGCCGGCCGGCGACACCGTCCTGGTCGTCAGCGCCTACGAGTGGGGCAAATATCTGGGCTACCTCCAGGTCACCTTTACGGCCGATGGCCGGGTGGACAGCTATAGCGGCGCCCCGATCTTCATAGACGAGACCTTCGCCGAGGATGCCGCCATCGCCGCCGATGTGGCCCGCTACGGCCAGCCCATCGAACAGCTCAAGGCCACCCTCATCGGCCGGACCACGGTCAACCTGGAAGGGACAAGGGAGCTGGTGCGCAGCCAGGAAACCAACCTGGGCAACCTGATCTGCGACGCCATGCTGTGGAAAACGGCCGCAGAAAAGACCCAAATCTGCCTCCAGAACGGCGGCGGCATCCGGGCCAGCATCCCCGCCGGCGACGTGAGCCTGGGCCAGGTGCTGGAGGTGTTGCCCTTTGGCAACCTGATCTCCACCTTCGGCCTGAAAGGCTCAGACCTGTGGGCCGCCCTGGAACATGGCGTCAGCAAATATGAAGAGCAGAAGGGTCAATTCCCCCAGGTAGGAGGACTCCGCTTCACCTTCGATCCGAACAGGCCGGTAGGGTCCCGCATCCTCAGCGTCGAGATCAAAAACCCGGACGGGAGCTACAGCCCCCTCGATCCAGAGGCCGTCTACCGGGTGGCCGCCAACGACTTTATGCGCCGGGGCGGGGATGGCTACGAGGTGCTGGCCCACAACGCCATTGACCCCTACGACGCCGGAGCAGTGCTGGCCGACGCGGTGGCCGAGTATATCGCCGCCCACTCGCCGCTGAGCCCGGCTGTGGAAGGGCGGATCCTCAAAGCCCAAACCGCCCTGCCGGTCACCGGCGGCGAAGGGGTTCAGGAAACAACAATCATCGTGGTCATCCTGCTGGGCACCCTCTTGCTCATCGTGGGCCTCTATCTCCGGCAGCAGGGACCGGACCGGGCCATCTGAGCGTCATCCTCCCGCAGGCTTTGGAGCCTGCGGGAGGATCTGCCACAACATTTCCGCCGCCTTTTCCGTCACATCCAGCGCCTCCAGGTCGGCCAGCCCGGCCCAGCACACCTGGCTCACGTCGCTGCCAGGCCGCAGCCGGCCGCCAACCGGCCGGGCCATAAAGTCCACAATGACATAGTGATAGCGGACGCGGCCCGCCTCGTCGCGCAGCACATGGTCCAACACGGCGGCCACCTCCCCAATCTCCACCAGCAGCCCCGTCTCCTCCAGGACCTCCCGCCGCGCCGCGTCGCGGATCGCCTCCCCCAGTTCGACAAGGCCGCCGGGAAAGGTCCAGCGCCCCCTGGACGGCTCCTGGTTCCGCCGGACCAGGAGGATCCGGTCGCCGTCGCGGATGATCGCGCCGACGCCGACAAGGGGAGCCGGTGGATATTCCCGTTTCATAGCCATTTCTGTGACCTCCTGGACGCGGTGGACCTCACCCCTACCCCCTGTTGGGGGATGGGGTGAGGTCTGTGGTAAGCCTGCCGGATCAACTGCGTAGCTCCAGTATACTTCAGGCGCTGACCGGTGTCAAATTGACAAAAGGCCCGCCCTGTGCTACACTGGCGGCGTGACGCTGGCCAACAAAATGAGGGGGACCGGATTGCATGACAGGACTTGTGTCCTGCACAGACCGCTTGACCGGCACAGCCTGTCCTATCCGAGCACCGGTCTGAAAACCACAAAATTTCATTCCTTTGTCCTGTATCCCTTCGTGGTGGACTTTTCAGACCGGTCCTGAGCGAGAGGGGCGCTGCCCAGCCATGATGGTCCTGGTCACAGGGGCGAACGGCTTCATCGGCTCACACCTGACGGAGGCGCTGCTGGCCCGGGGATACCGGGTGCGCTGCATGGTGCGCCGCAGCAGCAACCTGACCTACATCCAGCATCTGGCGGTGGAGTGGGCCTACGCCGATGTCCGCGACCCCGAATCGCTGCGCCGTGCCTGCCAGGGGGTGGAGGCCGTCTGCCACTGCGCCGCCCTGACCCGGGCCCCGGACAGAGAGACCTTCCTCCGGGTCAACACCGGCGGCACTGTGGCCCTGGCACAGGCCTGCCTGGAGGTGAACCCCAACCTGCATCGCTTCCTGTTCCTCTCCAGCCAGGCAGCAGCCGGGCCGTCTTCCAGGGCCGGCGACCTGCTGGACGAAACATGCCCACCCCACCCCATCACCTGGTATGGCCAGAGCAAATGGGCCGCCGAGCAGGCGCTCTGGGGCCTGGCCGACCGGCTGCCGGTGACCATCGTCCGTCCCTCTGCCGTCTTTGGCCCCCGCGACCGCGACTTTTTCGCCTATTTCAGCCTGGTGCAGCGCGGCCTGAGCCTGCAACTGGGGCGGCGGGAACGGCAGGTGAGCCTCCTCTACATCCGTGACCTGGTGGACCTGCTCCTGCTGGCCCTGGAGAGCCGGGCCGCAGTGGGACAGACCTACTTCGGCTGCGGGCCGGCGCACAGCTACGCCGACCTGTCGGCCGCCATCGCCGGGGCGTTGGGCAAACGTCCGCTGCGCCTCGTCGTGCCGGAAGCGGTGCTGACCCCCATCGCCCTGTGGTCCAGGGTCCAGGGGCGGCTGACCGGCAAACCGGCCCTGCTCAACGATCAACGTGTGCTGGACATGCGGCAACGCTACTGGCTCTGCTCCGGGGAAAAGGCCCACCGCGAACTGGGCTGGTCGCCCCGCTACAACCTGGCAACGGCGGTCCAGGAGACGGCAGAGTGGTACCGCCAAAACAGGTGGCTGTGATGATTTCCCTTCCTCCCTTCTCCCTTCTCCTTCCTCCCTTCTCCTTCCTCCCTTCTCCCTCCTCCCTTTTCCCTTATCCCTGACCCATGAGCCTGATTTTGTTGCGTTACGGTGAAATCGCCCTGAAGGGGCAGAACCGCGCCTATTTCACCCGCAGGCTGCGGCGCAACGTGCGGGCATGCCTCAAAGCGAACGGCCTGAGCGGTCAGGTGTGGCAGGAGGGCCAGCGCCTCTACCTGGAAACCGACCAGCCCGAGGCAGCGATGGCCGCCGTGCAACGGGTGTTCGGCCTGGCATCGCTCAGCCCGGTTTTCACCGTCGCCGCCGACCTGGAGGCCATCGCCCAGGAAGCGGTGGCCGTGGCCCGGCGGGCAGGAGTCGGCCCGGCCCGGTCGTTCCGCATCACGGCGCGGCGGGCCGACAAGTCGTTCCCCTATCCTTCGCCCCAGATCGAGCGGCAGGTAGGGGCCGCCGTCGTGGCCGCCACAGGGGCGCGGGTGAACCTCTCCCGGCCGGAAGTGGAGATCGGCGTGGAGGTGCAGCCGGGGCGCGCCCTGCTCTTTGGCGAGACGGTCGCCGGGCCGGGCGGCCTGCCGTTGGGCAGCCAGGGACGGGTGATCGCCCTGCTGTCCGGCGGCATTGATTCCCCTGTCGCCGCCTGGCTGATGATGAAACGTGGCTGCGGCGTCATCCCGGTGCATTTCAGCCCGGACCCCGCTCAGAGCGGACAGGTGGAGGCCATCGTCGAGGTGCTGAACCGGTATGCCTATGGCTGGCGGTTGCGCCCTCTCCTCCTCTCCCAGGAGGAGCTGTTGGCCCCGACCCTGGCCCGGCTGCGGGAGATGCGGCAGGAACGCTGGACCTGCCTATTCTGCAAACGGGCGATGCTGTTCAAAGCGGCAGAACTGGCCGCCGAGATGGGAGCGGCGGCCATCGTCACCGGCGATTCGCTGGGCCAGGTGGCCAGCCAGACGTTGAGCAACCTGGAGGTCATCTCCTATGGCCTCCCCAAACCGGTCCTGCGCCCGCTCATCGGCCTGGACAAAGCCGAGATCGTGGCCCTGGCGCAGCGCATCGGCACCTATCCGGTCTCCACCCGGCCATCCCCCCCCTGCCCCTTCCTGCCCGACCGGCCCCTGACGCAGGCCAGCGTGACCCGCCTGCGCGAATTGCTGAGCCAGATGACAGAACCCGCCATAAACCCAGGGATGGAGTAACCTGACAGGGTGGACCTCACCCCTACCCCTGGGGGGATGGGGTGAGGTCGAATCGAACATGGTCGAGGTGATATGAACGATCGAATTTCCCGCTGGAGCTGCCTGACAATCCTGGCAATTGCCAATCTGCTGTTTTGGGTGGCGGTGGCAGTGGTGGTGGGCCTGGTGGCCGGCGACCGGATCAACCTGGGCATTGAAACCTTTGTCCGCGAGCGACAGGCCACATGGACAACATTATGGAAGCAACTATCGCCCCAGACCGCCGGCCCGACAACCAGGCCCAGCCCCACCTTGACTCCCGGCGAGAGGACGGCCCACGCCACAGCCCGACCCGTCGCCGCCACACCTCCACCGACCCCCTGGCCTCAGCCCACCCTCACAGGCAGGATCGCCTCCTCTCCACAGCTCACCTCCACCGTCAGGGGGGGGATCGCCTCCTCTCCACAGCCCACCCCCACCGTCAGGGGGGGGATCGCCTCCTC
>DAOTYI010000254.1:0-15647 GCA_034434895.1 Anaerolineae bacterium
CTGTTGAGCACGCAACCCTGGTTAAAGACGGGCAGCACCTTCTCCTGTCCACCGGGCCAGGTGTGCGCCGTGCCGGTCGAGATCGACACGACCGGGCTGGCCCCCGGCCCCTACCTGGCGGCCGTGACGCTGACGCCGGTCGGCGGTCCGCCGGAGGTGGTGCCAGTGCAGATTTCGGTCAGCGCCGGGAAAGATGCGCCGGTGCGCATCACCCCCGCCGCGCCGACCATCGAGGTCAGCCCTTGCGTGATTGATTTCGGCGCGGTGGATCCCAGGGTCCTGAACACGGCCACCGAATCAGTGACCGTGACCAACCTCAGCCGGGCAGCGGCCCAGGTGCGGGTGCAGGGCACGCCCCGCTGGCTGCTGGTCAAACCCGAGACCTTCAAGCTGGTGGCCGGGGCCAGGCAGGTGGTCAGGCTCACCGGGCGGGTGGATAAGGTGCGCAACCGCACGGAGAGGGTCAAACTGACCTTTGCCGTGGAGGGCGGGCCGGCTCAGGAGGTCGAGGTGCGGCTGGAGGTCAGGCGGCGGGGGTTGTTTGGATGAAGGAGATGACCCATTGGCTCTCTGTCGCCGGACTGACCGACGTGGGCCGGCAGCGCGACCTGAACGAAGACCGTTTCTACTACAAGGTCGTCCAGGCTTCCGATGAGGGGCCGTTGGGGCTGTTCGTCGTGGCCGACGGTATGGGCGGCCATCTGGCCGGCGAGGTGGCCAGCCACTGGGCAGTGGGCACCCTCAAGCGCGAACTGGCGCCGCTCTTCCGCCCGCAGGACCCGTCGCTCACCCGCCGCCTGGACGCCGAGGCGCTGGCTGTTGTGGGCAGCGGCGTCACCGTGCGCCTGGAAGAGACCGAACTGGCCCGCCTGTTGCAGCATGCCGTGGAGCGGGCCAACCAGGTGCTGCTGGGCTATGCCCGCAAGCATCCCACCGAGGCGGGCGATCTGGGCACCACGCTGACGCTGGCCGTCGTCGAGGAGGAGCGGCTGACCGTGGCCCACGTGGGCGACAGCCGGGCTTACCTGTGGCGTGACGGCCGGCTGCAGCAACTGACCGAAGACCATTCGGTGCCGGGGGCGCTGCTCAAGCAGGGCAAGATTGCGCCGGAGGAGGTCCACAATCACCCCCATCGCCACGTCCTGTACCGCTGCCTGGGCCTCAAGCCAGGCATTGAGGTGGACATCTATCCCGCGTTGACCCTGCAACCGGGCGACGGCCTGCTCCTGTGCTCCGACGGGTTGTGGGACATGGTCTATCCTGTTGAGCGGATCGAGGCGCTGCTCAACGCCAGCCCCGACCTGCCGGCTGCCTGTCGCCGGCTGGTGGACGCTGCCAACCACGCCGGCGGCGAAGACAATATCACCGTGCTGCTGGTGCGATTGGAGGGACCTGGTGGCTGAGTATTGCCTGCAATGCGGTGCGTCCATCAAGGCAGGCGCTCGCTTTTGCACCAAGTGCGGTGTGCGGCTGGCGGAGGGTGGACAGGGGGCATCCGGCCCCCTGCCGGTGGGCACGCCGTTACAGGGCGGCCGCTACCAGATCATCGGCCAGTTGGGGCAGGGGGGGATGGGGGCCGTCTACCTGGCCCGCGATAACGAGCTGTTTGGCCGGCTGTGCGTGGTCAAGCAGATGCGGCCCTTTTTTGCCAGTCAGTCGGAGCGGCGCAAGGCCGAGGAGGATTTCCAGCGCGAGGCCGAGGTGCTGGCCCGTCTCAACCACCCCGGCCATCCCCGCATCCCGGAGGTGTACGGCTACTTTGTCGAGAAGGGCGATCAGTTCCTGGTGATGAAGTATATCGAAGGGGAAAGCCTGGAGCGGCGCCTGGAGCGGCTCCAATGCCCTCTGGCCGAGGCGGAGGTGATCCGTTGCGCCCGTGAGGTGGCCGACGCCCTGGTCTATCTCCACAGCCGCAAGCCACAACCGGTCATCCATCGTGACATCAAACCGGCCAACATTATCGTTGACCCCGAAGACCGGGTGTGGCTGGTGGATTTTGGGCTGGCGCGGGCGGCGGTCAGCAGCGGGGCGCGGGTGATGGTCGCCGGGGGGAAAACCGTAGCTGCCGGCACACCGGGCTATACCCCTCTGGAGCAGTGGCAGATGCGGCCCACGCCCAAGTCGGACATCTATGCCCTGGGGGCGACGATGCATCATCTGCTGACCGGCCACGACCCCCGCGACCGTTTTTCCACCTTCCCGGAGCTGGACCTGGAGGTGCTGCGCTCCTTTTCCACCTTTCAACCCCTGACCGAACTGCGCCCTGACCTCAGCCCCGCCCTTTCCAACCTGGTGGCCCGCTGTCTCGACCCTGAGCCACAGCGTCGGCCATCGGCCCAGGAACTGGAAATCGAGTTGGGGCGGCTGGCCCCCACCGGCAGCAGGTTCTTCGAGGCGGTCAGGCGCTGGAGCCCAACACTGGGCGAGATGCTGGGCACAGCCCTGGCTACCTTTGTGCGCATGCTCTTCGGGCGGCCCGCGCCGGAAGGAAGAACGCCCCACCTGCCCCCCCTGGCCCCGGCCGGCCGGGGAACAGACCGGCGGCCAGCCATCCTCTGCCTCTATTGCCGGGGGCAGGGAGTGACCCGTGGTGGGCGGACCTGTCCCATCTGCCGGGGGACCGGATATTGGTGAAAAGCCTCAGGCCGATTGCCCTTTGGACGAGAGTATGGTAGAATGGGCGGGCCGGCGAAGCGGTGCGAACCGGGTGAAAGGAGCGAACCATGACCCTGCGTGTGCCTGAAGTGGTAAGACAGGCCTGGGGAGATGAAGTGATCGTCGAGTTCGTCCCCTGGCTGGAACAGACGATTGAAGAGAAAGCGGCTGTTCAGGTGGAACAGGCCATCGCCGACAGGGCTGTCCCCCGCGATGAATATCGCCAGCTTCTCTCACGGTTGGAGATACTGGAACATGACGTGGCCGACCTGAAGGTTGATGTCCGTGACCTGCGTAGTGAAATGAACGGGCGGTTCATCGATCTGGAGCGCCATTTCGAGATGCGCTTTGATCAGGTGAACGCCCGCTTTGACCAGATGAACCGGCACTTTGAAACGCGGCTTGACGAGATGAACCAGCGTTTTGGAGCCCGCTTTGACGAGATGAACCAGCGTTTTGAAGCCCGCTTTGACGAGATGAACCAGCGTTTTGAAGCCCGCTTTGACGAGATGAACCAGCGTTTTGGAGCCCGCTTTGACGAGATGAACCAGCGTTTTGAAGCCCGCTTTGACCAGATGAACCGGCACTTTGAAACGCGGTTTGACGAGATGAACCAGCGTTTTGAAGCCCGCTTTGACGAGATGAACCGGCACTTTGAAACGCGGCTTGACCAGATGAACGAGCGGATGCTGGTCCAGACCCGCTGGCTGATCGGCACCATCGCTTTGTTCGGCACTATCATCACTGTTCTGATGGCCATTGCTCAGTTTACGCCGTGAGGCATTGATCGCTGGCCCGTATTGTGAGCGTGGGGCGGGGCAAATTTCAAATTTGCCCCCGTTTTCAAAGGAGGATCAACGTGGATCTGAAACTGACAGAAGAACACAAGATGATTCAGGACATGGCGCGGGACTTTGCCCGTAAAGAGATCGCGCCGATTGCCGCCAGGATTGACGAAGAGGCCCTCTTTCCCGCCGAAACGGTGAAGAGGATGGGCGAATTGGGCTTCATGGGCATCGAGATCCCGGAGGAGTATGGCGGTGCCGGCCTGGATGCGATCAGCTACGTGCTGGCCGTGATCGAGATTTCCAAAGCCTGCGCTTCGCATGGGGTGATCATGTCGGTCAACAACTCGCTGGTCTGCCACGGCCTTTACACCTTTGGCAACCAGCGGCAGAAGGAGGCGTTCCTGGTGCCCCTGGCCAGCGGGGAAAAGCTGGGGGCCTACTCGTTGACCGAACCCCAGGCCGGCTCTGACCCGGCCGGTATGCGCTGCAGCGCCCAGTACGACCCGGCCAGCGATGAATATATCATCAACGGCACAAAAGCCTGGGTGACCAGCGGCCCCAACGCCGATTATATCATCCTCTTTGCCATGACCGACAAGAGCAAGGGGCATCGGGGCATCTCCGCTTTTGTGGTGGATACCACCCTGCCCGGTTTTTCTCCCGGCAAAGTGGAACCGAAACTGGGGATTCGAGCGTCTCATACCTCGGAGTTGATCTTTGAGAACTATCGCCTGCCGGCCTGGCATCGCCTGGGGGAGGAAGGACAGGGGTTCAAGATCGCCATGGCCATCCTCGATGCGGGGCGGATCGGCATTGCGGCGCAGGCGGTGGGCATTGCCGAGGCTGCCTTTGAGGCCGCCCGCGATTATGCAAAGGAGCGGGAGCAGTTCGGCCAGCCGATCGCCGGGTTCCAGGCGATTCAGTGGATGTTGGCCGACATGAAGACCCGCATCGAGGCAGCCCGGTTGCTGACCTATCAGGCAGCCCTGGCCAAGGACGAGGCCAAGAAAACCGGAGCGCGTTACTCGTTAGAAGCCTCGATGGCCAAAGTCTATGCTTCGGAAACGGCCATGTGGGTGACGACCAAGGCGATCCAGATCTTTGGCGGCAACGGCTACAGCAAAGAATATCCGGTGGAGCGCTACTTCCGTGACGCCAAAATTACCGAGATCTATGAAGGAACGAGCGAGATTCAGCGACTGGTGATTGCACGCAGCATCCTGGCCTGAGATGAATGTCCATGGAGATCGTCCGATTGCCCGGCCTTACGCTCGCCGGGAACAGATTGTTGAGACCGGTCCGAAAGGCTGGCGGGTCACGGACCTGGCGGGGGCGCTTGAAAACCCCCTTTTCTCTGCGCTCTCTGCGGTGGGCAGTTACACGTGAGCAAGCCTGATCTGGGGATCGTTATCGTCAACTATAACGTACGGGACCTGCTGCGCGACTGTCTGGCTTCGCTTTATGACAGCCGGGGCAACCTGACCTTCGCCGTGTGTGTGGTGGACAACGGCTCGACCGATGGCAGTGCCGACATGGTGGCGGCCGAGTTCCCGCAGGTGAACCTCATCCGCGCCAGGAATGGAGGCTATGCCGTCGGGAACAACCTGGGGCTGCGGGCCCTGGGCTTTGTGGAGGAGCAGCATATGCCTGGCGAAGGGACGCCGCGCTACGCCCTGCTGCTGAACCCGGATACCCTGTTGCCCCCCTCAGCCCTGGCCGACATGCTGGCCTTTATGGAAGCGCATCCCCAGGCCGGAATAGCCGGCCCCCGGTTGGTGCGCGAAGATGGCAGCCTGGACAAGGCCTGTCGTCGCAGCTTCCCCACGCCAGAGGTGGCCCTCTACCGCCTCTCCGGGCTGAGCCGTCTCTTCCCCCGCAGCCGCCGTTTCGGCCGCTACAACGTCACTTACCTGCCCGCCGATGTCACGGCTGAGGTGGACTCGGTGGTCGGGGCCTTTATGCTCATCCGGGCGGAGGTCCTGGCCCAGATCGGCCTGCTGGATGAGCGATATTTCATGTATGCCGAGGACCTGGATTTCTGCTATCGGGCCCGGCAACAGGGCTGGCAGGTGTGGTACAACGCCGACGTGACCGTGCTCCACTACAAAGGCCAGTCGAGCCGGCAACGGAGTGACCTGGCCAACCTCAAGTTCTACGAGGCCATGCGCCTGTTCCACGACAAGCATTTCAGGCAACAGACTCCGACCGTGGTCAACTGGCTGATCTATGCCGCCATCGGCCTGTTGGGGGGATGGGCCTTGCTGCGCAACCGCCTGCGCCCGGCCGAACAGCGCGGCGTAGCCTCGGCCATCCCCCTCCGCCGGCCAGGAGTTCGTCCATGAAGCGCAGGGCCGACCTCCTCTTTACCCTGTGGCTGCTGCTCAGTGACCTGGGCATGATCGCCCTGGCTTTCTACCTGGCTTATCGCCTGCGCCTCTGGATCGCCCGGCCAGCGGAGGTCAATCCCGTGCCCTTGGGCGATTATGGCCTGTGGCTGATCATCTACCTGTCCACCCTGATCGTCGTCTATTTCTTCTCCCGGCTCTATGTCCTGAAGCGCCCCACCTTTCGCCTGGAGGAGTTTTACCGCCTCTTTGCTGCGACTTCGATCGGCACGCTGTTTGCAATGGCCATCACCGTCCTCCTGTTTCAGGATGAGGTGGGCAAGCCTGACCTTTCTCGCCGTCTGATGGTCTATGCCTGGGCCTTGACGGTGGTGCTGGTGACGATCGGCCGCTTGCTGTTGGCCTGGGTGCGCAACCTGCTGCGCAGGCGGGGGGTGGGAGTGGACCGGCTGTTGATCGTTGGCACCGGTGATGTGGGGCGTATGATCCTGCAAAAGATCCGGCAGATGCCCCGTCTGGGCTACCAGGTCATCGGCTTTGTGGACGGTGAGACTCCGCCCGGCCAGCAGATCATGGGCGTGCCGGTGTTGGGGGGCGTGGAGGAGATCCCGGCCCTGATCCGGGAACACCGCATTGACGAGGTGATCATCGGCCGACCGGAACTGAGCCACCAGGAATTGCTGGCCATCCTCTCCCGCTGTGAACGGGGACAGGTGGGGGTCAAAATCTTTCCCGATCTGTTCCAGATCATCGCCACCGAACTGAGCATCGGCGACCTGGGCGGCCTGCCCCTGCTGACGGTGCGCGACATCGCCCTGCGCGGCTGGAAGCTGACCCTCAAGCGGGCGGTGGACCTGGCCGGCAGTGCCATCCTGTTGGTCCTTTTCTCCCCCTTTTTGTTGCTGATCGCCCTGTTGATCAAACTGGACTCACCAGGTCCGGCCTTTTATGCCCAGGAACGGATGGGCCTGGATGCCCGGCCTTTCTGGTGCCTCAAGTTCCGCTCCATGCGCACCGACGCCGAGCAACAGGGCCCCGGTTGGACCACAGAAAACGACCCCCGCGTCACCCGCCTGGGGCGGTTTATCCGCCGCTTTTCGATTGACGAACTGCCCCAGCTCATCAACGTCCTCCTGGGCGAGATGAGCCTGGTGGGGCCGCGCCCCGAGCGGCCGGTGTATGTCGAGCAGTTCCGGCGCAGCATCCCCCGCTATATGGACCGCCACCGCGAAAAGGCCGGCATGACCGGCTGGGCACAGGTCAACGGCCTGCGCGGCGACACCTCTATTGCCGAACGGACCAAGTATGACCTGTGGTATATCGAAAACTGGTCGCTGTGGCTGGATTTCAAGATCCTGCTGCGCACGATCGTCAGCGTCTTTAGCGGTCGGCACGCCTATTGACAGCCGGCCTGAAAACCACTTCGACTATCTGCCCTCTGCCACCGCCTGGCCATAGTCCAGCAACGCCCTGACCCCCTCTGGCGTGGGCGCTTCGGCATAGACGCGCAGCACCGGCTCGGTGCCTGAAGGGCGGATCAGCAGCCAGCTATCGTCGGCCAGCCGGTACTTGACCCCGTCCAGCGTATCAATCCGGCGCACAGTCACCCCGCCGATGCTGGCCGGCGCGCCGTCGGTCAGGCGGGCCACCATCTCCCGTTTGTCCACCGGGTAGCGCAGGCGCAGGTCGGTGCGGGCGTAATGGGCCGGCCCGGCCACCCGCTGGATGTCGGCGACCAGTTCGTGAAGGGGGACGCCGGCGTCGGCCAGAATCTCCAACAGCAGCAACCCCATCAGCACCCCATCCCCCTCCGGGATATGCCCTTTGATGCTCAGCCCTCCCGATTCCTCGCCGCCGATGAGCACATCGCCACGGAGCATATGATCGGCGATATGGTTAAAGCCGACCGGCGTTTCCTCCAGAGGCAGGCCATACCTGGCAGCCAGCCGATCCACCATCATCGTCGTGGACACGGTCTTGACCACGGTCCCCGTCCAGCCCCGCTTTTCCACCAGATAGCGCAACGCCAGGGCAAAGATATGATGCGGGTCCACAAAGTTGCCTTGAGCGTCCATTGCCCCGATGCGGTCGGCATCCCCATCGGTGGCCAGCCCCACATCGGCATGATGGGCCTGGATGGCCGCCACCAGGGCGTTCAGATAGCGGGCGATCGGTTCGGGATGGATGCCCCCAAAGCCGGGGTTCATCTCATTGCGGATCTCGTGGACATGGCAGCGGGTGCGCGCCAGCAGGCCGGCAAAGCTGCCCCGCCCTGAGCCATACATGGCATCGGCCACCACCCGCAACTCACCGTTGGAGATCAGGTCCAGGTCCACCAGCCTGCCCAGATGTTCATAATAGGCCCAGGCCGGGTTGAAGCGGCGGATGAGGCCCTGGTCCACAGCGCGCTGATAGTCCATGATGTTGGGACCTCGTGCCTGAGCTTCCGCCTCCTCCAGGTAATGTTCCACCCGGAGCGCCTGGTGGGGAGAGGCCGAACCGCCATAGGCCGATTTGAGCTTGACCCCGTTGTAGCGCGGTGGGTTGTGGCTGGCCGTGATCATGATCCCGGCAACGGCCTTTTTCTCAACGACGCTGTAAGAGACGGCCGGTGTGGGGGCGTCGGCGCGGGTCAGCCAGGCGACAATGCCATTGCCGGCCATCACCCGCGCCACCTCGGTGGCATACCGGTCCGAGAGGAAGCGGGTGTCATAGCCGACGACCACCTCCAGCTCCCGGCTGCTGTCGGCCTCCCCGCCGCCCCCCTCGTAGCGAACATAGTCGGCGATGGCCTGGGCCACCAGCCGCAGGTTGTTAAAGGTAAAGGTGTCCGAAATGACGGCCCGCCAGCCGTCGGTGCCGAACTTGATGCTCATCTTCTATCCCTCTTGACTCACTGTGCATTCTCAATCGCCTGGGCCGCTGCCTCCTCCGGCGTCGCCGCGCCACTGAGGACCGCTTCCACCGCCTTTTGCAGGGCTGCCGCCACCTGGGTGTAGTTGGTAAGAAGCGGACGGGGCTGAGCCGTCTGCAACAACTGCTGGACGAAAGGGGTGTAACTGTCCGCTGCATCCCAAAGGGCCAGGGCCGCCTGGCGGGTGGGCAGGGAGTTGGCCGCCCGGTTCCAGGCTGCGTTGGTTTCGGGGGCCATCAGTTGCATCAGCAAGCCGGCGGCCAGAGGCTGGCGGGCCGGGTCGGAGGTGACCAGGATCGCCACCCAGCCACGGCCGATGGCGGCTGCCGGGCCGCTGATGGCCGGGATAGGGGCCACCGCTGAACCATGCAGGCGGCTGCGGCCGGCCAGGTAGAGGTGGGCGCTGACCTGGGTCAGGGTAGCCTGCCCGGCCAGGTAATCGCGCCAGCAGTCGGCCAGGGTGTGATACCCGGTCAGGTTGGGCGGCAGGATCCCCCGTGTTAGGCCGTCCCGGTAGAACTGGAGCACGGCGGCCAGGCTGTTTTCTTCCAGGAAGGGGCCATCGGCCTGTCCACGCACGGCCAGATATTGGATCAGGAAGGCATCGTTCACCAACCCCGCCTGTCCCCCCGCCGGGAAGAGGTAGGGACCCTGGCCGCTCAGCACCCCCGGCCAGGAATTGGGCGGCAGGGTCATTTTGCCGGTGTTGTAGACCAGGTGGTCCAGGTCGGCCCACAGGTAGAGGCCATATAGCTGCCCGTCAAAGGTACATGCCTGGCGGGCAAAGGGGTACAGGTCGGCCACCAGATCGGCCGGGAGCAGGGTGTCCAGGGGCTGGACCAGCCCGGCCTGCACCGCAATGTTCAGTTCGTCCACATCCAGGAGGGCCAGGTCGGGCAACAGGTCGGGCACGACCGCCCCGGTGGTCAGCAAAAAGTCGAGGATGCCTCCCTTGCCATACGGCTTTTTGAGTACAAACTGCAACCGCGCGTCGGGATGGGCGGCCTCGAAGATGGCCACCTGCTGGGCCAGGATCCGGCCGGAGGTGATGGCCTGGGTTGGCGAAAAAGCCTCGGTGGTCCACCAGGTCAGGGTGATGACCGACGGCCCCGGCGGGGTGGTGGGCGTTGGGACCGCCGTCGGCGTAGAGGGGGAAGGGGTGTCAGGCCAGGCGACAGGAACGACCGTGGGGGTGACCAGATCGCAGCCGCTCACCAGCAGAGCAGCCACAGCCAGGAACAGGACCGCCGTCAGAGTCAGCCCCAGCCGGTTTGAATGGCCCATCCCCTTCACCGCCGAATGGTCTGGTCGCGTCCCGGCCCTACCGAGATGCAGGTGACCGGTACGCCGGCCAGCTCTTCCAGGCGGGCGACATAGTCGCGTGCCTGCCGGGGCAGGTCGGCAAAGGTGCGGAGGTCGGAGATGTCGGTCTGCCAGCCGGGCAGCGTCTCATAGACCGGTCGGCAGCGAGCCAGGACTTCCAGGTCGGCAGGGAAGGACTCGATCCGCCGGCCGTCCAGGTCATAGGCGACACAGATTTGCAGTTCCTCAAAGCGCGACAGCACATCCAGTTTGGTCAGGGCGATCTCGGTCAGGCCGTTGACCTGGGCCGCATAGCGCACCGTCACCCCGTCCAGCCAGCCACAGCGCCGGGGGCGACCGGTGGTGGTGCCGAACTCATCCCAGGGCTGCGCCCCGCTGCCCCGCAGCCGGTCCCCCAGCTCGCCGCTCAATTCGGTGGGCATCGGACCGGCGCCGACGCGGGTTTGATAGGCCTTGACCACCCCCACCACCCGCTCGATCGGCTGCGGACCGACCCCCAGGCCGATCAGCACCCCGCCGATGGTCGGATAGGAGCTGGTGACATAGGGGTAGGAACCCAGGTCTATGTCCAGCAGCGTGCCCTGCGCCCCCTCGGCCAGGATCCGTCGGCGCGAACGGAGGGCGTCGGCGATCACCGCCGGTCCGTCGGTGATGTAAGGGGCTAATCGCCCGGCGCAGGCCAGATACTCCTCGACGATGGCCTCGGCCTCCAGGGGCGGCTGGCCGTAGACCTTCTCCAGGATGGTGTTTTTGGCGGCCACCTGCTCGCGGATACGGCGGGCAAAGGCAGCCGGTGGGTGGAGCATCTCCTGGACGCGGAGGCCGCTGCGGGCGACCTTGTCGGTATAGGCCGGGCCGATCCCCCGCCGGGTTGTGCCCAACGCCGCGCCCCCCCGCGCCGCCTCGGCGGCGCCGTCCAGGGCCAGGTGGTAGGGCAGGATCAGATGGGCGCGGCCATCGAGCTTCAGCCGCTGCGGTGAGACATCCACCCCCCGCTCTGCCAGCGCCTCCATTTCGGCCAGCAGGTACGCGGGATTGACCACCATCCCGCCCCCCAACAGGCAGGTGACGCGGGGGTAGAGAATGCCCGATGGGATCAGGTGGAGGGCGAACCGCTCCTGGCCAACGGTGACGGTGTGGCCGGCGTTGTCGCCGCCGCCATAGCGGGCCACCAGATCGGCCTCGGCGGCCAGTAGGTCGGTGATCTTGCCTTTGCCTTCGTCACCCCATTGGGCGCCCAGAATGACCGTGATCGGCATGGCATTCCCCTCCTTATTTCCCGAATAACGGCACGATCTCAAACCTGTTCACATCCACCAGCCCCTGATCGGTCAGCTTGAGGGCGGGGATCACCGGCAGGGCCAGGAAGCTCATGGTCATCAACGGGTCGGGGAGGGTGCAGCCCAGGGCGTGAGCGGCCTGGGTCAGGGCTGCCACCTGGTCACGGACCTCCTCCAGCGGCCGGTCGGACATCAAGCCGGCGATGGGCAGCGGACAGGCAGCCTGCACCTGCCCATCGGCGACGGCGACCTGTCCCCCCCCCATCTCGACCACAGCGGCGACGGCGGCCCGCATGTCGGCATCCTCTGCGCCAATGACCACCAGATTGTGCGAGTCGTGGGCTACGCTGGAGGCGATGGCTCCCCGCTTCAGGCCCATTCCCCGCACCAGCCCCAACCCCACATTGCCGCTGCCTTTGTGCCGCTCGATGACGGCGATCTTGAGCAGGTCGCGGTCCGGATCAGCCACGACCTGCCCTTCGGCCACGGCGGGTTCCAGGCGCAGCTCCTCGGTGATGATCTGGTCGGGGATGAGGCCGATGACCCGCGCCGCCCCTTCCCCGGCCGGGATGGTGAAATCGAGGGCGCTCACCTCCACCCGCACCGGGTTGCCGGGCGGCGGTACAGGGGTGACGGGCCGCAGATAGTTGCCCTGCCGTGCGGCCATCTTGCCGGCAGCAAAGACCATTTCCACCCGGACGGCCGGCAGATCGCTCAGCACCACCAGGTCGGCGCGATAACCAGGGGCCACCGCACCCACCTTCCGCAGCCCGAAGTAGCGGGCGGTGTTGATCGTCGCCATCTGGATCGCCGTCACCGGGTCCAGCCCGGTGGCGATGGCCTGGCGCACCAGGTCATCCATGTGGCCCTCCCGCAGCAGCGTGTCGGGGTGGCGGTCGTCGGTGCAAAAGCTGCAGCGGCGGGCATTGGCGGTCGTCACCAGGGGCAACAGGCTGTGCAGATTCCGGGCGGTCGTCCCTTGCCGGATAAAGAGGTGCATCCCCCGCCGCAGCTTCTGGCGGGCCTCTTCCAACGTTGTGCATTCGTGGTCCGAGCCGATGCCGGCGGCGATGTAGGCGTTCAGGTCCAGGCCGGAAAGGCCCGGCGCGTGGCCGTCTATGGGGTGGGGGCCGGCACTCTGGAGCTTTGCCAGCACATCGGGCAGGCGTAAGAGCACGCCGGGGTAGTTCATCATCTCTGCCAGGCCGATGATCCGCTCGCATTTCAGCAGCGCGGCAATGGCCGTGGCGTTCAGCTCCGCCCCGGCCGTCTCCAGGTGGGTGGCCGGGACGCACGAGGGGGCCATGACATAGACGCTGAGGGGCAGGCCCGCACTGGCCTCCAGGATGTACCGTACCCCCTCCAGGCCCAGGACGTTGGCAATTTCGTGCGGATCGCAGATAACGCCTGTGGTCCCACGAGGCACCACGGCGCGGGCAAACTCGGCGGGCTGGACCATAGAGCTTTCCAGATGGACATGGGCGTCCAGGAAACCGGGGCAGACATATTGCCCCCTCAGGTCAATGGTGCCGTGGGCCGGGTAGTCGCCAAAGCCGACCACCTGCCCCTGCCAGATGGCAATGTCGGCAGGATGGATTTCAGCCGACAGGACATTGACCAGTTGGGCATTCTTCAGCAACAGATCGGCGGGTTCTTCACCCCGCGCTACGGCGATCAGTTTTTCGAGAGACATCTCCACCTCCTGGCGACCTGGTCCTGCAACGATGGTTCGCGTTCTGAACTCAATGTCGAGGCGCCGAGGCCGCAGAGAAAACCGATCTCTGCGTCTCGGCGGTGAACAGGCTCTTATCGGCTCAATGCGGCGGTGCTCACCCGCAATTCGTATCCCAACCGTCTCACCAGCTCATGACACTCCTCGACCGTCAGGCCGGCAGGGGCGTGGCTCACCAGGTCGCGCAACACCGCTTCGTCGTCGGCTGAAAGGTCGCCAGCGGCGAGGGTTTCCTGCGCCCAGGCGATGAGTTGGGGCCAGGTAAGCGCCCGATTCAGGTAGTCGCTCAGTTTGCGCAGGATGGCGCTCCGCGTCAGCACCTTCTTGTATAACGGTTCCTTGAGCACGCCGACAAAGGGCAGGTTGCGGTAGCCTTCAGCAAAGTCCAGGCCGTAGCCCACCACGAACTTGTCGGGGATCTCAAAACCAACATAATCCACCTGGATCGGCACCTGGCGGCGTGCCGGTTTATCCAACAGGGCACAGATGCGCAGGCTGGCCGGCTGGCGGGCCTTGAGGTTTTCGACCAGATAGGCCAGCGTTTTGCCCGTGTCCACAATGTCCTCGACGATGAGCACATGCCGCCCGGCGATGTCGGTCTCCAGGTCCATGACCAGCCGCACCGCGCCGCTCTGGGTGCTGGCCCCATAGCTGGAGATGCCGATAAAGTCGAGCTGGACCGGGATGGTGATGGCCCGTATCAGGTCGGACAGGAAGACAATAGCTCCTCGCAACAGGCCGACCAACAGCAATTCCTTGTCTTGATAATCTTCGGAGATGCGCCTGCCCAGTTCGGCGACCTTCTGCCGGATCGCCTGTTCAGGGACCAGGATTTCTGCGATGTCGTTTTGCAAGCTCATGGTCGCTCCTGTGCACAAGATAGCTCTCGTGGCTGGAGAGCAGGGGAAGTATATGCCAAATGGGCCTGATTGTCAACAAGATGACAGTCACCTGGCGGGAGTGCCCACAAAAAGAGCCGGCGACGATCACCTCCAAGGTGACCATCACCGGCCAGCACCCTCGGCGCGATTCGAACGCGCGGCCTTCTCCTCCGCAGGGAGACGCTCTCATCCTCTGAGCTACGAGGGCTTGCAGGCGGGGAGGCAGGGATTTGAACCCTGGGAGGAGCTTTTTGTGCCCCTCAACCGCTTAGCAGGCGGTCCCGATCGACCACTCCGGCACCTCCCCCGATCTGATTTGCGGTTTACCATGAGCGGAGGGAGAGGGATTCGAACCCCCGGTGACCATGCGGCCACAACGGTTTTCAAGACCGTCGCCATCAACCACTCGGCCATCCCTCCGGGGTATGGCGGTCGGACCCCCTCTCTGGCGCCCAGAAGGAGTATAACAGAGAGTGGCCGTTTTGTCAAAATGGGTCACTACCGGAGGCGTCGGCGCAGGCCGACGCCCGGCACAGCGTGCCCAGGGGGGCAGGCCAGGGTCAGAGCTGGCCGGCATCCGGTGCCAGACAGTTATTACAACTGCCTGGCACCGGCCGAACAGGCCGGAGTTTTACTCCTGCCCTTTCGTTCCTTCCAACAACCTGGCAAAGGCCTTGAAGAACTCGATCGGGATCGGGAAGATGATGGTCGAGTTCTTTTCCACGGCGATCTCGGTCAGGGTTTGCAGGTAGCGAAGTTGAATGGCAGCCGGCTCCTGGGCGATCACGCGGGCAGCATCCTGGAGCTGCTGGGCGGCACTGAACTCACCCTCGGCGTGGATGATCTTGGCCCGCTTTTCGCGCTCCGCCTCGGCCTGACGGGCCATGGCCCGCTTCATCGTATCGGGCAGCTCCACATCCTTGACCTCGACGATGCTGACCTTGATGCCCCACGGCGCTGTGGCCTCATCAATAATCTTTTGCAGCTTGTGGTTGATCTCATCGCGGTGGATCAGCAGCTCGTCCAGGTCTGACTGGCCCAACACCGACCGCAGGCTGGTCTGGGCAATCTGCCAGGTGGCCCGCCGATAATCCTCTACCTGGACGATGGCATCACAGGGGTCAATGACGCGGAAATAGGCTACGGCGTTGACCCGCACCGTCACGTTGTCACGGGTGATCGCCTCCTGGGCCGGGATGTCCAGCGTGACGACCCGCAGGTCCACCTTGACCATGCGGTCAATGAGGGGGATGATAAAGAACAGACCCGGCCCTTTGGCCCCCTGCAACCGGCCCAGCCGAAAGATAACGCCCCGTTCATATTCCTGGACGATCTTGATGGCCGAGGCCAGGATGACGATGGCAAAAACGATGAGAACTCCCGCGCCTGAAAACAGCGTCCCTACCACCTCTCCAATTCCCATTCTGCGCCCTCCTGTTCGCCCTGTATTTTCGAACCTATTATACCCGATTGGGGGCCAAAAGGCAATTGCCGGCTGCTCTGGGTGTTCATAGCAGAACACCAGGGTGGGGCACCCCATTGCTCGGCGGGGGTCTGTGACCCCCGCCGGTGGGGGGGCCGCCAGGTCACAGACCCGGCGGGAGAGGGTGGGTTGGGCGCTCCGTTCTTCTGCTTCGAAACCCCGGGATGGTTCAATTTTCTGGGGAAATTGGTTTACACTTTTGACGGCTGTTAAAATTCCGCCTGGACCTCACCCCTCCCCCTGCCC
>DAOTYI010000255.1:0-4800 GCA_034434895.1 Anaerolineae bacterium
CCGCGTGGAGGGCCATACTGCCGAGAGCTTGCCCATAAGAGGCCACAGCCAGGCCAGCCGACGACTGATGAGTGATGTCTAGTCAAGGCGGGTGGCCTGTTTGTGTTTGACCTGCCTGCATCTCAGGTGTCGAAAGCAGGCTTAGCTTGATGCGTATGGGGCAGAGCGCCGCTCTGCCCCTACCCGTGCGATTTCCAATCGCCCCCGCCTTGTTGACGCATACGCTATCCCTGCCCCACCCGCCTCCTGGCCGCCTGCCCGCTCGCAAGGCGGCGTGTGGGACCCCGGCCTGTACCGCAGCCTCGACCATGGCCAGAAAGGCCCTGCTCCCGGACCGGGTGACGGCGATATGGCCTATGCTGCCATCACCGCCTGGAGTCAATACCCGCCTTATCAGGGGGTGCTCCGCTCCGGATATGACGGCGCCTCCTGGACCTACGTCCTGACCGGGACCAACGCCACCTGGGGGAAAAGATCGCCATCACTGCCCTGCTGACGCCCCGAAAGCCCGCCTGGCACTCCTGGTCAGTGCGACCCCTGTTTTTGACGGCAGGGTGGTTCTGCATTAGAATAAGCAATCGGCGTGGAGCCTGTCTCCGCGCCGGCAGCATTTTGTGAGGGATGGGAGAGAATATGGAACGTTTTGAGTTAGAGGCCCACAGCCGGACGGTTCACGGCAAGCAGGTGCGGCAACTGCGAAATCAGGGCTGGATCCCGGCCGTCCTCTATGGGCCTGATACCCCGTCCAGGCCGATCCAGGTGGAGGAGCGGAGGCTGGGGAAGGTGTTGCAGCAGGCCGGTGGTTCGGCCCTGATCAACCTGACGGTAGATGGCCAGGAACCCTATGTGGTCCTGGCCCGCGACCTGCAACGGGACATGCTCACCGGCCGTGTGAAACATGTGGATTTCTATCAGGTCCGCTTGTACGAAAAGATCAGGTCCATGCCGGTGCTGGAGATCGCAGGCGAAAGCCCTCTGGTCAAGGCGGGCATGGCTGTCGTCAACCTGGCTCTGAGCCATCTGGAAGTGGAATGTCTGCCGACCGACCTGATCGGTTCCATCTCTGTGGATGTGTCGGGCCTGGAACGGATGGAGGATGAGATCCGCGTCCGCGACCTTCAGGTTCCGCCGACGGTGACCGTGCTGACCGATCCCGACGAGGTGGTTGTCAGCCTGACGCCGACGCGCATGGCGATCGTCACCGAAGTGGAAGAGGCCCGGGCCGCACCGGCCGAGACCAGGGCAGAGGAGTAACCTGCGAGCTCACACCGAAGCCAAAAAGAGAAACCACAAAGACACGAAGGCACCAAGATTTCATGGTCATTCTTCGTATCTTGGTGCCTTTGTGGTAAGCCTGCCGGTATCGAAGGGAAAATCCGGGCCCCATCAGGGGGCAACCTGTTATGGATCATCCCTCAATGTTCCCCTGTCAACGGCACGAACAGCACCCCCGTCACATTGCGCTTCTTGATCTCATGGCCCACTTTGGTCACCTGCCATAAGGTCTGATAGCCGCCCGGTGGGCCGACAGGGATGACCAGCCGGCCGCCGTCCTTCAACTGCTGGACCAGCGGCTGAGGGATGTGATCTGGAGCGCAGGTGACGATGATGGCATCGTAGGGAGCATGTTCCTCCCAGCCATAGTAGCCGTCGCCATGGAGGACATGGACATTGGTGTAGCCCAGGCGCTTCAACCGCTCCCGGGCCTCGATAGCCAGCGGCTCGATGATCTCGACGGTGTACACTTCGGCGACGATCTGGGCCAGGATGGCCGCCTGATAGCCGGAGCCGGTGCCGATCTCCAACACCCGGTCGGTATTCTTGAGTTCCAGGAGTTCGGTCATCAGGGCCACGATGTAGGGCTGGGAGATGGTCTGCCCGTAGCCGATGGGCAGAGGGTGGTCGGCATAGGCCTGGGATTTGAGGTGGTCAGGCACAAACTCGTGGCGGGGTACCTGCTCCATCGCCTCCAATACCTCTTGATCCGTCACCCCCCGGCGGCGGATCTGGTACTCTACCATCTCCATGCGCTCCTCCAGCCGATCGGTGTGCGCCGTTTGAACCTCAGGGGTGGGCCTGGGACTGGGGGTGGGTCCGGCCGGTTGCGGACGGGGAAGGGCCAGCAGCCGGTAGCCGGCCACCAGGCTCAGGATGATCACGGCCACCAGTCCCAGGCCTGTCACAATCTTTTTCGTTTCGTCCTGATGCTTTTCTCTGGCCACGCTCCTGTCTCGACGATGTTCGATTCGGCCTCTCCCCTGCGCTGACTGAAGTCAGCCTCTCTGGACCTGCGGCCAACGGTCGGCCTCCGCCGACCTCAAAGTGTCGGCGGAGGCCGACACCCGGCCAGGTGCCCAGGGAGGACGATTTCAATCGTCTGAATAGTTACGGCCGAACCACCTTCCGCACCTGTTTGACCAGGTCCCTGACACGAAACGGCCGCAGCAACACCGCCTCGACCGGCGGCAGACCTTCCTGGCGCAGCGTGGCCCGGCCGATCGCCCCACTGCACAGGATCAGGGGGGCCCCTCCGGCCAGTCGCCACAGGTCGGCCAGCAGCCGCCCCTCCCCTTCGCTTCCCTGGAGCTCCACAATGCTGAGCCGGGGTTGCCCGCCGCTGCGGATCAGATCGGCCAGTGCCGGCTCCAGGGAGGGCCAGGCCCGCACCTCCAGGCCCTCTTCCAGGAGTTGGGCACGGACCAGCGCCCGTAATTGCCAGTCGGCCGCGATGAGCAGGATTTCGCCCACACTCCTATTGTACCACGTTCCGGCAGGAATTTCAAGCCCTTTTCGCTTATCCTCAAGGTCCAACCCTGAGCCTCTGGCAGCTACAGACCTGCCCACCCGGCCCGTCGCCAGTGGACCTCGGGCCGGTGCCGGTTTCGCCAGCGCCAGGCCAGGCCGACCGGATAGCCGATCATCTTGGCCACGTCGCCTGTGAGGCGGATCATCGGCACCCAGAGCACCGCCTTCAGCCGGTCGAGGGGGCGGTAGGGCTTGAGCAGCGGTCCCAGGCGGCGGTAGGGGGTGGCCAGATAGGCGGCGGCCCCGGCCAGCAATCCCAGTCCCCACCAAGGGGAATGCAGCAGGGACAGCGCCATTAACCCCGGCCCCACCAGCAGGTAGGTCAGGTAGCGAACTGCGTGCCGTCTGCGCCACAGGTCGGCCTTGCCATCACCACGGGCGTAGCAATAGTACTGTTTGAAAAAGGCGCGCAGGCTCGTCCGGGGCCGGAAATGGGCCACGGCCCCAGGTACAAAGGGGAACGGCCCGTACAGGTCCCGCAGGCGAAAGTCCAGGATCAGGTCTTCGCAATAGTCCAGCCATTCGGGATAGCCGCCGCCTGCCTCCCAGGCCACGCGGTGAAAAGCCACCGACCGGCTGGAAGGCAGGAACCGTTCGGCCCTGATCTCCCGCACATGGGGCAGCACGGTGGCGCCCATCGCCGCTTCAAAGGCGGTCTGCGGGTCGGCCACGAACCAGCCGGCGACGGCAGCCACAAAGTGGCCGGGCTTTTGCTGCTCGAACGGGGCCAGCAACCTCTCCAGCCACTCCCGCTCCAGCCACACCCCGGCGTCGGTCGAAGCGATCACCTCCCCGCTGGCCGCAGCGATGGCCGCATTGCGCCCTTGGGAGATATTGGCCCCCGGCTTTTTCAACACTCGCAACGGCAGTCGCCCCGAGGCTGCCCAGGCGCTCAAAATGGCCAGCGTCCCATCGGTCGAACCGCCATCGGCGATCACCACCTCGTCAGGCGGTCGGGTCTGCACCTCCAGCGATTCCAGGAGCCGCTCGATGCTGGCCTTTTCATTCAGCACAGTGGCAATGACCGAGACCTTCATGGTTCCCCTCTTATCCCATCAGGCTCCAGAGCTTCCAGGTCTGGGGTTTCGAAGCAGAAGATGGGCGTGGGGCACCCCATTGCTCGGCAGGGGTCTGTGACCCCCGCCAGTGGGGGCCGCCGGGTCACAGACCTGGCGGGAGCAGGGCGGGTGGGATGCCCCGTCCTTCTGCTTCGAGCACCCGGCCTGAGTTGGGGGTTGCACAGCCGGACAGACTGTGGTATAATAGCCCCAAGAAGTTGGGGTGGATTCCCGGATGACCACAATATAGCGGGTATCCGGGCAGGGGGATGAGCATGAAATGGAGACATTGGAGCATCCTCATTATCCTGTTGCTGCTCAACTATATCATTTTTAGCGCTGCACTCACCCGTCTGACCGGGCAGCCACGGCCCACAGTGCGGCCCACCCACACCCCCTGGCCCACGTTCGAGCGGATCGAAGCCACGCCTGTCGCCTGGATCATATTGCCCACCAGCACCCCTCTGCCAACCCGTCCCCCTGTTACGCCAGGCCCGGCGGTGCCTTCTACCCCGACAGAGAGCCCTGTCCCCTCCCCGGTCGGTCCCGAGGCCGGGCCTCTGCCGGCTCCGACCGGCTCGCCATCGCCCCCATTGGCCCCGACTGAAACCGCCGAGCCGACCCGGCTGCCGCCCACGGCCACACCGACCGGCAGCCCGGTCGTGCATACGGTCAAATCGGGCGAGACCCTGTCGGGCATCGCCAGGCAGTATGGGGTGTCGGTCCAGGCCATCGCCGCTGCCAACGGCCTGGCGAACCCCAACCTGATCATAACCGGTCAGCAACTGATCATCCCCGCGCCGGGCCAGGGGGTGCCCACGGCCACACAACCCGCCGCAACCGCCCGGCCCACGGCCACACAACCCGCCGCGACCTCCCGGCCCACGGCCACCCGGCCGCCCGCCGCAACACCCACCCGCACCCCGACCCCCACTGC
>DAOTYI010000256.1:0-9848 GCA_034434895.1 Anaerolineae bacterium
TACGCATCAAGTTAAGCGACTCAAGCCGCACCTCAGGGGCCTGCAGCCAGGCATCCACCTGCGTGGATGCCTTCGTCCGCGCAGGCGGACGGCCGGGTAGCCGAAGGCATTGCCTTCGGCTACCCGGTGCGATTAAGCGCACGCGCCTTAACTTGATGCCAATGGGCAGGCTGGCCACCTGCCTTTCATTATAAAGGAGTTAAAGTTGCCTGTCAAGACGATTCTGGTGTCCCACGGGCCTGGAGGTACCCTGGCCTGCCACCATCCCACCCTGTTCCAGATCGGCCAATGCCCTGGCAACCTCAGCAATGGCTATCCGCTGCTTGCGATACAGGTCCGATTCACTCATCGCCAGCCGCGAGGCGATGTCGTGCACCCGTAGCCCACGGATGAACCTCATCTCCAGGATGTTGTACAGGAGCCATTCGCTGGCCGTCATCTTGCGCTCGCCATCGGGGCGCACCTGTTCGATCGCCTGGTTGAGCACCGCCCGTAAGGCATTGGCCGGGCTGCCCCCCTGCTCCCGGAGGACCTGGCGCACAACGCGCAGGTTCAGGAGGGGGCTTTCCGTCAGCTTGGGGCCCCCCCAGTAATGGCTCAGAGCATCTTTGACCCACTGCTGAAACTCCGGGGCATAGACGGGGCTGCCGGCCATGGCTTCCATCGGCGGCGAACCGGCATAGCGGGTGGCATCCTGCCAGCGGTGCAACTGCTCAATGTTGGGCAGGATGCGACGCAGGGTCTCGAACACATTCTGTTGCAGATAGCGGTCTTCCAACGCCTCCTGAGCCCGACCGATGAGCAGCCCGGCGATCTCCTGCTCGTCGGAAGAGAGGTCAGGGAGCGGGGCCCGGGCCTGCACCCCCAGCACACCCAGACATGCCTGGTCGCTTTGACCGGTCAGCGGCACCAGCCAGAATCCATCGCCGGGGGAAAAGCTGCCCCCCTTCTCCTGGTTGATGTGAGACATGGCCAGAGCCGCCAGATCGTGGCTGCGCAGAAAGTTTTGGACCAGCATCCCATCGCCGCAGTGGGCCTCCAGGTGGTGCTGCCCGCCTGCCAGGACGGCGACAAAGCCGGTCCGCACCTGCAACAGATCGCACAGCGCCGCCAGCGTGCTCTCCAGGAAGGTGCGCAGGTCGGCGGTCGTCAGCAGCCGCCGGTCCAAGGTCTGAATCCAGGCGATCTCCTCCCGATCCTGGCGGTAGATGAGGCGGTCAATAAAAGGCTTGGCCCGGTTGATCGCCAGTTGCATCAGGACCATGACGCCCACCACAGCAAAGATGAGGACCGTATCGCGGGGCAGGCCCAGGATCTCCTGAACCTTGGGCACGGACAGCATGGTAAAAATGACCCCCGCGCCCACCAGCGGGCCGCGCAAAAGATAATGGATGAGATTGTGCCTGATCACCCGGTCGGGGGTCAGCGCCCCAAAGTAGGCGACGCTGTACGCCATCAGGATGATCATCAACAGCACGCCGACGTTGCCGGCCAGGAGCAGAAGCTGAAAGCCGGCGGTGGGCAGCAGGTCTGGGATGCTGGTCACCACCAGATAGGGAAAAACGCCCAGGGCCGGGGCGACAAAGGCCAGGCCCAGGTAGGCCATCCGCCGCCGCGAGGCCCGCGTCAGGCAGCGTTGCCGGGCATGGCGGATGTTAACCGCCCCCCACAACACGGTCACAAAGAAATAGAGGGCAAACCCCCAGAAGAACGGCCCGGCCACCAGGTGAGAGGCATAGGGCTGATATACCCCATCGTAGACCAGCAGCTCGCTAAAGAGGACCAGGGCCAGGAAAATGGCACTGGCCACATAGCTGAGCAGCACGGCGATCCCTCGCCACCGCGCCCGCAGATGGGTCGTCCGCAGCACCGCATCGGAAAAGTGCAGATAGGCCGCCGGCACAAAAGAGATGCCGATCCACTGGAATTTGAGCCAGCGCACGGCAGCTCCCTGGGTGCTTACCTCAAAGAGGACCACATCGCCGGCATACACAATCAGCACAAAGCTGAGCAGGGCACAGAACGCCCGGGCGACCGCACTGCGATAGTTGTGCGTCAGAAGATAGATGAGCACCGAAAAAAAGGTGAGGACGATTGTGGCCGAGACAACCTGATTGGCCAGGTCCAGTCCCCTGGTGATCCACTGCATCACATCTGCCATTCCACCTCAACCCCACAACCCTGCCGAGGATGGTCATAACCCCTGCACGAAAAAAAGGGCAATATCCTGATTGGTGTAATAATGGTCATTAAAGCCACAGAACTGAAATCCCAACTTCTGATAGAAGGAAACCGCCGGATAGTTTTTCGTCGTCATCTCGGCAAAAAGTTGCCGCAGGCCCTGGGCCCGGGCCCAGCGACGGGCATGGCGGATCAACGCCGTGCCGATCCCTCGCCGCCGGTAGTCCCGCTCCACAGCCAGGTTGGCCACCCAACCACTCTGCTGCCAGGGCTGGACCAGAAGGTCCACGTAGCCTCGCACCTGCCCATCCATCTCGGCCACCAGAAACCCTCCGCCCCGTTGCCAGTCTTCGATCAACTGTTCCAGGTCGCGGGGGTATTCGATGCGCATCTGCCGGGGCAAACGCACCACATCAAAGGTGACCCCTACCTGAGAATCTCCCTGATGGACCTTCATCTGCCAGACATGATCGGTCAGGCAGTCGTGGTCTATGCTCAGGCAGAGATTGAGATCGGCTATCGTTGCCGGGCGAATGACCATGTTTCCTCTATCGTCCCCCATTGCTGATTGTACCATTCTCGACCGGAAAAGGCAAACGTTTCCCCGGTCAAGAAGAGGAGGCTGCTGAAAAGGTCCTGGTTTGCACCGCAGAGACGCAGAGGCCGCCGAGTTTTTTATGTTCCTCCGCGTTCTCTGCGTTCTCGGCGGTGAGAGGGGATATTTTTAAGCATCCCCAAGAGGTCGGGGTTGTGCCCGGCAGGGTGGGCTTCTGGCCTGTCCTGCGGCCCTGCTTGGGGCCATCCGCTACTTGACAGGCGGTGCACAATCGTGTATAATGATAGATGAAGGATGTACCCTGACTTCTGGGGAGGAACGATGACCGAAATCGTCTTTGCTTTGATCGTGGGGTTCATCCTCGGCTTGCTGGTGGGATATCTGGTCCGCGATGAATCCCGCCGGTTCGAGACTGACCTGAACGTCAGACATTGACCTGGTTCTGGGGAGCCAGTGACTCCCCACAAAGCTGGTCCAAACGGACAGAATGGCGTGGTCGTAAGGGTTGGGGGGGCCCTGCGGCCGGTCGTAGTGTCATTCTGGGCCGTTGGATAGGGGTGACGCCGCCCGGTGTCATCCCTTTTCTTTTGCCTTTTGCTCCAGATTTTGGTACAATATCAAGGCACAGGGCGCAGAAATTGGCCTGGGAGACTGCTGAAAAAGTCCTGGTTCGCACCGCAGAGGCCGCCGAGTTTTTTATGATTCCTCCGCGTTCTCTGCGTTCTCGGCGGTGAAAAAATGGAGGTGATGGGATGGAGATTCAGGAACAATTGGCCGGCTTTTATCTGGGCAGTGAGTACGACCTGGACAGGGGCCAGGCATCTGGTCAGCCGGTGTACTACGATGCCCGCGATCTGACAACCCACGGCGTCATCGTCGGTATGACCGGCAGCGGCAAGACCGGCCTGGGAGTGATCATCCTGGAGGAGGCCGCCCTGGATGGCATCCCGTCGCTGGTCATTGACCCCAAGGGGGATATGACCAACCTGCTTCTCACTTTCCCCGAACTGCGACCGGAAGATTTTCGGCCCTGGGTCAATCCCGACGACGCCCGCCGCAAGGACATGGAGCTGGATGCCTATGCCGCCAAGACCGCCGACCAGTGGCGCAAAGGGCTGGCCGACAGCGGCCAGGGGCCGGAGCGCATCCGCCGGTTGAGAGAGGCGGCCGATTTTGTCATCTACACCCCCGGCAGCAGCGCCGGCCGCCAGGTGAGCATCCTCGACACGTTCAAAGCCCCGCCTCTGTCGTGGGACGAGGATGCAGAGTTGTTGCGTGACAGGGTGGGCAGCGTCGCCTCGGCCCTGCTGTCCCTGATCGGCCTCGAAGCCGACCCGGTGCGCAGCCGCGAACATATCCTGCTGACCAATATCCTGGAGAACGCCTGGCGCGCCGGGCAGGACCTGGACCTGGCGCAGTTGATCCTGCGCGTCCAAAAACCGCCCTTTGCTCAACTCGGCGTCTTTCCGGTGGATACCTTTTTCCCTGAGAAGGATCGCATGGGGTTGGCCATGCTGCTCAACGGCCTGGTGGCTTCGCCTGCCTTCGCCGATTGGATCGTGGGACAGCCGCTTGACGTGGAGGCTTTGCTCCACAGCCCTTCGGGCAAGCCGCAGGTGAGCATCCTGTATATCGCCCACCTTTCGGAGGCGGAGCGCCAGTTTTTCGTGACCCTGCTGCTGGAACAGGTGGTGAGTTGGGTGCGGGCCCAGAGCGGCACCACCAGCCTGCGGGCACTGCTCTACATGGATGAGGTCTTTGGCTACCTGCCGCCCCATCCGGCCAACCCGCCGACCAAGAAGCCGCTGCTCACTCTGCTCAAGCAGGCGCGAGCTTTTGGCCTGGGACTGGTGCTGGCCACTCAGAACCCGGTGGACCTGGACTACAAGGCGTTGTCGAACGCCGGGACCTGGTTCATCGGCCGGATGCAGGCCGACCGGGACAAGCAGCGTCTGCTGGACGGGTTGGAAGGGGTCCAGGCGGGGAGCGGCGGCTTTAGCCGGGCTGCTTTCGACCGGCTGATCTCGGCCATCCAGCCCCGCGTGTTTCTGCTGCACAATGTGCACGAGGACAGGCCGATCCTGTTTCAGACCCGCTGGGCGATGAGCTATCTGCGCGGCCCGCTGACCCGCAGCCAGGTGCGCGACCTGGTCGGTGGACAGGTCCTATCCGCGCCGCCTGCGGCGGCGGCTGCGCCCGCCGCCGCGCCCGCCCGCATTCCGCAACCCACGCCGGCTACGCCTTCAAAGGCAAAACCGACGCCGCCTTACAGCCGTATACCGCCCCAGTTGCCTTCCTCGGTCCGACAGGCTTTCCTGCCGGTGCGGGTGTCTCTGCAGGAAGCCCTCAACCGTCTGGCCGGCCAACGGAATATGCCGATGCGGCTGCTGGCCGAAGCGCAGACCTTCCTGGTCTACGAACCTGCCCTGCTCGGCCTGGCAACCCTGCATTTTGCCCATGCTGCCAGCCGCCAGACCCATACGCAGGAGGTGGCCTGTCTGCTGTCGGTGGCAGATGCGGGCGGCACAATAGACTGGTCTGAGGGCCAGGCGCAGGTCAGCGCCCGCGATCTGGAGCGCAGTGCAGAACCGGAAGCCTTCTTTGCCGAACTGCCGGCCGATCTGGGTTCGGCCAACCGCCTCAGCGCATTGGAAAAGGGGTTCGGTGACTATCTGTTCTACAATTCAGTCCTGACCCTGCGCTATAATCCACACCTGAGGCTCTACTCGGCCCCTGACGAGACCGACAAGGCATTCCAACGTCGCTGCCGCGAGGCTGCCGAGAAGGCCCGCGACGCTGAAGCGAAAAAGATCCGCGCCCAATTCCAAACCCAGCTCGACCGCCTGGAGGAAAAACTCCAGAGCGAAGAGCGGGAGCTGGAGGAAGACAGGCGGGAATATGACGCCCGCAAACAGGAAGAGCTGCTGACCGGCGCCGAGACCGTGTTAGGCATGCTCACCGGTCGCCGCGCCAGGCGAGGGCTCTCCACCACCAGCCGCAAGCATCGGATGAGCCAGCAGGCCAAAGCCGACATCAAGGAGTCGGAAGAAGCCATCCGCGACCTGAAGGAGCAGATCCAGGAAGTTGAGGAGCGGTTGAAACAGGAGTTGCAGGACCTTAACGAGCGGTGGAATGAGCGGATTGACCAGGTGGAGGAGATCCAGGTGCGTCCCCGCCGCACCGACGTGCAGGTCAACCTCTTTGCCCTGGCCTGGTTGCCCCGCTGGGAGGTGATGGTCGGTGAGCAGGCGTTCTCCATCCCGGCGTTTGAGGTGGAGCGGGTTTGAGCCTGGGTTCAATGGGACACCGCCCTCTGAGTGAGCTGATCGCCGCCCTGCCCCACGCCGGGGTGCAGGGCAACACCGACATCTTGATCGCGGCCATCACCAACGACTCGCGGCAGGTGCAACCTGGCAGCCTGTTTGTCGCCTATCGCGGGGTGGCTGTGGACGGGCACGATTTTATCCCCCAGGCCCTGGCCAACGGCGCGGCGGCGATTGTGGCGGAGAGACGGCTCGATGGTCTGCCGGTCCCCCTCATCGTCGTGCCCGACGGGCGGGAGGCGCTGGCTCATCTGGCTGCGGCCTGGCACGGCTTCCCGGCGCGCAGGTTGACTATCGTCGGCGTGACCGGCACCGACGGCAAGACCACCACCTGCACCCTGCTGCACAGCATCCTGACCGCTGCCGGTCGCCGCGCCGGGCTGATCACCACCGTCAACGCCCTCATCGGCGAGCAGGTGTTCGACACCGGCCTGCACACCACCACCCCCGATGCCCCCGACATCCAGCGTTACCTGGCGGCGATGGTCGAGGCGGGGCTGGAGATGGCGGTGCTGGAGGTCACCTCTCACGGCCTGGAGCAGCATCGGGTCACCGCCTGCGACTTTGACGTGGCGGTCGTGACCAATGTCACCCACGAACACCTGGACCTCCACGGCAGCCTGGAAGCCTATCAACAGGCCAAGGCCAGGCTCTTCCACCACCTGAGCGCCGGGTATCGCAAGCCGGGCGTGCCCAAAGTAGCGGTCCTCAACGCCGACGATGACTCGTACCGCTATCTGCGCCCCATCCCTGCCGACCGGCATCTGAGCTATTCGATTGAGGGTCAGGCCGACCTGGTTGCCACGGCCATCCGCCACTCGCCGGGAGAAACCCGCTTTCTCGTCCGCTCGCCCCAGGCCGGGTTTGAGCTGCGGACGGCACTGGTCGGCGACTATAACCTGTCCAACATCCTGGCGGCAACGGGCGCGGCGTTGGCGCTGGAGGTGCCGGTGCCGGCCATCCAGCAGGGGGTGTGGGCGGTCAGGGGGGTCATCGGCCGCATGGAGCGGGTGGAGGAGGGGCAGGATATCATCGCCCTGGTGGATTTTGCCCACACACCCAATGCCCTGCAACGGGCTTTGGAGACCGCCCGTACCCTCACAGCGGGCCGCGTCATCGCCGTCTTTGGCTGCGCCGGCGAGCGTGACCGGCAGAAACGGGCGTGGATGGGCGCGATCGGCGCCCGCCTGGCCGATGTGACGGTCCTGACCGCCGAGGACCCCCGCCGTGAGTCGCTGGAGGCCATCCTGGATGAGATGGCACGGGGGGCAGAGGAGGCCGGCGCCGTCGAGGGCAAGAGCTACTTCCGCGTGCCCGACCGGGCGGAAGCGATCCGGTTCGCCGTGAACCTGGCCCGTCCCGGCGACCTGGTCATCTGCTGCGGGAAGGGGCACGAGCAATCGTTGTGCTACGGCACGGTCGAAACACCGTGGAGCGAGCACCAGGCGTTGCGAGCGGCCCTGCGATCGCTGACCCGCCGACCCGCCGACCCGCCTACCCGCCAACTCGCTGACTCGCCGACGCGCTGACTCGCCGACTCGCTGACTCGCCGACCCGCCGACCCGCTGACTCGCCAACTCGCTGACTCATCTTCAGTGCAAAGGGGAGGCATTCATGAATCTGTTTGCCGTCCTGCTGGCCCTATCACCGGTGATCGTGATCTTTTTGCTGCTGACCCTGCGCCACACGGCGGCCGACACAGCAGGCATGATCGGGTGGGTCATCACCGTATTGGTGGCCTGGCTCTATTTCAAAACGCCGCCGGGCATCATCCTGCAGGCCAGCCTGGCCGGGATTGTCGCCTCGTTGCCCATTTCGCTGGTGGTGGCGACCTCGATCTTGCAGGTAACGGTCATGATCGAAACGGGGGCCATCGCCCGCATCGTGGCCCTGATCAAGAGCGTGGCTGTGGGTGACCAGGCGGTGCAGATCATGCTCATCAATGTGGGCTTCGGCACCCTGTTGACGGCCCTGGGCGCGGTGCCGGTCTCGATCCTGCCCCCGATCATGATCGCCCTGGGCTATCCCCCCTTTGCCGCCATCGCCCTGCCGGCTATCGGCTACGACGCGCTGTGCACCTATGCCCTGTTGGGCATCCCCGTCGTCGTCTTTGCCGGTTTTGTCGGCCTGCCGGTGAGCCAGGCGGGGGGGTATTTTGCGCGCTTTATGCCGGTCATCAGCTCCTGTATCGCCCTGGGGATGCTGTGGCTGGTAGGGCGTGGGGCGATGCTGCGGCGAGGTCTGGTGCCGGCCCTGTTGGCCGGGCTGACGGCCGGGCTGGTGTGTATCGGCATGACTGCGGCCAATATGGTCACCTTGACCGGCATCGCTGCCGGGCTGGCCGTCATTGTCGTGATGCTGGCCTACCTCAAACTGCGGGGCAGGCCCCTGAACGAGCGCACCGTTCCGGGCCTGGCCGCCGGGCCGCGGCTACCGCTGTGGGCTGCCATCTCGCCCTGGGCGTTGCTGACCCTCTTTGCCCTGCTGGTCAACGCCCCCTTTTCCCCCTTTTTCGACCTGACCTTCAACCGCTGGGCTGTGCCGGTCAGGATCATCCCCGGCGCTCCAGAAAAGGTGCGGCCTTTGTGGCAGGCTTATTTCTGGATCCTGGTCAGCACGCTGCTGGCCCTGCCGCTGCTCAGGCCCACGCGGGCCCAGATCACAACCTCACTGCGCAGGTGGCTGAAGCGGGCGCCACGGCCGGTGCTGGCTGCTGCCATCTTTTTCGCCATCGCCTATGTCATCAACCATTCGGGCAAAAGGGCTGACTGGACGCTGGTCGAGCCCACGCGCAACATGGTCTATCTCCTGGCCACGGCGGCGGCGGCCGCTTTTGGCAAACTCTACCCCTCTATCGCCCCCTTCCTGGGCCTGCTGGGCGGATTCATCAGCGGTTCCGAGACCTCCTCCATCGCCATGCTGACTGCCCTGCACCGACAGACGGCAGAGCGGATCGGCGCGGACGGGTTGCTCATCGCCGCTGCCAGCGGCATCGGCGGTGGGCTGGCCAGCGTCATCTCGCCGGCCAAACTGCAAAACGCCTCGGCGGCGATTGACCACATCGGTGAGGAAGCGCAGGTGTTGCGCCAGACCTTCTGGATCGCCCTGCTCATCACCGCCGTGGTGGCAGCGATGGCGCTGCTGTGGGCATAAGTCCCAGGCCGAGAGAAGACCATGGATGCCTGGTTCAAAGTTGTCCTCGGCACCATTGTTTTTGCGGCAGGCACGATCCTGCTCCTGTTTGTTGGCGCCTTGCTCTTTGCACGCTCTATACAGCGGAAAACGCATGATATGGGGGTGATCCACAAACAGCTTGTAGAACTTTCAAAACAACACCAGGATGCGGCTTCGCGCTGGCTCAGGAGGCGAATGCTTCTGAGCTTCGTTACAATCGCATTGATAATTCTCGCTCTGCTCAACAGGCAGTGGTACCTGTTCCTGGCAATCCTGATCATGTTGCCGCTCGGCCTCATTCTCCATGGCCTGGAAATAATGAACCTGAAATATGTATTGGTCAGCCTTCCGCTTCGGCCTTTACGCTTACTCACCGGGGATGTGGCGATGCGATACGGAAAGATCATGCTCGTCGCCGGTCTGGTCTTGCTAGTTCTATGCATATTACTGGCAATTTCAGCTTCTGTATTTCCTATTCCAACCAGATGAACGTGTGGTGAAGAATCGGGGGTAGATTTTTATCTCGACAATGTTAACATAAATGGCAGCCAGGGTGGACCTCACCCCATCCCCCAACCCCCTTCCCCTCTCCGCCGCGGAGAGGGGATGGGGGC
>DAOTYI010000257.1:0-5082 GCA_034434895.1 Anaerolineae bacterium
GGGTGAATGTGGGGGTGGGTTGCTGGACCGGGCATATGTCGCTGGCCTGAACGCGCAACCCCTCGGCACACCTCATCTCACTGTTGAGGGTCAATGAGGTCAGCGGATCGTCCACCCGCAGGGTAAAGGTCACCTGACCGGCACTGCCGGGTACCAGGTTGCCCAACTGCCAGGTGATGACCCCGCCCGCTTCGCTGCCGCCGTTGCTGGCGCCGATGAAGGTTGTGCCCGGCGGCAAGGCGACGGTCAGCACCACCTGGCTGGCCCCTATCGCCGCCGTGACGGGAATGGCATAGTCCAGCGGAAAGATCGCCTGGTCGCCGACGACGATCGGCGCTGCCGGGCAGTGGGCGACCAGGTCCAGGGCGATCACCAGCGTGGCGGTCACCTGGTCGTCAGACACGCGGTCGTTGTTGTCGCCCAATTGGGCCGACAGCCACAACTGGCTGCGGGGCGTGTCGGGCGGGAACAGGGCCGTGCGGTCAAAGGCAAACTCGATCACGCCGGGCACGGTGGTGCTGTAGATACCCTGTCCCGTCAGCCCGACCGTGGTCGGAGCGATCGCGCCGGGCAGGATCTCCGTGCCGGGTCCCAGCTCGGCCGTGACACCGGCACCGCCGCTTTCGAACTGGAAGCCGAGCTTGTACGCCTCCGAGTTCCCCAGACCGACCCCATCCTCAAAGGGCAGCATGACCAGCGGCCCCTCATCCGGGCCGTGCGTGCCCACCCCCAGGTTGCCCGCTTCCCCGACGGCGCTGTCCGAGTCGCCGGCGCGGCCATCTACGTCGAGGCGGAAATACCAGCGGTCGTCGCTGGCCTGATAGTGGGCCCACAGGCTGATGGCATCGTAGCCGCTACGGGCGTAGGTGGGTGAATGGTGGGGATGGAAGCGGGTGTCGGTGAGGTATACGTCCAGGCCATCGGTCGCCACCTGCCAGGCCGGGTCCCAATCGTCACCCACACCATCCAGGACGACAGGCCCCTGGGCTGCCGTCTGCCCCATCAGCAAGGCCAGCAGGACCATCACCCCCAGGGCCGTCCGCCCCCAGATCGTCCACTGTTTGTGCCTTGAGCTTCTATTTTCGGTCATAGACAACTCCTTTCTCACTCCTGGCCGGTGCCTCCGCTCTGCTCATACACCGGCGTGCACCAGTGGCGGTAGCGCGGCAGTTTGCCGCGCACCACATCAAAGTACAGTTCGCGCAGGCGGGTGACCACCGGGCCGATGGTCCCGTTGCCGATGGGCCGGTGTTCGATGCGGGTGATGGCCGCCACCTGGCAGCCGGTGCCGCACAGGAACGCCTCGTCGCAGATATAGATCTCGCTGCGGTCAATGGAACGCTGGATCGTCTTGATCCCCATCTCCTGCCGGGCCAGCTCGATAATGGTGTCGCGGGTGATGCCTTCGAGGATGTTGGAGGTGACCGGCGGTGTGACCAGACAGCCCTGGCGCACCATAAAAAAGTTTTCGGCGCTGCCCTCAGAGATGTGGCCGGTGTCGGTCAGCACCAGGGCTTCGTCGTAGCCGCTCAGCACGGCGTCGGTCTTGGCAAAAGCCGAATTGATATAGGCGCCGGTGATCTTGGCCCGGGCCGGCGTGGCGTTGTCGTCCACCCGGCGCCAACTGGAGATGCACACATGGGCCCCTTCTTCCTGCTCGATATAGCGGCCAAAGGGGACGGCGAACATGGCAAACTCGTCGGTCAGGTCGTGCAGCCGCACCCCGATCACCTCGTCGGCTTTGTAAGCCAGAGGGCGGATGTAGGCATCCTGCCGGAAGCCTTCCCGGCGCAGCAGTTCCACCGTGAGTGCGCTCAACTCTTCTACGCTATAGGGCAGATGGATGCGCAGGATGCGACAGGAACGATGCATCCGTTCATAATGTTCCCGCAGGCGAAAGACAAAAAGCTGCCCTTCTTCCTCATTCCAATAGGCGCGGATCCCCTCGAAGCAGCCGGTGCCATAGTTGAAGGCGTGGGTCATGATGCTGACCCTGGCTTCCTCGATCGGGACAAACTGTCCTTTGAAGAATGCGTACCTGGGCATGGTGGTCCTCCTTGACCCTGTTGATACCTGATTATACCTGGTTTCTGCCAGGAGGGCAACTGCGAGCAGTTGTCCTACATTCGATAACTCACCACGGCCGGCAACGGCCGGCGGGAGGTGCGGAAGGTCCCCTTCTCGGCCGGTTTGCCGATGGGCAGGATGGCCACCGGGCGGTGTTGGGGCGGAAGGTTGAGCGCCTGGGCAGCCCGCTGTTCGTCAAAAGCGCCCACCCAACAGCTACCCAGCCCCAGCGCCACGGCGGCCAGCAGGATATGCTCGGTGGCGGCGGCGGTATCTTGCAGGCAATAAAGCTCACGGCCTCGCTGCCCGTAGCGCCCTGCCGATTGTTCGGCGTCGGCACAGACGACGATGGCCAGCGGTGCCTGGGCAACGAACTCCTGGCCGTAAGCAGCAGCGGCCAGAGCCTGGCGCAGGGCCGGATCGCGCACCACGTAAAAGTGCCAGGGCTGCCGGTTGCCCGCCGACGGAGCCCGGATGGCTGCTGTCAACAGCCGTTCCACCGTTTCCGGTGGCACCTCGACAGTTGGGTCAAAACTGCGGACACTGTGCCGCTCTTCAAGCACTTGCCAGAAATCCATCGTTCACCTCCATAGATGATAGTAACTGCCTGCCCACACCGACTGAAGTCACCCGCCTGGGGCCTTCGGCCAGCGGTCGGCGCCGGCCGACCGGTTTCCACGTCGGCACCGGCCGACGCCCGGCGCCACAGGCGCCCAGAAAGGCCGATTTCCAATCGGCACATTTTCCCCTCTTCCGGGTTGGGGGAGGGGGCAAAGGTGTCAGGCAGCCAGGTCGTTGGCCGTGAACGCGATCCCGACTACCGTCAAGATCGTGCCGACCAGCGTCCAGCGGCTGGGCCTCTCCTTCAACCACAGGATGGAAAAGGGCAGGGCCATCACCGGTGCGGTAGAGGTCAGGACAGCAGCCCTCCCTGCCCCGACCATCTGGATGGCCATGATGAAAAACAGGGTGCCGACGCCTGTGCCCACGAAACTGGCCCCCAGGATGATCAGCAGTGATTTGCGGTCCAGCCGTCGCAGATCGCGCCAGCGGCCCCAGGCCAGATTCGGGACGAGCAGCATCCCCATGCCCATCGGCTGGCGGACGCTGTTGGCGACCACCGAGTGGATGCCTGCCGTCGCCGGCTTGAGCGCCACCTGGCCGATGGCCCATAACACCGACACGACCAGGGCCAGCAGCAACCCGATCCGTCGCCGTCGGTCGTTGGCTGGCCTCTCCGCCGTGCCCGGGTCGGCGGTGCGGCTCACCAGGACAATGCCGGCGATAACCAGCAAGGCGCCGACGAGCAGCCTCCCCGTGAGCGGTTCGCCCACGAACAGCGCCGCCAGCAGCACGGCCCACAGAGGGTTGATGCTGGCCACCGGCATGGCCCACGACACGCCTGCCAGGTCCAGGCTGCGGAAATAGAGGGTGTCACCCACCACCAACAGGCCCAGGACCGAAACCACCATCCACAGCCAGGCGGCAGGCGGAATGGTGGACAACGCCTTCAGGCCGCCGTAGAATGGCAGCAAGGCCCAGAAAAAACAGGTCGAGACCAGGCAGCGGACCAGGTTCAGCGGCAGGACATGGAGTCGGCGGGCACCCATCGCCAGCAAGACGCTGGCCATGGCCCACAGCAAGGCGCTGAACAGGGCGACCAATTCACCGCTCAACGAGCCTCCAGCAGGTCGAGAAAGGCCTGGATGCGGTTCTTGATCGGCTCCTCGGCGTAGAGCCGCATGTCGCACATGTCGGCTTCCAGGATCAGGCCCGGCACGCCGGTCTGTCGGCTCACCCGCTCCAACAGTTCATACTGGCCCAGCGAGTAGGGCTTACAGGAGCGGTTGGAGTGCAGAACCATGCCATCTACACCGAAACGCCGCACCAGGTCGGCCATCAGTTCGGCGCGGGCCTGGAGGCTTTGGTTGATATACACCGTGCTGTAAGTGCGGGCCAACCCCAGGAGCGGGTCGCTGTCCTCCACCGACAGTGACCAGGCGTTGGTGTAGGTGTCCACCACGAAACAGGCCCCGGCCTCGGTGAACAGGCTGAACAGGCGGAAGAGTTGATACCAGATGGCGATGTTGTCCCACAACAGGCGGTAGCGTTCTTCCAGGATGGCTCCTTCGCCCCGTTCCACCCGTCCTTCGACCTCGGCCTTGAGTTTGCGATAAAAGGTCACAGCATCCTGGGTGCCGCGCAGGACGACAATGGGGGCCATGGTCAGGAACAGGTCGGGAGCGTTGAGGGGCGAGGGCCGGGCCTGGCACAGTTCGCGGATGTCGCGCCACAACGTCACCGCCTCGTTGGAAAGACGCAGGGCGCGGTGGAACCTCTTTTCGTTCAATTTGTGGCCGGTGTGATGCGTCACCCAGGCGATCAATTCTTCCAGTTGGGCGGCCACATACTGGACGGCATGGTCGGGCAGGCCCGGTTCGTGCTGGTACGGTGCGTCCAGCAAAAAGAGTGGTACATGGAAATGGTCGGCCAACACCTGATACCACTTGAGCACCGTGCCGCAGATGTTGTTGCAGGCAACCAGCAGGTCCGGTCTGGGCAGGCCACTCTGGGGTGCATGGCCGGGATCAAAGACCGAACCGAGGTGGCAGCGGGCATAGGAACACAGATCGGGGCTGAAACCGCGCTCCTCGGCCACCTGAGCCAGAGGCACCGCTGCCCGCCGGGCCCCCACCAGCGCGCCGTAATTTTCGGGATAGACCGTGGCCACGCCCATGCCGATCAGGATTTCGACCGGTGCACCGCTGGTCACCCAGGCCAGGGGCCGCACTTTGCCCACCAGCCTGCGCGTGGCATAGTAGCGGGTCATCAGGCGGGTCAGATCTCTGGCCGTTTCGAGTTTGCGATAGTTGCGGGACACAGGCTTATCCTTTCACCACGCAGGCTGTCTCAGGTTATAGGGCAAGAATTACCTCGACATTGTTAGATTCGACCTCACCCCTACCCCCTGGCCCCCTTCCCCTCTCCGTGGCGGAGAGGGGAAGGGGGCCAGGG